>CAIPXZ010000728.1 GCA_903869075.1 uncultured Myxococcales bacterium | reverse complement strand
CGGGTGCGCGAGGAAAAAGCCGGGTTCTTTCCAGACCTTGGTCAGCAGCTCGTCCAGATCATCCGGCGTCGGCGCGCCGGCGAGCGGCTTGATGCGCTGCTTGGCCGCGATGTTGCTCAACAGCCCGTATTCCTTGTTGTTGATGAGCTCGGACTCCTGCCGTTCCTTGATCGTCTCAATCGTCAGCCGCAGCTGCTCGGCGATTTGGTTGTACGGGCTGCTGTACAAATCCGAGACGCGGGTGTGCACGTCCAGCACCGTATTCACCGCCGTCAGCAGGTATTCCCGCGGATTCTCAACGTAATCCACGAAAGTCTGCGGCAGTTCGCGCTCATCGCGACCGCCGCAGTCGACGTTGACGTTGTCCTCGTCCTTGACGCGGTTCAGGCGGTAGATGCCCGCCTCGACCGGCACCCACTGCAGCAGGTGCGTCAGCCAACGCGGTGTAATCGTTGTGAGTTGCGCCGCCGTTTTGGTGGCGTTGGCCAACTGGCGGGCGGCGACATCGCCGAGCGCTGTCGGGTGCTGGTACGGTTCAGACATCGGTGGCTCCTGTGAGGGCAATGGCCGCGGGCGCGCGGCGAGGGACGGGGGACGGGACGGCGACCGGCCGGCGGTCGAGGATTTCGTAGAGCGCCATGCCGGCCAACATCGCGCCGACAAAGGCAAAAGCTTTGGGTTCGCCGGCGCCGACGGCGACGATGGCAGGCGCCGGGCAGAAGCCAGCGAGCCCCCAGCCGACGCCAAAAGCCGCGCTGCCGAGCACAAGCCGCGGCGTAATTGCCCGCAGCACCGGCAGCTGAATCACCGCGCCGAGCAGGCTCGTCGTCCGTCCGCGCGCGGCCTGGAACGCGACAAGCGCCACGGCGATGCCGCCGACCATGACGAACGCGAGCGAGGGATCCCAGGCGCCGGCGAGATCGAGAAATGCCAGGACTTTAGCCGGGTTGGCCATACCCGCGCGCAGCAGCCCGACGCCGAACAGCGCGCCGGCCGCCCAAGCGGTCAGCAAGTGGAGGAAGCGGCGGGGTCGAGGCTCGTTCATGGCGGTGTGCTCCGGCAAGGTTCGGCTTCAGGCCAGCGGCAGCAGGTGCCGCGTCACGAACACCGTCGCGAAGCCGGCCGCCATGAACGAGAGGGTCGCGACGAGCGAGCGCGGCGACAGGCGCGCCAAGCCGCAGATGCCGTGGCCGCTTGTGCAGCCGTTGGCGTAGCGCGTGCCGACGCCGACGATGAGCCCGGCGCCGAGCGTTGTGGCCCAGCTCGCATCCACGCGCGCGGGCGCCTGAAGGCCGATGGCGTGGGCGAGAAATGGCGCGGTCAGCAGCCCGAGCACCAGCGCCACACGCCACGCGGTATCGCCACGCACCGGCCGCAAAAGTCCGGCGACGACGCCGCAGACACCCAGCACGCGGCCGTTCAGCAGCAGCAGCGCCGCGGTCGCCACGCCCAGCAGGACGCCGCCGAGCAAGCTGGCGCCGGGGGTGAAAGCGCTTGTGTCCACGCGGCCGATCCTCCGCGGCCACGCTGTGCCGCAGCCCAGCACGGTGCAAAGCGCGTGCCAGAACCGCAGCGGCGGGGATAACCTACTAGCGCGATAGGGAATAGGGGATCTTGCCCGTGACGGCTGCGGCCGCGGCAGAACGGCGAATCTCGCGCGGCTCACGGCGGGCCAGCACGGCCGTCACGGCCGGCGCGGTCAGTAGAAGGTCGTCCGCAGCACCGGCTGGAACAGCGCCTTGTCCTGCGCGCACGCCGGCGCCAGCGGGCAGCTGTCGCACTGCGGTTCGGTCAGCTCTGGGCAGCGCTTGCGGGCGCCAAAGAAGAAATAGTCCACGGTGCCGACGTCGCGCCCTGACTGCGCGCACAGCCGCTGAATCGCGTCGTAACTCGCAGCGCGCACGGCGAATTCGTCTGCTGGCGTGCACAGCCGCCGCTCCAGCAGCGTCGCCCGCAGCGCCGGGTCGTGCACGCGCACAAGCCCGGTCCGCAGGCACGAACGCATCAGGTGGTAGTCGATGATGGGCGCCAGGTCGCGGCCATCGGCCAAGTCCAGGAACCGCTCCGGCCGCTGCCCCAGCGCCGCCACCAGCAGCATCGACTTCTTGCGCAGCGGGTCTTCGCGGTAGCCGGCGATGTGGTCCAGCTTGTCGATCAGCGCCGCCACCGGGTTGTCGGCTTCCTGCGCCAGCGTCACCAGCAGCTCCGGCGTCCAGCCCAGCTCCCACAAATCGCGGCCGTAGCTCCGCGCCAGCGCGTGGTGGTTGGCCAGCACCGGCACCGGCACGTTGCCGTCGTCAGCGCGAAACGTCTCTTCGGTGTCGCTCCAGCGCAGCGTCGCCTGCGCCCGCGGCGCCAGCAAGTCAGGATTTTCTTTGAGCACCCGCGCAAACGCCGCGAAGACGTAGTCGGAGCCCTTCAGCAGCTCGCCGTCCAGTTTCGCCCGCATTGGCTGGTCCCAGCGGCCCTCGCGCGGACTCCAGAAGCCGAACTGGTGCAGCATCGTCGCGAAGAACCACGGCACCGCCAGCGGATCGCCGACGGGCGGAAAGTGCGGGCCGGTAAAGTCAAAAGGCGCGATCTGCGGCAGGTCGGCGAGGATCGCCGCGATGCGCTCCACCTGCGTCTCGTCCACACTCACGCGCGCGTCGGCGATGTGCGTCTGCCGCTGGACAATCGCCATCCGCGTCGCCCGCAGCAGCCCGGTCATGCCGGGCGCCTCAATCGTCAGCGCCGCCACCGCCGCGCCCAGCTGCACCGCCTGCACCGGGTGCAGCCCGTCCATCAGCCCCGCCAGCGCGCCGCCGCACACCGAATCGCCTGCACCGGTCAGGTCCACCGGCTGCGCCGGGTAGCACGGCACGCGCGTACACCAGTCGCCTTGCCAGACGTCCGCGCCTTCCGCGCCGCGGGTAATCACCAGGATCTGCCCCGGGCGCACCGTCGGCGCTTGGCGGCCAAAGACCGCGTCGGCCTCGAAGCCGTTGAGAAAAAACAGGTCCGTCGCTTCCTGCAAGGCGCGCACCGCGTCCGGCGCGCGGTGCACCATGTAGCCAAAAGTGCCGGCAGACAGCTTCGCCGAGGTCCGCCGCCGCAGCGTCTGCACGAACTTCATCTGCAGCGCCGGGTCGTGGATCGCGGCGATGTGAATGTAATCAACGCCTTCCAGCAGCGCGTCCGGCACCATGGACGGGTCCAGCTGGTCTTCCTTGCCCCACGACGCCGCGCCCATGCGGGCATCGCCGCGCTCGTCGTAGATGATTTCAAAGTGCGGGATGTCGTCCAGCGCGCACGGCGGACCGACCCAGTCGACCATCCGCGCTGGCTCCTTGAACAGCTCCGGCAGCGGCTCGGGCTTGAAGCCGAAGAACCGCACGTCCGCGCCGGCCTTGCGTGCAGCGATCGCCGTGTACAGCGCCGCGCCACCGGGCGTCGACAGCGGCTGGCCACCCGCGCGCAGGGCGTCCACCGAGGCGCCGCCGATGATGAGGATGTGCGGGCGGCGGGCCATGGGTCGGGATCCTCGCAAAGTCACAGGAATCAGCGGGTTGTGTCGGTCTGGACCGCGTCGGGACGCCGGTGGGGTTGGCCGGCCGCTGCGCCGCGCGACCGCGATGGTGGCATGCGCGCGCGCCCGCCCGCAAGCGTTGACGCGCCAGACGGAACGCCGCACGCTCCGACGGTCGCCAACCGCCGCGACCGAGGTCCGCGATGCCGCTCCGCTCCATCGTTCTTGCCGCGCTCTGCCTTGCATTTCCAGCAGTTGCATTCGCCGAGCCGGCAACT
>CAIPXZ010000727.1 GCA_903869075.1 uncultured Myxococcales bacterium | reverse complement strand
GTCTGCAACGGCATCGACGACAACTGCAACGGCAGCATCGACGAGGGCAACCCCGGCGGCGGCGGCGTCTGCACGACCGGCAAGCTGGGCGTCTGCGCCGCCGGCACCGTCGCGTGCTCCGCCGGCGCGCTTGTTTGCAACGCCAACGTCGCCGCCAGCGCCGAGGTCTGCAACGGCCTGGACGACAACTGCAACGGCAGCACCGACGAGGGCGTGCTCACCACCTACTACCGCGACGCCGACAGCGACGGCTACGGCAACGCCGCGCTCGCCACCACAGCCTGCAGCGCGCCGAGCGGCTACGTCGCCACCAGCACCGACTGCAACGACAGCAACGCCGCGATCCACCCCGGCGCCACCGAGGTCTGCAACGGCGTCGACGACAACTGCAACGGCAGCATCGACGAAGGCGTGCTCATCACTTACTACCGCGACGCCGACGGCGACACCTACGGCAACGTCGCGGTCACCGCCACCGGCTGCACGCCGCCCAGCGGCTACGTCGCCAACAACACCGACTGCAACGACGCCAGCGCCGCCATCCACCCCGGCGCCACTGAAACCAACTGCGACGGCATCGACCAGGACTGCAACGGCTCGGACTCGTGCCCGTGCCCGACGCCGGCGCTGATGAACGGCTTGAACAGCTCCAGCAACGTCACCAACTGGCCGGGCGACTGGTGGATCGACAGCGACATCACGCCGCACGAAGGCTCGAACATGTTGCGCTGGGGCGACAGCGGCGGCTGCGGCTACAACACGAGCAGCAGCGGCGGCGATCTGGCGACCTGGAACGTCACGGTGCCGACCGGCACGGTGTTCGTCACCGTCGACGTCTGGTTCGACAACACCTTTGACACCGGCACGCCCGACACCGGCGCGTACATGAAGGTGACGTTCGACGGCGCACTCCAGACCATCGGCCCGTTCAGCACGCTGAAAGTGCAGTGGCAGACGCTGAAATTCCCGGTGTCGGCGGCGCAGTACGGCAAGGTCAAAGTGATGTCGGCGACGGTGTTGACTGCAACGTACAACAACGTCTGCGCCGGCGGCTTTGGCGTGGACAATGTGCGGTCGTCGTGTAATTAGCGCCGTCGCGGCCGCGCGCGGGTCACGGGTAGGTGCGGGCGCAGCGGAAGCCGACGTCAATCGACGTCAGGGATGGCGCTGAGGCGACGCGCGAGCTGCCGCGGAGGGCGCCGTACCAGTCGAACAAGCCGCCGCCACGGAGCACGCGTTTGGAACCGCTCGGCGGACCAGCCGGGTCTGTCTGCTCGGCCGCCCCGTACCCCTGGTTCCAGTCCCGCGTCCATTCCCAGACGTTGCCGGCCATGTCGTGCAGGCCATACGCGCTGTCGCCCATCGGCTCCGAGCCAACTGGCCAAGGCGCGTATGCACCGCAGCCACCGTCATTGCCGCCCATATCCATGATGGCCTAGCTGCAGTTCGGGGTGGTCTCACCCCAGGGGTAGGTGCGCATCGCCGCGGCGCAGGTCGGGGCACTCGACGTGCTGCCGTTCTTCTCGCAGCTGCCGCGCGCCGCCATCTCCCACTGCGCTTCGGTCGGCAAGTCGAAGCTGGCGCCGCGCCACTGGCAATACTGCCTCGCTTGGTCCCAAGTGATGTTGTAGACTGGGATCTTGCTCCCCATAACGTACGCCCACGATTCAGGACAGCCGCCAGCGTTGACGCACGCCAAGATGTTCGCCCATGTCGTCTCGGTCACGTCCATGTAATACGCTGAGAGCGTCACCTTATGCTGAGGCTTCTCGTTATTATTGCAGTTCGCGTCCTTGAAGCCGTTACACCCCATCCAAAACGTCCCCGCCGGGATCAACACCATCCCCACCGGCGCGTTCAGCACGCAGCTTCCCTTGCCGTCGCAGGTGCCGCCGGTGCCGCACGGCCAGCCAGCTGCGAGGCTGGGATTCGTGCAGTCCGTGGCGCAGGAGCACACTTCGCCGGTGCAGTCGTTGCCGTCGTCGCAGTCGAACTTGTCGGCGCAGCCATTCGCGATGAACGCGTGCGCGCAATGCCCGGCGGCGTCGCAATAGTCGGTGGACATCAGGATCTGGTCGTTGCAGTCGACGCCGGCGACAACGGATTGCGCCGTGCACGAGATGCAGGTCGGGTCCGCGAGCACGTGCTTGCAGGCGAAGTGGTCGCCGATCGGGACCGCGGTGTCGCAGAAGTCCTGGGTGCACTTGTCCCCGTCGCTGGGACAATCGGCGTCGGTCACACAGCAGTCGCCGCCGCAGCCCTTGATCTCATGCTTGCACTGCTGGAACTGGCAATAGTCGATGGTGCACGGGTTTGCGTCGTCACACTTGCCCAGCGCGTCGACGTCGGACGTACAGCACGCCGGTCCGTCCACGTAGCCATGCAGGCACGCGCCGCCGGCGCAGGTGTCGCTCGTGCACGGGTTGCCATCGTCGCAGCCGGTTGGCTCGCCGTCATGCGTGCAGCCGGTGGTGCCGCAGCCGTCGAGCGTGCAGGGATTGCCGTCGTCACAGGTGGCGCTTACCACCGACGCGCAGCCGACCACCGGCGCGCAGTTGTCGACAGTGCAAGCCAAGCCGTCGCTGCAGTCGGTCACCGCGCCGGGCAGGCAGAGTCCGCCTTTGCAGGTGTCGCCGAGGGTGCAGGCGTTGCCATCGCTGCAGGTCGCGGTCGTCGGCAGGTAGACGCACGCGCCGCCGCTGCAGCTGTCGCTGGTGCAGGCGTTGCCGTCGTCGCAGGTCTTGCCGGCGCACGGGTCAACGACGACGACGTCGGGCGCAACCGCATCCGGCGCGACGTCGGGCGGCGCGGGGACATCGGGCGCGACATCGGCTGGGACGGCGACGTCTGGCGGCAGCTCAGCCTGCGCATCGCTGCCGGCGGCAAGCGCGGCGTCCAGGTCGTCAGCCGCGTCGGCAGCAGCGGTATCCGCCGGCGCAACCGCGACATCGGGCGCGCAAGCGACAGCGGTGAGCAGCGTCAGCAGGGCGAGGGCGCGCAGGGGGGCACCTCCGTCAGTCCTTTCCGTGGGCCTCGCCCGTTGACCGTCGCGTCGGCAGCACCGGAACGTTCGGCGCCACGCCGGACTGCCAGCATGACCGGCTGATTGCGGGTTGTCGAGGTCCACAGACGTCGGGTTCTTTGACCACGCGCGTGCACCTGCGCAGCCGCGGGCGGTTCACGCGTGGCAGCGCTGGGCGGCGGCGCGGCTACTGCGGGACAAAGCCGCTCACCGGCACGTCGATGGTCGGCGTCCCACTCGCCGGCGCCGCAACCACGAGGTGCGCCGTGTCCTCGATGCAGCTGCCATCCGCGGCTTTGGCGGAGACCTGCGCCGCCGTGTAGCGGACGTTGAAGGTCGCCTGCGCGTACTTGGCAATCGTCAGCGGCGCGCTGGCGGTCGGCGCGAGCCCACCCGTCGCGGCGATCGAGGTGTAGTCGATGCCGAAGCTGCCCGGCCCGTTCCCGTCAAACCCGATCGACGTCACGACGACGGTCTCGACGCCGCAGGACTTCAGCACCACGGTCTGCTCGGCGACGTTGCCGACCTTCTGGCCGCCAAAATCGATCGGCGACGGAAGCACCTGGAGGCATTGGCCCTGCGCGTTCACCTGAACGTGAACCCGCTTCCAGCCTGGGCCGCCCTCCGCCGTGAGCGCAAGGTCGTTTGTGTGCAAGATGATGTCGCCCGAATGCGGGGCGTTGTCCTTGGCGGCGTAGACCACCTGGACGTCCTTGAAGGCGCCCGGCGCCAGCGTAATCGGCGGCGTGAGCGTGATGAGCGCGGTCGTCGGGTATTCGGTGCCGTCGATGACAAGCGTGAACGAATCGTCCAGCGCGGTGGCGTCGATTTCCAGAATGACCAAGTCCGCGGCGCCGAGGTTCTGGATGGCAAACGTGGTCGTGTCGGTGGCCGGCGCCTTGACGAAGCCGAGGTCGACTTTGGCTGCGGTGACGATCTTCGGCCCGGCGCTGGCGGTCTTGAAGTTGATGATGAATTCAGGGATCGCCGGCGTCGACGCGTCGTTGGTCAGGAGATGCAGCGCGGCGGTACGCGTGGCAGCGTCCGTCGGGTTTGTGAACACGATGGTGATCGCGACGCTGCTCGCGCCCGTGCCGCCGCTGGACGCGACGTCGGGCCAGTGGACCGCGGCGCACGGCGTTGCCCCGTCGGGGCCGTAGCAGGCAAGCGCGGCGGTGGTGCCGTCGCCCGGCAGCGGCGCGTAGTCCAGCGTCACACCCGTGATGGCGAGCGGGCTGTTGCCGGTGTTCAGCACCTGAAACGTCAGCGACTGCGGCGCGTCCGTTCCGGCGCTCAGGATGACGGTCGCGTGATTGGCAACCGCGTCGCCGGCCGGACCGACGACCTTGATGTTCGGCGCGCACGCCGCGGCACTACCGTTGGCGGCGTGGCAGGCCGCAAGCGCGGAATCCGAGCCAGCATCCAGTGTTGCGACGGCAGGCGGGCTCGCGGCGCCGCAGCCGGCGATCACCGCGACGACGGCGACCCGGAGCCAGACCGCGCTGCCGCGTGGACTTCCCTGCACCTCACCCTCCGCGCGCGTCCCGCCATCGGACCTGCGACCGCGTTTCAGCATGACCGGCTGATGGCGGGTTGTCGAGGTCCAAACGCGTGGGGTTCTCGCGCACTCCGCCGCGCCAGCGGCCAGCAAGCCCGCTGCGCGCGAATACTTGGAGCGATGCAGCAGCGGGCGCGGTAGGGGCAAGCCCGCTGCGCGCGAATACCTGGAGCGACGCAGCAGCGGGCGCTGTTCGCTCGCACAACCGCTGACGCATCTCGACCCATGCCAATCACGGCACCAACTGCCGCAAGCTGCCACACGCCTTGCCCACCTGCGTGTGCCGCGGCTCGTCCGCCGTACAACTCCCGCGCCCGGTCGTCGACAGCCCGTCGATTTGGCAGTGCAAGCGCACCATCCGCCCCCCGACCGGCAGGAAGTGCCAGAAATGTCCGCAGTTCTGCTTGACCTGCCAGTGCCCCGACGGCTCCTCGCGGACGTCGCCGAGATCGCCCACCGCCGCCCGCACCGCCGCGGCGTTGATCACCGGCAGCTCCTTGAAATCCGTGGTAAAGCGCGTCTGGCTGATCGCCCCGACCCAGGCGCACTGCTGCGCGTCGCATGCCACCAAGCTCGCGTCCACCGGCAGGTCCAGCATCACGCCGCGGCGCAGGTCGCGCGTCGGCACGAGCAGCTGCAGCGGCATGCCCAGCCAGTCGGCGTCGACCTTCTGCGCGTGCGGCAAGCGCGGCGGCTCCGGCTCGACATAGTCCGGCGGCCCATCCGGCACCGGCGCGCGCGCGGTCCGCGTCAGCGGCCCCGGAGGCGGCGGCGCGTGGAAAGGCGGGTCCGCCGGGCCACAGGCGAGCAGCGGCAGCAGCATGAGCACCACGCGACGCATGCGGGCCTCCTTCGTCCGCTCGAAACCAGGTGCGCCGAGCGAGGTTCACGGTCAAGACCAAGCGGGGTTCGGCATGCGATTGTAACATTTTCCTCCGGACCGCGGCAAAGTTCGCCGGGGAGCGAACATCTCGCGTCCCACCCGCGGGCGGGGCGGTGGGTCGCGCGCGCCGGCGGTGGGCTTGGGCGACCGCCCCGCGATTGCCCGCCCGCCCTGCCGGTGCTAGCGTCGCGGCGGTCGCTGAGGTGGAACGCATGCGGGTCTTGGCGGTTGCCGCGCTTTGCTTGGGCCTTGTCGGCTGCGCGCCCGATGCGCCAGTTGGCCCCGCCGCTGCCGCTGCCGCTGACGTCGCGCCAGCGGCCGATGGCGCGATTGACCCGGCGGATGTCGCCGTCGACGCTGGGGCTGCCACCGATGCCCTGCCCGCTGCCGACGCCGCCCAGAATGTGGACGTGCCTGCGGATGCAGCGGTCGATGCCCCGCCCGACGCCGCTGTGGACGCAGTCCTTGACGCCGCCAGCGATGCGGGGCTCGACGCCGCCGCGGATGGCGCGCCAGATGCAAGCGTCGACGCCGCAGTCGATGCCGCCGCCGACGTCGCTGCGCTGCCTTGCGCTGTCAGCAGCTGTGACGATGGCAACGTCTGCACCGATGACAGCTGCGACGCCAGCGGCAGCTGCGTGTATCTGGCCAACGCGGCGACTTGCGACGACGGGATTGCGTGTACCGTGGGCGACGCGTGCGCGGGCGGGGTGTGCGCGGGGGATGGGTTGACGGGGATTAGCCTGTATCACGGCGTGACGCCGTCCGGTCTTGAGATCCCCGACAACGGCGCGAGCGGTCTCGTGCGCACCGCCGCCGGTGGCTATGCGATGGTCGGCTGGACAATGGATCACCGCATGTGGCTCGTCGTCACCGACGCCGATGGCAAGCGGCTGTGGGACAAAATCTATGGAAACGCCAGCCTTGGCTATGCCATTGCTGCGATGGCCGATGGCGGCTATGTGCTGGTCGGCGAAACCAGCGACGGCACGCCGGGCGACCGCAACTTCCTCACCGTGCGGACGGACGCCAGCGGCGCCGCGTTGTGGAGCAAGGTCTGGAGCGGCGCCGACATCGAACTCGCGACGGGTGTTACAGCAACGACCGACGGTGGGGTGATCGTCGTCGGCGTCAGCCGGTCCAAACCTGGCGTTTCGCCTCCCGCCAACTTCAATCATGCTGTAGCCGTGCGGTACTCCGCTAGCGGCAACGAGCTTTGGAGCAAGAACTTTGGCGGCTCAGGCCGCCAGTACGCAACCTCGATCATCCAGACTGCTGACAGTGGCTTCGCGGTCCTCGGAGGCACCTATCCGGATGCCGCGCAGGGCGATAGCGCGGCCTGGCTCATTCGCGTCGACGTCGATGGCGTCGCGCAATCGCAAGTCAGCTATGGCGGCGCCTCGGCAGGCGCGTTGGCGGCGGTCCCGGACAACCTCGGCGGCGGCTTCATTCTCACCGGCAGCAAATCGCCGTCTTCGACCGGCAACAACGCATGCTGGCTTGCCCGCGCCGACGCCAGCGGCAAGCAACTGTGGGCCAAAAGCTTTGGCGGATCGCAATTTGACGAATGCAATGGCGTCGCAGTCCTCGCCGATGGCAGTTTCGCCTTGACCGGAACGCGCGATCTGAATGTCGGGGGGAAATTCTGGCTGCTCCGCGTCGACGCGCAGGGCGCTCTGCTCTGGGAATATGTCCTGCCCTGGAGCGATGGCGGCGCCGGTCTCGGCGTCGTCGCCGACGCGCAAACCGGCAGCATCGCCGCAGTCGGCTATCGGAATCTCCCTTCCGCGCAGTCACCGAACTATAGCGACGCCCTCCTCCTCCGCACCGACGCCTTCGGCCACATCTCCTGCACCGACGCCGGCGTCTGCCTGCCGCTTGCGCTGACCGCCTGCGACGATGCCAACCCCTGCACCGCTGACAGCTGCGACGGCGTCAAAGGCTGCGTGCACGCCGCCACGTCTTGCAACGCCTGCCCGACGCCCGGCACCAGCGCCGGCTGCACGGGCGGCGCCACCTGCTTTGCCCGCAGCCTCGCCGGCGGCGGCAACCTCTGCCTCGCCGACGTCGTCGCGCCGGGCTGGCCCTCGCCGTTTCCTGACGCCCACCCAACGAGCGACTTCACCGCGTTCACCGACTTCGACACCGACAATTTGACCGGCCTCTCCTGGGCCAAGGCCGCGCTCGGGCCGATGGACTGGAACACCGCGCTGACGGCTTGCGTGGACGTGAACTATGGCGGCTTTGCCGACTGGCGCTTGCCGACGCGTGAAGAACTGCTGACGCTCGTGGACCTGACTGACCAGCCGCCGATGTCCTCGGCGCCGATGATGAGCTGGCCAGACGTGAATTTCTGGACAG
>CAIPXZ010000726.1 GCA_903869075.1 uncultured Myxococcales bacterium | reverse complement strand
GGAGCCGGAGGACAAGCACCACGGCCACAAGAAAGACCACGGCAAGCACGCCAAGAAGCATCACGGCCACAAAAAGCCCAAGCATCACGCGGGCTAGGGCGTCGCGGTCACTCCCAGTAGCGCTGGAACAGCACGTCGCGTGACACTGACACGACCTCGCGCAGCGCCTTCAGCACCCGCAGCGGCAGCCCCAGCAGGTCCGACTCGGTCGCGCCGCTGACCGCGACGTCCATGCCAAAGTGCTTGAAGTGCTGGCTCGCCCGCCATACATGGCTGGGATCACTGACCAAAATGATGCGCTGCCAGCCGTGCGACTTGAGGATCGCCGCTGAGAATTTGGCGTTCTCCCAGGTGTCGCGCGACTCGTCCTCGGTGAACATCGCCCACCGCGGCACGCCCAGCCGCCGGGCAAAGTGTGCCGCCGCCTGCGCCTGGCTGGGCTGGAAGTTGGCGTCGTGGCCGGAAAAGAACAGCCGCGGCGCGCGCTTGGCCTTCCACAAATCCACCGCGTGGCGCGTGCGGGCCTCCAGGCTCGGCCCCGGCGCATCGTCGCCCTGCAGCGCGCAGCCAAGCACGACGATCGCGTCGGCGTTCGCCATCGGCTCATCGCGGTGGCCCCAGCTGTCCAGGCCAAACGCCAGCGAGGCTACCGTCGCCAGGCCGATGCCCAGGACCAAGCCAATCTTTTGCAATCGTGTCATCGGTGCGCTCGTGCCTTCGGTTTGCTCGCGGGTCCGCCGTGGCTGCCGCTGCTGTGCGGATTGCCCGCGGGTTTGATGCCGGCGCGCACTTTGGCCAGCTCGGCGTCCATCAGCGCGGCGATCTTCTCGTAGCCGGCGCGGTTCAGGTGCACGTCATCGCGCGCCGTCAGCCCGGCTTGGGTCCAGGTCGTCATCGCCCCCGCGCCGCCCATCGCCGCTTGCGGATCCCAGTGCGCGCAGCGAAATTCAGTCGCCACCTGCCGTTGCGCGGCGATCACCGCCGGCGTGCGCGGCATCGTCCGCTTGTCGTCCTTGGCCAGCCGATCAGTCGGCCCGACGATCAGGCAGCTCGCATCCGGCGCCGCCGTCCGCACCTGCAGCAGCACCTTGCGCCAGTTGGTCAAATAGGTCTCCATCGGCTCGTTTTCATCCCCGACGTCGTTTGTGCCATACGCCAGCACCACAAGATCGGGCTTGCGCCGCGCCACGAGCCCGCGGAAGACGTCCTCGCGCCAATGCAGCAGCACCTCCGCGCGCATGCCCGGGATGCCCAGCTGGTCGATGACGACGCCGGGCGTACTGCGCTCCACGACGACACCGTAGACCGACACCGGGCCGTTGCCGACGGGCGCCAGCTTGATCTCGTGCGGGCCCATCGCCAAGGCAAAAGTGTGGACGATCGCCGAGCCGGCGTCGCCTTTTGTCGCCAGCTCCTGCGGCTTGCCGTCGATCTCGGCGCGCAGCGTGCCGCCGTCCGGGTTGGACTGCAGCCAGATCTCGAGGCGGTTGAACTCGCGGCCCAGCGCATTGTCGGTCGTGGTGCGCACCACGGAAGAGTCGTTGGGATCCGCGCTCGTCGCCACCAGGCCCATCATCCCCAGCGCCTGGACCTTGCGCTCGCCGTCCACGCGATCGCGGGTCACTTGCCAGCCCTTGGTCGCCTCCACCACCAGATCCTGCGCCCGCGAGCCGGGCGCCCACTTGAACGGAAACACGAAGCCGTGGCCGCCTTCCCCCAGCTCCGCCGACCAGCGCCGCCGCAGCTCACCGGTCCAGATGTCCGCGGCGGTGTGCGACGCGCCCCAAAACAGCACGTTCACGTGGCCTTTTTTGCGCACGAGCACCCGCTGCCAGGCTTGGCCAAAGGCGTCCAGCGCGTGCCAGCTCGGGTCGTAGATCGGCGCCGGCGCGAGATCCGGCAGCGCCACGACCGGCGGCTGCGGCGGCGGCTGGGCGTGCGCGCGGTGTGCGAACAGCAGCGGCAGGACCAAGAGCAGGTGATGTCGGCGCGAGACAGTCATCGACCCAGAGCCTAGCGCGTGATTCCGCTTGCCACAACCATTGATGTGGCTTAGACTGCTGCCCCCGCTGGATTTGTCCAGCCACCCGCCGGCGCGACGCGATGCGCACGCCCAACCGAGGATTCGCCATGAAGAAAGAAGGCCACCCCCGCTACCTCACCGCCAACGTCAAGTGCGGCTGCGGCAACACTTTTGTCACCCGCTCCACCGCCGGCGACCTGCACATCGACATCTGCTCGAACTGCCACCCGTTCTACACCGGCAAGCAGCGCCTCATCGACACTGGCGGCCGCGTCGATCGCTTCAACAAGCGCTTTGGCTTGGCCGCGAAGTAGTCCTTCGCCGCGCCGCACGCCCGGAACCTGACTACTCGCGTACGCGCCGTGCCGCAGCGCGAGATC
>CAIPXZ010000725.1 GCA_903869075.1 uncultured Myxococcales bacterium | reverse complement strand
GGAAGCGTTGGCGTACAAGCGTTTTTCCATTCGCCCGGCGCGAAATGCCAGCCGGCCGGCTTCCACCGCCTGGCGCATCGCAATCGCCATCGCCACCGGCTGCTGGGCGCTGGCAATCGCCGTGTTCATCAGCACCGCGGTGCAGCCCAGCTCCAGCGCGATCGCCGCGTCGGAAGCCGTGCCGACGCCCGCGTCGACAAGCACTGGGATCTTGGCCTGTTCCAGAATGATCCTCAGGTTGTAGGGATTGCGGATCCCCAGACCGGAGCCGATCGGCGCGCCCAGCGGCATCACCGCCACGCAGCCGGCCTCGGCGAGCTTTAGGCAAATGATCGGGTCATCGCTGCAGTAGGGCAGCACGGAAAAGCCTTCCGCCACAAGGATCTTCGCCGCTGCCAGCGTCGCCTGGTTGTCCGGGAACAGCGTCTGCGGGTCGCCGATGACCTCCAGCTTCACAAGGTCGCCCATGCCGACTTCGCGCGCCAGCCGCGCCGTGCGCACCGCTTCATCCACCGAATAACAGCCGGCCGTGTTTGGCAACAGCGTGTGGCGCTGGCGGTCGAGCGCGTCCAGCACCGTCGGTCCGGTCTTGCCGGTGAGGTCGACCCGCCGCACCGCCACGGTCACGATCTCCGCGCCGGACTGCGCGATCGCCTCGCGCTGCACTTCCAGCGACGGGTATTTGCCGGTACCGACCAGCAGCCGCGACGCGAAAGTCCGCCCCGCGAGCGTCCAGGTATCGCCCTGCGGCGTCCAATCTTGGCTTGTCATCTTCGCTCCTTACACGTTTGGGCCCGCATCACTCACGTACTTTGGCTTGTTGCCCGGGTCGCCCACTGCGCCCGCCTACGGCGATACGCACGGCGACACACGCTACCACGCGGTCAAGCCATTTTTGTCACAAGTCCTTACGCGCCGCCGCCGACAAAGCGCACAAGCTCAATCACGTCGCCGTCCTGCAGCACGGTCGCGGCGTGATCGGCGCGCCGCACCACGCTCAGGTTGCGCTCCACCGCCACGGTCTCGCGCGGCAGCTCCAGCGCCACAAGCAAATCGGCGACGGTCATGCCCGGCGCGGCCAGATGCGGCTCACCGTTCAGCGTCAGGTGCAGCACTTGCGGTGGGTTCGGCGCGGTCATCCACGGTTCCTGTCGCATCCACAGCGGCCAGCGGCGCGCCGCACACCAAGCCAACGAGCGGCCAGACAAAGACCGCGACCTGCGTGTAGGCCAGAAAATAGTCGACCTGACTGTGCACGGCAAGCCCACCCAGCGCCGCCATCGCCGCCAGCGCCGGGCCGTCGTCGCGCAGCGTACCGTGGCGCAGGATCAGCCACATCCGCCGCGCCGCCACTGCCACCAACGCCAGCAGCACCAGCAGCCCCAGCAGACCAAAATCCACCGCCGTCTCCGCCGGCACCGAGTGCGCCCGCGCCCGCTCGTCATAGCTCGCGTCCGGTACCCAGCCGCGGTGCACGAGGTGGAAGCGGTCGGCGCCATAGCCCAGCAGCGGCCGCCGGGCGAACAGCAGCAGCGCCGCGCGCCAATAGTGGTGCCGCTCCAGGTCCGCCGGCCGCGATTCCGTCACAACCGATGTGTCCGTCGGCCGGCCCAGCGCCACGCCGCGATGGCGCAGCGCCAAGCCGTCTTCGCCCGGCGCCAGCACGGTGCACCGCAGCCAGGCGATCGGATTGCCCAGCGCGCTGATGCGCAGGATCTGGTCGCGCAGCACGTCCACGGCCAGCACGTATTCGCCCGGCTTGGCCGGCAGCTGCGGGTGCAGCGCCAGCTGCGCGGTGTCGCCGTGGTTCAGCTCCGGCAGGCGCACGGACTCCCACCACGGCACAACCAGCCGGCCGGTCGCCGTCAGCAGCGTGTACACCGCGGAGCCCGGCGCCTGGCTGTTCGACAGCGGCCACTCGCCGGTGTTGCGCACGCGGACGGGGACGGTCAGGCGCTCGCCCGGCTGGCCGACGCACGCCTGCTCAAAGGTGTAGCGCGCTTGGTAGCTGCGCTCCGTCAGGCCAATCCGCGCGCGCATGTCCGGGTTGGCGGCGTAGGCGACGACGATCGTCAGGCTGTAGCCAATCGCCAGCGTCCGCACCCAGAACCGCGGCGCCGGCGGGTTCTGCCGCGCCGCCGCGGCGACAAGCAGCGCGCCAACGATCGCCGCGCCAAAGCCGGCGCGCGAGTAGGTCAGCGACAGCAGCACCGCCAGCGTTGCCAGCCACAGCAGCAACGGCGCCCGCAGCCAGCGGCGGTGCCACTGCGCGACGGTGAACAGCAGCAGCGCCGGCGCGGTCAGCTCGAAGTACGCCGCCGCGGTGTTGGCGTGATAAAACACAAGCGCCAAGCGCTGTTCGCCCAGCATCCACGTCGGCTCGTCGCGGAACAGCCGCAGGAACGGCTCGAGCTCGCGGCCCAGGCGCCGCTCGGCCAGCCCCAGACCCGTCAGCAGCACAAGGCCCAGCAGCAGCCCAGCCAGCAGTGTGCGCTGGAACGAGCGGTACAGGCTGAGCATGCACGCCAACGCCGCCAGGGCCATCCACCCGGCCGTGCGCAGGCTGAACTTGAGGATGAGCCCCAGCGGCGCGTGCTCGCCGTGATCCGCG
>CAIPXZ010000724.1 GCA_903869075.1 uncultured Myxococcales bacterium | reverse complement strand
GCGGAAATCTGCGACGGCAAGGACAACAACTGCAACGGCGTCACGGATGAAGGCTGCGACGTCGACGGCGACGGCTACTGCGGCAAGACCATGCAGGTCGTGGCGTCGCGCGGCACGACTTGCCCGAGCACCGTCATCGCGGCGGGCTACGGCGATGACTGCGACGACACGAGCAAGAACATCAAGCCGGGCATGACGGAGATGTGCGACAACCTGGACAACAACTGCAACGGCTCCACCGACGAGAACTGCGACAAGGACGGCGACCACTACTGCGACAAGAACCTTGTCACGGTCGGCACGCCGACGGTCTGCAACCTGGGCGGCGGCGACTGCAATGACACGGTGGGCGCGACGGGCACGAGCATCAACCCGGGTAAGGTCGAGGTCTGCGGCGACTCGTTGGACAACAACTGCAACGGCGCGACGGACGAGCAGAACGCCAGCGGTTGCGTCAACTACTACTTTGACGGTGACCAGGACGGCTACCCGATCAACTCGTTCCAGTGCATGTGCGCCAACAACCTGCAGAACTTGCTCTACACCGTGCCGCAGAGCGGCGCGCTGTTGGCGGGCGCTGCGCCGGTTGCCGGCACGACCTTGGACTGCAACGACAACCCGGCCGCGGGCGGCGCCGACTGCTACCCGACCCACGCCGAGTGGTGCGACGGCATCGACAACAACTGCGTGAGCGGCGTGGACGAGCTGTGCGACAAGGACGGCGACACCTACTGCGACGCGGCCAAGGTCACCAAGGGCACGCCGACGATCTGCGTCAAGGGCGGTGGCGACTGCAACGACACGGCGGGCGCGGGCGCGTCGATCAACCCGGGTGCGGTGGAAATCTGCGACAACGTGGACAACAACTGCAACGGCATCACCGATGACAACGCGGCCAACTGGTGCACCTCGGCCGGTCCGCTGTCGGGCGCTGCCAACAACGCGATTGTCGCGTGCACGGCCGGTAGCTGCGTCATCTCCTCGTGCGTGACGGGTTACAAGAACATCAACACGCTGGCGGCGGACGGCTGCGAGTGCAACGTCAACGACGCGTACGAGCCGGCGAACAACACCTGCCCGGGTGTGCAGGTCGCTCCGGCCATCGGCAACACGTTGTACGACAACGGTAATCTGAACCTCGGCGCCGGCAACACCGGGCAGAAGATCACGATTACCGGCTCGCTCATCAGCGGCACGGACAACGACTGGTACTACTTCTATGCCGCGGACTCGGCGGACGTGGGCACGAACCTGCAGTACGATCTGTACACGGTTCGCGCTTGGTTCCCGTCGAACCCGACCGGCGCGGTCATGGAAGTGTACCGTGGCTCCGGCACGGCGAACCTGTGCCCGGGCACGTCGCCTGGCGCGGTTGTGCAGTACCAGAACACCAGCACCGGCAACGCGGCGACCGCGTCCGGCAAGCCGGCGTGGAACGCGGCGACGGCGTCGGGTTACAGCACGCCCGGCTCCTCGACGCCTGGTGGCTGGAACATGGTCTGCTGCGGTGACACCGACTTCTGGTGGTACACGTCCGGCAACACGTACCGCGGCGGTGGCGGCCAGTACTCGAACTACTACTCCGAATGGGGTGAGTGGCCGTGCTGGACCGGCGACACGTACGACACGTGGGACTGCCAGGGCTATCCGGGTGGCGGCTCGGGCTGCGGCGCGGCGCCGACGACCGGTTACGCCGGTTACTGGTTCGCCAACGCGTGGCTGATTGCGCCCAATGCCTACACCGGCCACGGCGCGTTCCCGTACGGCTACGACGCGCACCGCTGCGCGGACGACAGCGCTTGGTACGCGATCCACATCTACCGCGCCTCCGGCACCGACGCGACGATCTGCGCGCCGTACAGCCTGGAAGTGTCCAACGGCACCTACCCGGCGCAGTGGTACGGCCACAACGAGCAGGGTCGCAGCGGCTGGTAGTCGTTTCTGGTTGATAGGTTCGCGGGCTCCGGTTGCCTCACAGCAGCCGGGGCCCGCGGCCGTTTTGGGCGCCGATCCGAAGATTTTGCATCGGCGCGTACGAATCCCGCGCGGCAAAAGCCGTCAGCGTTCGATAACGTTTTTGGGTTGCGGGCCGGGCCGGGTGGTTTGCCAATGGGCGCGAAGCGCCGGCGCCGCCCGGGGGCCAAACTGCCGCGGGCGTCGGTCGCGCGCCAAGCGTTCGCGCTCAGTCAGGCCGTTGGCGGTCGGGGAGACAGGATTCGAACCTGCGACATCCTGCTCCCAAAGCAGGCGCGCTACCGGACTGCGCTACTCCCCGTGCGGCGCAAGGATGGACGACGCACCGCCCCGGCGTCAAGGCGCGTTGGCGGTCGTCAATGAAAATCGCGGCTTGACGGCAGCGGCATCGGCTGGCTGAGCTCCGGCACCCACAGCGTCTCGGCGATCAGGTGGACAAC
Organism: uncultured Myxococcales bacterium; assembly: GCA_903869075.1. Classification (GTDB taxonomy): domain Bacteria; phylum Myxococcota_A; class UBA9042; order UBA9042; family UBA9042; genus CAIYBN01. Next base: position 47,120 of record CAIPXZ010000724.1, on the reverse strand, counting down.
GCCGTCCTCGGCCTGCAGCTTGCCGGTCACGCCGAGCAGCTGCGCCGTGCGGGCGACGACGCGAAAACGCGCCATGATGTCCTTCCAGACCACGAGGTTGCAAAATCCGGTCTCGTCTTCCAGGGTGAAGAACGTGACGCCGCTGGCGGTCCCGGGGCTCTGCCGGCAGATCACCAGGCCGACGAAGCGCACGCGGGTGCCGCCGCGTAGCTTGGCGAGCGCGCGCGCCGTGGGCAGTCGCCGCTCGTCCAGCGCCGGGCGCAGCGGCGTCAGCGGGTGGCCGCGGGTCGAGAGCCCGCTGCGGCGAAAGTCCCAGCCAATCTCCCCGGCCAGCCGCAGCGGCGCAAACAGCGGCAGCGTCTCGGTTTGCGGCAGCAGCAGCGGCTCATGCACGCGGTGCGCCAGCGCCCGCACCTGCCACAGCGCCTGCCGCCGGTCCACGCCCAGGCTGTCCAGCGCGCCGACCTCCGCCAGCGCGTCCAGCGCGCGCTTGTCCAGCCGCGTCCGCCGCACAAAATCGTCCAGGCTGGCGTACGGCGGCGGCGCCATCTCCAGCCGCGCGCGATGCAGCATGGTCAAACCATGGACGAATTTGCTACCCATCCGCACCGCGCCCGCCGCCATCGTGCAGTCCCACGCCGAGTGCTGCACGTCGATCGGCAGCACCTGGATGCCGTGGCGCTTGGCGTCCTCGACAAGCGTTGCCGGCGCGTAGAAGCCCATCGGCCAGGCGTTCAGCAGGGCGCAGGTGAACTCCGCCGGGTGATGGCACTTCAGCCACGCCGTCACGTAGGAAATCAGCGCGAAGGACGCGGCGTGGCTCTCGGGAAAGCCGTACTCGCCAAAGCCGCGAATTTGCTGGAAGACTCGCTCGGCGAACTCGGCGGCGATGCCCTTGGCCACCATCCGCGTCGTCAGCTTCTCGTGGTGCTTGTCGATCGCCCCCGACTTTTTCCACGCCGCCATGTCCCGCCGCAGCTGGTCCGCCTCGCCCGGCGTGTAGTCCGCCGCGACCATCGCCAGCCGCATCACCTGCTCCTGAAACAGCGGCACGCCCAGCGTCTTGGCCAGCACCGGCTTGAGGCATTCATGCGGGTATTCAACCGGTTCCGTGCCCTGGCGCCGCCGCAGGTACGGGTGCACCATGCCGCCGGTGATCGGCCCCGGCCGCACGATCGCCACCTCCACCACCAGATCGTAAAACGTCCGCGGCTGCAGGCGCGGCAGCATCGCCATCTGCGCGCGACTCTCGATCTGGAACACGCCCACGGTGTCGCCGCGGCTGATCATCTCGTAAGTCGCCGGATCCTCCGCCGGAATCGTCGCCATCGTCAGCGCCAAGCCCTTGGTAAGCGTCAGCAAATCCAGACAGCGGTGCACTTGGCTCAGCATCCCCAGGCCCAGCAGGTCGACCTTGAACAGCCCCAGCGCCTCCACGTCGTTCTTGTCCCACTGGATGACGGTCCGCGCCTCCATCGTGGCGTTTTCAATCGGCACAAGCGTGTCGATCGGCGCGTGACCGAGCAAAAAGCCGCCGGGATGGATGCCCAGATGCCGCGGAAAGTCCTGGATTTCATTGGCCAGCTCCAGCAGCAGCCGGTGTGCCTGGCTCTCCAGCGCAAAGCCCGCGGTCTGCAGCTGCGCCGCGTCGATGTCCTCGCCCCACGACGACACGAACCGCGACGCGCGGTCGAGATCCGTCTCCGGGATGCCCAGCACCTTGCCGACCTCGCGCAGCGCCGACTTGCCGCGAAAGCGGATGACGTTGCACACCATCGCCGCGTGCGACCGGCCGGCCTGCACACAAGCTGCCGGATCGTCAGCGGTTTTGGCCGCCGGATGCAGCGGATCGTAGCGGCCATAGACGTGCTGGATGACCTCCTCGCGCCGTTCATGCTCGATGTCGAGATCGATGTCCGGCGGCTCGGCGCGCTCCAGCGACAAAAACCGCTCGAAAAGCAGGCCCATCCGCACGGGATCGATCGCCGTGATACCCAGCACATAGCACACCGCCGAATTCGCTGCCGATCCGCGGCCTTGGCACAGAATGCCGCGGCTGTTGCAGAACTGCACGATCTCCCACATCGTCAGGAAATAGCCGGCGTAATCCAGCTGGTGGATCAGCGCCAGCTCCTTGGCCAGCTGCGCGCGGACCTCGTCCGGCACGCCCTGCGGATAGCGCCACGCCGCGCCCGCCCAGGTCAGCTGCGCAAAGTGTTGCGCCGGCGTCGTGCCGTCCGGCAGCCGCGCCAGCGGGTAGACGTAGCGCAGCTCACGCAGGGAAAAGTCACAACGATCAGCCACTTCCAGCGTCTGCGCCAGCCAGCCTGGCGCATCCTGGAACAGCCGCGCCATTTTGTCCGGCGCCAGCAGATCGTGGTTGGCGTTGGCATGCAGGTGCTGGCCGGCGCTGTCCAGCGTCAGCCCGAGGCGAATGCACGTCAGTACGTCCTGCAGCCGCCGCCGCGCCGCGTCGTGGTAGAGCACCTCGCGGCCAGCCACGCCGCGCCAGCCAAAGCGCGTCAGCAGTTGCCGCAGCTGGCGCTCCCGCGGCTTGTCCGACTCCTCGCCGTGGCGCAGCGCCAAGCCATACGCGCGATCGCCAAACGCCGCCGCCACGTCCTGCAGCCACGGCGCGGCCAGGTCCGCCGGCGGTTGGTGCAGCAGCAGCAGCAGGCCGTCGGCGTGCTCCGCCAGCTCCCGCCAGGTGTTCAGCGCGGCGCCCTTGTGGCTGCGCCGCCGCCCCAACGTCGCCAGCCGACACAGGTTGCCGTAGCCTTCGCGGTTCGTCGCCAGCAGCACGGGCGTGTGCGGCTGGGCGGTCGCCACGTCTTGCGGGGTCAGGAGCGCCACCTCCGGCAGCGTCTCGGCCACCGTCAGCTGCGAGCCAAAAAGCAGTTTCAGCTTCAGCTCTTTCGCCGCCTCATGCGCGCGCACGACGCCAGCCACGCCGTCCCGATCCGTCACCGCCAGCGCCGGCAGCCCCAGGGCGTGGGCGCGCTCCACAAGCTCGTCCGGCCGCGACGCGCCTTCCAAAAAGCTGAAGTGCGTCTTGACCCACAGCGGCACGTACGGCGCTGTCATTCCAAAAAACCTTGGCAGAACCATGCGTTCTTCGCTGGCTCATGGAAGACCCACAGCACCGTGCCGCGGTCGGTTGTGGCGTAGCCGTAGTCGCGGCAGCGGTCGGTCTGGCTGATGGAGCGCCACCAGCCGCCGGCCAGCCGGTACGGTCCGGCAAAATGCACCACGGTCTCGGGGCGAAACGGCGCCAGCCGCCACGGCCGATTGCCTTCGGGTCGCGGCGGCAACCGCGCTGGCTGGGCGAGCAGACGCCGCACCGGGCGCACCGCCGGCTGCTGTGGCAGGCGCACCACGTTGGCCGGCTCGTCCGGCGCGCGCGCCGTCTGGATCTGCAGCTTGCGCAGCGGCTGCCACGCGAACTGCCCTTCCGGCAGCCACGCCGAGCGCAGCGTCGCCGTCCCCACCGCCTCCTCGCCAAACAGCGCCCGCAGCCGCGCCAGCGCCAGCGCCGCCGCGTGCGGATCGCGCTGGCCCTGCAGCCGCCACAGCGCCAGCTGCGACGCCGTCGCCGGTACGCCGTGCAGCGCCAGCCGCAGCGTCTGCACCGCCGCCGGCAGCGGCGTGCGATCCAGCGCCAGGCGAATCAGATCCAGCAGTTGCAGTTCCTGCAGCGTCGGCTCCGCCGGTTGCAGCTGCAGCGGCCAGCTCGGCGCGTGGTCCAGCACCAGCAGCACGTCCAGCCGCGCCACGGCCTCGCGCCGGGCCACGAGCAGCGGCAACAGCGTCGCCAGCAGGCCCTTGGCGGCAAACAGCAGGCGCTGCGCGTTGTTGTCCGGCGGCTCGAAATCGCGCGCCGCCACCGGCTCCGGCAGCGGCAGCTCGGGCGCCAGCGGCGCCGGCACGTCGTGCGCCAGCCGCCGCCGCAGCAGCGCGACCTGCAGGCCCATGCGCTCGCGCAGCGCCGTCTCCGGCAGCGCCGCCAGCTCACCCAGCGTCGCCACGCCCAGCCGCTCCAGCTCATCGCGCAGCTTGGGCGCGATGCCCCACGCCGCGCCGAGGCTCGCCAGCTGCACGCGCCCGCACGCGCGGGTCTCCTGCGCCGGATCAGCCAGCACGCGCACGCCGTGAAAGTGCCGGGCGATCGCGTAGGTCGCCAGCCGGTCAAAGCCCAGCACCACCGCGGCGTGCCAGCCAACCGCGCGCAGATTTTGGCGAATCTCGTCGGCCCACAGCGCGTGGATCGCCGGCAGCGCCAGCTCGGGGTGAAAGCGCGTCAGGCCGTTGGCGTCCAGCCAGAACACGCCGGGCTCCTGGCGCGCTGGCTCGACGAGCGGCGTAAAGGTGCGCAGCAGCTCGGCAATTTCGGTAATCGCCGCTTGCTGCTCGGCGTCCGGCACCAGCCCCGCGCGCAGCTGGGCGCACAGGCTCAGCGCGTGGCCGTAGCGCGCGCCGGTCCGCACGCCCGCCAGCCGCGCCGCGCGGTTGGTCCACAGCACAACGCCCTGCGGATGCAGCTCATCGACGATGACCGCCGGCAGCGCCGCCAGCTCCGGTTGCCGCCGCACAAGGCACTGCAGCGGCAGCGCCGGCACGTCCACGCAGGCGAGGCGCTTGGCGTCACAGCTCCAGGCCATCGGGTCCCCCGCTGACTTCCGCCCGCAACGTCGCCGGTCCGCGGCGCTTGTCCTTTTTCACGTCCAGCCGCAGCCGCCGCGGCACGTCGCGATCGCGCGCCACGGTCAGCCGCAGCGAAACCAGGGAAGTCTGCAGAAATCCAGCGTTTTCCGGCTGCAGCTCACCGTTGGCCGGCTCCGGCGTCAAAAACACCAGCGCGGACGCGTGCTTTTGACACAGCCCCAGCAGCCGTCCCAGCGCATTGTCCAGCGACCGCGAGGCGTCCAGCGCGCGCTGGCTCGCCGCCGTAGCGTCGATCGCGCAGAGGCCAAACGCGCCCGAGCGCAGCAGCACGTCCGCGGCCCGCAGCTGCGCCGGAAAGTCCGCCAGCCGCAGCAACGGCAGCCGGTCCAGCGCCACGCCAGCCAGCTGCAGGTCGGGCGGAAAAGCCATGCTTTCAGGCGTTTGCAGCCACACGGCGACGTCGCCCGCCGCCTGCACCTGCGTCGTCAGCTGCGCCAGCCAGGCCAGCCGCTGGGAGCGCGGCCCGCCGACGACCTCCACAAGCCGCCCGACAAGATCCGGCCAATCCAGCCGCTGCTGACCGGGCCGCCGGACGCGATCCAGATCCGCCAACGTCTGGAATTGCTGGAGGGTTTGCGCGGCGGTCAGGTTGTGCGGCAGCGGTTTCATACCGCCAGTATACTGAACAAACGTTCAGTGTCTACGGCGATCCGCCGTGGCCGTCAAAATGCGATGCCGCCGTCCACGTCGATCGTCCGGCCGTTGAAATAGTCGCATTCCAGACAGAATTTCACCGCCAGCCACAGGTCCTCCGGCTGGCCGACGCGGCCGACCGGGATCGTCGCGACAAACGCCTCCAGCGCTTTCTGGTTCATGCCCGCGGTCATCGGCGTCGCCACCATGCCCGGCGCCACGCAGCACACGCGCACGCCAAACGCCGCGAATTCCCGGCTCCAGGTCACGGTATTCGCCGCGATCGCCGCTTTGCTGGCCACGTAGTTGGACTGGCCGCGGTTGCCGTGGCGGGCGATCGAGCTCATGTTCACGATCACGCCCGGCTTCTGGTCAGTCTCCACCATCGTCGCCACGACCTCGCGCACCATCCACATCGCCCCGGTCAGGTTGATGCCCAGCAGCGCGTGCCACTTGGCGGTCGGAAACCGCTGCACTTCCCCGGTCACGCGGTCTTTTTTGACAAGCAGCCCGTCGGCGATAATGCCGGCGTTGTTGACAAGCCCGTTCAGCCCGGCCATCTCGCGGTTGGCCCACTGCACAAATTCAACGACATCCGCCTCCTGGCTCACGTCCAGCCGCCGCTTGTGCACGCCCGCCGGCAGGTGTGCGGCCATCGCCGCCTCGTCAATATCGCCGGCGCAGACCTGCGCGCCAGCCTCGAACAGCCGCGTGGCAAAATGCGCGCCCATGCCTTTGCCCGCGCCCGTCACGATGATTTTCAGATCTGAAAGCTGCATCTCCGTCTCCCGCGCCCTGGCCACCGATCGGCCGGCGCGGAGGATAGCAAGAATTGCCCGCCGCAGCGTGAGCGACGCAATGCATAGGCTCGATGACAAAGCCGTGACCGGTCGCGCATTGACGCGCCGGTGCGGGCTGCTTGTCTGTCGGTGGTCCGCTTGCTGCGGCGCTGGGAGAAAAGTCATGGCCAGTTTACTCGGGCGGCGCTACGTCGTCGCGCTGCTAAGTTCTGTTGTTCTCGTAGCTTGTGGCAGCAAGTCGGCGACGGACACGCGCCCGTCGGACTTCACCTCGCTCAAGCCCGGCAGCAGCGGCAGCGCCAAATCCGGCAGCGCCGAGACGGCCAGCCCGGACGGCAGCACCACCAACACGGTGACCATCGAGGACAGCGACGTCGTCCGCTTGGACGGCACAAAGCTGTATGTGCTCAATGCCTTTCGTGGCCTGCAGGTCGTTGACGTGGCCGATCCGACCGAGCCCAAACTGTTGGGTCGGGTTGCCGCCCAGGGCACGCCGCGCGAGATGTACGTGGCCGGCGGTCTGGCGACCGTGCTGCTGAGTGAGCACTACACGTTTGCCCCCGCCGTGGCGGGCCAGCTGCAGTCGACAATCGGCAGCCAGGTGCAGGTCATCGACCTGAGCAATCCCGCGGTGTTGCAGACCGCGGCGCAGATCGACCTGCCGGGCTGGGTCGTGACCAGCCGCCGCATCGACAACCGGCTCATCGTCGTCACCGCCGACGTCGGCCAAACGCCGTGGTGGGGCTGGTGCTGGGGTCCGTACGCCTGCATGGACAGCGCGATGGGCACCGCCACATCCGGTGGCGGCAGCGCCAGCAGCACCGTCGCCGGACCCGCCAGCCTGTGGTGGCCGTGGGGCGGCTACGGCTACGGCGCCTGGGCGTCCAGCGGCCGCGTCAGCGTCATTGACCAGCAGGACGCCGCGCACCCCAAGCTGTTGGGCAGCGTGCAATTTGCCGGCGGCGTGGCGCTGGCGGTGATCCAGCCGGGGGAAGTGTTCGTGCTCGGCTCCGAGTGGCAGACCGTGAACAACGCCGCGCAACGCATCGACCGCACGCAGCAGGTGACGATCGCCGCCGATGGCGCGCTGAAGATCGCCGCGACGGATACGCAAACGCTGGCGGGCAATGACATTTGGTACGCGGGCTTGCGCACGGCGACGGCGCTGGGCGCGGGTGAGTTGGCGGTGACTTCGGCGACGTACCAGGACGGCACGCCGCCAGTCGTGGGCGTGCGCGTGCAGCACCGCAAGGTCGCCAACGGCCAGTGGACCGACCTCGGCGCGTGGCAGGCCACGGCGGCGCAGGGCTGGTGGGACGCGCGGTTTGACGGCAAAATCGCGCTCGTGAGCGCGGGCGGCTGGGAGAGCAAGTCCGGCGCGGCGACGCCGACGACGCTGCACGTGCTGGACCTGACCGCGGCGCCGACCGAGACGGCGAGCCTGGCGGTGCCGGGCAGCTTGCAGCCGGTGCTGGCGACCTCGCTGGCGCAGACGGCGGCCGGGCTGTGGCTGCTGAGCGGCGTGCAGTCCAACGCCAACGGCACGCCACAGACGATCTTGCGCACGCTGTCGCTTGCCGATCCGACCAAGCCGCAGCTGCTGGGCGCGCAGACCATCGACGGCGGCAACGCGTGGTGGGGCGCCGGAACCGAGGTGCTGGCCAACGCCGGCGTGATCCTCGCGGCGGTGCAGAGCGCTGACGGCAAGTCACTGAATGCCTTGAAGATCGTCGGCTTCGATGCCGCCGGCGCGCTGACGCTGCACGGCACTTTTGGCTCGAACCTCGTCTCCTGGTGGCAGCTGCGTAGCTTGGCTGCGGGCACCAAGCTGTGGCGCGTCGGCAATCAGGCGCTGGAGAGCGTGGACCTGGCGGACCTGGACAACCCCAAGCCGCTGGCGACGCTGGAGCTGGCGGCGCAGGTGAGCGCGCTGGCGAGCGTCGCCGGGCGCGTGGTGGCGCTGGTCGTGGACTGGCAGTCGAACACCGCGCAGCTGCGGACGCTGGCGCAAGGCGCGACGGATGAACAGCATTTTGACGCCAAGCTGACGGTGCCGGAGGCGTATGGCCGGCTGGCGGTCGTCGGCAACATCGTCTGGTTCATCGGCAGCCAGACGCTGCGGGCGTACGATTTGACCGACCCGCTGCAGCCCAAAGCGCGCGGCACGTGGACCAACGCCGGCACCAACAGCTTGTGGTACGACCTGTCCGGCGCGGTGCAAAAAGCCGATAAATTGTGGATTGTTGGCCATCAGTCGGTGGCGACGTATGGTGACGCCGACGCCTGCAACGCACCAAACACCGATGGCGCCAGCACCGAGCCGGGCAAGCCGGCTGTGGACGCCGCGAGTGACCCGGCGACCGATGCCGACGCGCTGGCGCAGCCCGACAGCGACAGCAAGAGCGACGTGGACGCCGGCGTGCCCCAGCCGCAGTGCGTTGTCTCGTGGCAGTACACGACGACGATTACCGCGCTCGATCTGGCCAATCCGGACGCGCCGGTGCTCGCGGGCTCGGTGACGCTGCCGGACGCGGCGTGGGCGTGGGGCGCGCAGGCCACCGGCGACACGCTGTGGCTGACGCACTACGAATCGGCGGCGGGCGCGGACGGCACCTGGTACGGCAAGTACTACCTGGACCGCGTCAACATCGCCGACGCCAAGACGCCGGTGGTGGCCAGCAAAGTGAACGTGCCGGGCTGGATCGTCGGCTTCGCGGCGGACGGCAGCCACGCCTATGCGCTCGATTGGCAAGCGAAAACCGGCACGCAGCCGCAGGACGGGCAGATCGAGAGCGTGCTGGACGTGGTCAGCCTGGAAGGCGACAAGGCGTTCCTGGAAGGCCAGACGACGCTGCCGGGCTCGGCGGGCTCGGCGCTTGTCAACGGCACGGCGCTGTACATCGCCGCGTGGCAGTACGCGTGGCTGGCCAAGGGCGCGACGGGCGCGACGGTCGCGCCGCAGAACCAGCTGTTCATCGTCGATGTGAGCCTGCCGGGTGCGCCGACAGTCGTGCAAGCGCTGGATCCGGGCGCGCCGCTGGGCGCTTTGAGCCTGCATGCCAACAAGCTGCTGGCGACCGTCGGCTGGGGCGCGGGCGTGCAGACCTGGCAGCTGACCAACCCGCTGGCGCCGCAGTTTCAGGCGTTCTGGCCGATGCAAGGCCAGGCGTACGACGTGCTGGAGACGGCGACCGGGCTGTGGCTGCCGATGGGCTGGTCGGGCATCGAGGTCATGACGCCGTAGCGGTCAGTCCGCCAGTCGCGTCCAGTCCGAGCGCGCCACGAGCAGCTGCGCCACAGCGTCGAGACCGCGCGCGTCGTCGGCGTCAAATCGCCCCGGCTGCGGGCTATCCAGATCCAGCACGCCCAGCAGCCGCTCCCCGGCCAGCAGCGGCACCACAACTTCCGCACGCGACGCCGCGTCGCAGGCGATGTGCCCGGGGAAAGCGTGCACGTCCGGCACCACGATCGTCTGCCGCTGCGCCGCCGCCGTGCCGCACACGCCGCGACCCAGCGCGATGTGCACGCACGCCACGCGCCCCTGGAACGGCCCCAGTCGCAGCGCGCCGTCGCGCACCAGGTAAAAACCGACCCAGTTCAGCGCCGGCAGCAGCTCCGCCAGCAGCGCCGCGGCGTTGGCGAGGTTGGCCAGGCCGTCGCGCTCGGTGCCCAGCAGCCCGTCCAGCTGCAGCAGCAGGTCGGCGTAGCGTGCCGGTTTATCTGCGAATTCACCGGTTTGCACGTGGAACATCGGCTACTTCCGCACCGGCTGCGACGCGGGCGGCAGCGGCGTGCCCTCGGGGATGAACACGAGCGCCTCGCCGTTCAGGCAATAACGCCGGCCAGTCGGCGGCGGCCCATCGTCAAAAAGGTGGCCCAGATGGCCGCCGGAGCGCGCGTCCAGGATCTCGATTCGGCGCATGCCGTGGCTCACATCCTCGCGTTCGACGATGTGCGCCGGGTCAAAAGGCGCGAAAAAGCTCGGCCAGCCGGTGCCGCTGTCGAATTTGGCGCTGGCGCGAAACAGCGGCAGGCCGCCGAGCGCAGAGACGTAGATGCCGGGGCCCTTGTCCGTCAGCAAACCGCTGCAAAAGGGCGCTTCCGTCGCGGCGTTGAGCAGGATCGCCCGCTGGCGCGGCGTCAACGCGGCGGCCAACTCCTGCACTTGCGCGCTGGTCAGCGGGGTCAAATCGTAGCCGGAGGCGCTGATGTTCGGGCTCATGGGGCTCCCTGCGGGCGTTCGCTGCGGCAGTCTTGCGGCTCCCGGGCGGCGGCGCAAGCGGCGGCGCGCGGATTGCCGGTCATTGTCGCCGGTTGGCCGTCTGCGCCGCAAATTGCCCGCCGTGACGCGCAGGTTGCCTCGCGGCAGTTGACGCCGCGCGGGCTGCCGCCAGACTGCGACCTGCCGCCGCCGCACCCACGCGCGCCGCAGTCAGGATTTGCCGTGACCAAGCCGCACGCCCTCGATCAGCTGTTTGCCAACAACCGCCACTGGGCCGCGGCGATGGTCCACGCCGATCCCGGCTTTTTTGCCCAGCTGGCCAACGAGCAGGTGCCGGAATTCCTGTGGATCGGCTGTGCCGACAGCCGCGTGCCGGCCAACGAGATCGTCGGCTTGCCGCCTGGTGAGCTGTTTGTGCACCGCAACATCGCCAACGTCGTTGTGCACACGGACCTGAACAGCCTGTCCGTGCTGCAGTTCGGCATCGACCTGCTGGGGGTCAAGCACGTCATCGTCTGCGGCCATTACGGCTGCGCGGGCGTGGAAGCGGCGCTGAGCCGGCGGCGCGTCGGCCTGGCGGACAACTGGCTGCGGCACGTGCAGGACGTCGCCACCAAGCACGAATGCCACCTCGGCGCGGCGCTGTCTGTCGCCGAGCAGCACGACCGGCTGTGCGAGCTGAACGTGATCGAGCAGGTCAACAACGTCTGCCAGACGACGATCGTCCAGGACGCCTGGGAGCGCGGCCAAGCCGTGACCGTGCACGGCTGGATCTACGGCCTGCAGGACGGCTTGCTGCGCGATCTGGGCGTGACGATCGCGCGGCCGGCGGACGTGGCGCCGCGCCTGGCGCAGAGCTTGCGGCGGTTTGGCTGACGGGCCAATTCTGAGAAAAATCTTAGACACCTCACAAGACCGCGGCCGCCATTTGCGCCATCATCGCGCCGATGCGGACGCTTGCGCGCTACATTTTGCCGTTGTTGCTGTGGGCGCCGCCCGCGCACGCGCTGGATTTTGCCGCGGCGATTGGCCTGACGCCGAACGTGCCGCAGCTGCAGGCGGCGCAAAAAGCCTTGCGGGAACGCGAGGATCTGGATCGGACCTTGCCGACGGCGTCCGGCAATCCGGAGGCGACGTTGAGCCCTGGCGTGGGTTTTGGCCCGAGCGGCACCGGACCGGCGCTGCAGCTGGCGCTGACGCAGTCATGGAGCCTGGGCGGGCTGACGCGGTCGCGCGATGACGCGGCGCGGGCGGAACGTGCGGTGCTGCAGGCGGACGTGCGGGCGCGGCAGCTGCGGCTGAAGCTGGATGCGGCGCACGCGTGGCTGCAGGTCGCGGAGGCACAAAAACTGCTGCTGGCGGCGCAGGCGGAGCAGGCGCTGGCGGTGGAGCTGCAGGCGGTGACGCAAAAAGCCGCGCAGCGCGGCGCGTTGATGGCGGCGGACGCGGCCGAAGCGCGGGCGTTCAGCGGCGAGGCGGAGCTGCGGTCGGTGTTCTACGAAGGGGAAGTTCATGATCGCGCTGCCGATTTGGCGCGGCTCTGCGCGCTACCGCCGGCGCCGCTGCCGCAGGCGACGGGCTTGCCGCCGGTGGTGACCCTGCCGGACGAGGCGCAGTGGCAGCTGCTCGTGGCGCGCGCGGCGGACCTGCCGGAAGCGCGGGCGCGGCAGCTCCAGGCGGACGCGGAGCGGGCGCGGCTGACGGAGACGCGCGCCGTGCACGCGTCCACGCTGCAGCTCGGCGGGCTGTTCCAGCGCGACGCCGCCGGCGACATGCAGGCGCTGGCCACTGTCGGCGTGCGTTGGGCGGCGTTTGACAATGGCCAGCGCGCGGCGGCGGTGGCGGCAGAGCAGGTGGCGCGGGCGCAGGGCGAGGCGGCGCAGGCGAGCCACGACGGCGCGCACGTGCTGGCGATCGCGTGGCACGAGGTCGAGCATAGCCGTGAGCGCGAGGCTGTGCTGCGCCAAAAAATCGTGCCGGCGGTCGAGGATCTTGTGCGGCTGCGCGAGCAGGCGTTCAGCCGCGGGGCGGCGACGGTTTTCGAGGTGCTGCGGGCGCGGCGCGATCGCAGCGAGGCCAATCGGCGACTGATCGAGGCCGAGACTGAGCGCATCTGGGCGGAAATCAAGGCGTGGCTGCTGCACGCGGCGTTGCAGCCGGCCGCCGAGCTGCGCGTGGGAGGCGAGCCGTGAGACGAATTCTGCTGTGCGCAACGTTGCTTGGCTGCGGCAAAGCGCCGACTGAGCTGCCAGCGCCGGAGCCGGCTGGCGCGTCGAGCGTCGAGACGCGTTGGCTCACCGTGACGCCGGCGACCGACCAGGCGATTCTGGAGGCGACGGCGTGGACCGTGGCGGCGCCGGGCGGCGTGGCGCTGCTGACGACGACCGTGCGCGGGCGGATCGAGCGCGTGCTGACGCGGCCGGGCGATCGCGTGCACGCGGGCGATGCGCTTGTGCAGCTGCGGGCGCCGGAGCTCGTCTCGGCGGTGGCGGCGCGGGCGTCGGCGCAAAAGCGCATTACCGCGTATGAAAAGCACGTCAAGGAGCTGGCGGCGCTGCGGCGCGACGGCTTGCTGCGCACCGCGGAGCTGTTCCAGGTTGAAGCGCAACTAGCTGACATTCAAGCGGAACGTTCAGCGGCGGAGGCGATCCTGCGCGGCGCCGGTCTGGATGACGCCGCGGCCGCTGAGGTGCAGCAGACCGGGCTGTGGACGCTGCGGGCGCCGATCGACGGCGTGGTGCGGGCGGTGACGGCGGAGCTGGGCGGGCTGGCGGAGCCGGGCGCGCCGCCGCTCGTGCAGCTCGTGGGGGATCGCGCAGCGCGGGTCGAGGCGCACCTGCACCAGCCGCTACCGGCAGGCGTGCGCGTGCGGTTTGAGCCGACGCTCGGCCCGGCGGTGGACCTGCAGGACGCGGCGACGGCCACTGCGATCGATCCGCAGGACGGCAGCCAGGTGCGCTGGTTTGAGCCGGCGACGCCGACTGAGCTGCCGACGAACCTGCGCGGCCGGCTGGTGGTGGCGGCGCTGCCGGACGGCGCGTTCCAGGTGCCGGCGCGGGCGCTGATGCAGCGGCCCGATGGCGCGGCGGTTGTGCTGCAGCAAGGCGCCGGCGCGGTGTTTCGCCATGTGGAAGTGCTGGCAGTTTCAGGGACTTCAGCGATCGTGCGCGGCGTCCACAAGGCGGACGTCATCGCTGCCGAGGCCGATCGCTCGCCGCTGGCCCGGCCGCCAGAAGCAGGCGAATGAGATGATTGAGGCGCTGACACGCTGGTCCCTGCACCACCGCGGCTTCGTGCTGCTGCTGACGGCGCTGGCCGTGGGCGTGGCGGGCTTTTTTGGCGCGCGGCTGCGGCTGGATGCCATGCCGGACGTGACCGCCAATCAGGTCCTGGTGCTGACGCGCGCGCCGGGGCTGGTGCCGGAGGAGGTCGAGCGGCTTGTGACGCGGCCGATCGAGACGGCGCTCGGCGGCGTGCCCGGCATGGTGGCGCAGCGCAGCCTGTCGCGGTACGGCCTGAGCTCGGTGACGGCGGTTTTTGCCGATGACGTCGACGCCTACCGGGCGCGGCAAGTGGTGCAGGAGCGGCTGAACCTTGTCACGGCGGACCTGCCGCTGGGCGTCGAGCCGCCGGAGCTGGGACCGCTGACGGGCGGCTTGGGCGAGATCTACCACTTCGCCGTCGGCTCGCCACAGCGGACCAAGGCGGAGCTGCTGGAGCTCGTGCAGCTGCGCATCGCGCCGTTGCTGCGGCAGGTGCCGGGCGTTGTGGAAGTGAACTGGTGGGGCGGTGAGCGGCGCAGTCTGGAAGTGCTGGCGCGGCCTGCGGATTTGGCGCGGCTGCACCTGACGGTGGCGGATCTCATCGCCGCGCTGCATCGGGCGATCGGCGCGGCGCCGGGTGCGTCGGTGGCGGCGGGTGGCGGTCAGGTGCTGCTGCGCGCTGTGTCGTGGCCCAACCGTCCGGCGCAGCTCGCGGCGGCAATCGTCCGCGCGCCGCAACCGGGCGAGCCGACTTCGGTGCGCGTGAGCGATGTGGCGGACGTGGTGGAGGGCGCGCTGCCGCGCATCGGCTCGGCGACGGCGAACGGCAAGGGCGAGACCGTGTATGTGATGGTGCAAATGCTGCGTGACGCCAACGCGCTGGAGGTGACGCACGGCGTGCGCGCCCAAATGCCGAAAGTGCGGGCAATTCTGCCGCCAGACGTGCGCCTGGACCTGATCTACGACCGCGCCGAGCTGGTGGGCAAGACGCTGGCGACCGTCGGCAAGAACCTGCTGGAAGGCGGGCTGCTGGTGGTGGCGGTGCTGCTGCTGCTGCTGGGCAGCCTGCGCGCCGGGCTGCTTGTGGCGCTGTGCATTCCGCTGAGCATGATCGTGGCCGCCGCCGGCATGGTGTGGAGCGACGTGGCGGGCAACCTGATGAGCCTCGGCGCCATCGATTTTGGCCTGCTCGTCGACGGCGCGGTGGTCATGGTCGAGGGCCTGTTCCACGTGCTGCAGTCCCGCGACTCGGCGCGGCCGCTGCAAGAGCGAATGGAGGACTCGGCGGTGGCGATGTCGCGGCCGGTGTTCTTCAGCGTGCTTGTGATCCTGCTTGTGTACGTGCCGGTGCTGTCGCTGCAAGGCGTGGACGGCAAGATGTTCCGGCCGATGGCGTCCACCGTCATCTTTGCGCTCGCCGGTGCGCTTGTGCTGTCGCTGACGTTCATCCCGGCGGCGGCGAGCATGCTGCTGCGGCCGCAGGACGTGCCCAAGCGCGAGCCGCTGCTGCTGCGCACCGCGCACCGGCTGTACCTGCCGGTGTTGGCGCGGGCAATCGCCCACCCGCTGCTGGTTTTTGCCAGTGCGATCGCGCTGTTGGCGGTGGGCGTGTGGCTCGTGCTGCGCGCGGGGTCGTCGTTTGTGCCGCAGCTGGACGAGGGCGACCTGGTTGTGCAGACCACGCGCTCGCCGGACGTGTCGCTGGAGACCGCCGTCGACGCCTCGTCGCGCATGGAGCGCGCGCTGCTGGAGCATGTGCCAGAGGTGGCGCAGGTCGTGTCGCGCGTTGGCAGTCCGGAAGTTGCCACGGATATCATGGGCTTGGAGCAGGCGGACGTGTTCGTGCGCCTCAAGCCGCGGCCGCTGTGGCGCGCTGGTTTGGACCGCGACGCGCTGATTGCCGACATGGAGCGCGTGCTCAAGCGCCACGATCCCGGCAGCGAAGCGGCGTTTACCCAGCCGATCCAGATGCGCTTCAATGAGCTGCTGGGCGGTTCCGTGACCGACGTCGATGTGAGCGTCTACGGCGACGACCTGACGGTGCTGCGTACAGCCGCGGAGCACGTCGCGACTGCGATCCGTCAAGCCAAGGGCGCGGAAGATGTGCGGATTTTGGCGCCGCCGGCGGTCGCGACAGTCCAGGTTGTGCCGGATCCGCTGGGCGCGGCGCAGCAGGGCTTCTCGGCGGCGGACATTTTGGACGTTGTGCAGGCGATCAAGACCGGCGTGCCGGTGGGCATGACCTATGACGGTCCGGTGCGCATTCCCGTGCGCGTGCGCATGGCGCAGACGCCGACGGCCTTTACGCTGCAGGATCTGGCGCTGCCCAACAGCAGCGGCGACTTGATTCCGCTGTCGCGCATCGCGCATGTCGATTTGCAGGAGACGCCCGGGCTTGTCAGCCGCAATGCCGGCGAGCGGCGGCTCGTCGTCGGCTTCAACGTCCGCGGCGCCGAGCTGGGCGACGTGATGGCCGCAGCGCAGCACGCCGTCAGCGCCGTCAAGCTGCCGATTGGCCTGCGGCTGGAGTGGGGCGGGCAGTGGCGCACGTACCAGGACGCGCGGGCGCGGATGGCGATCGTCATCCCGATCGTGCTGCTGCTCATCATCGGCGTGCTGATCTTCACGTTCGGCAAGGTCGGTCCGGCGCTGCTGATCTTGCTGAACGTGCCGTTCGCCGGCGTTGGCGGGATGATGGCGCTGGCGCTGCGCGGCTTGCCGGTGTCGATGTCGGCGGCGATCGGCTTCATCGCGCTGTCCGGCATTGCGGTGCTGAACGGCGTGGTGCTGATGGCGCAGGTGCTCAAGCTGCAGGAAAGTGGTTTGGATGCAGTCACTTCGGCGCGGGACGCGGCGGCGGGACGCGTGCGGCCGGTGCTGATGACGGCGATGGTGGCGATGCTCGGCTTTGTGCCGATGATGCTGGCGACGGGGCCGGGCGCCGAGGTGCAGCGGCCGCTGGCGACCGTCGTTGTCGGCGGGCTTGTCACGTCGACGGCGCTGACCTTGCTTGTGTTGCCGAGCTTGGTGGCGTGGCTGGGACGGAGGAGGGCCGCATGAAGCTGCTGCTTGTGGAAGACGAGACGCGGCTGGCGCGGGTCATCGCCCGCGGGCTGACCGAGGAAGGGCACACGGTCGATGCCTGCGAGCGCGGGACGGACGCGATCGACCAGGGGCTGGCGCTGGACTACGACGTGGCGATCCTCGACTGGTCGCTGCCCGACGCCGATGGCCTGACCGTGCTGCGGACCTGGCGGGCGCGCGGCTGCACGATGCCGGTGCTGATGCTGACGGCGCGCTCGAGCGTGCCGGAGCGCATCGCCGGGCTGCGCGCGGGCGCCGACGACTATCTGGGAAAGCCATTTGATTTTGAAGAGTTGCTGGCGCGGCTGGAGGCGCTGCACCGCCGCTCGACGACGATTGGCGCGTTGCGGGCCGGCGACGTCGAGTTGGATGCCAACCGCCGGGTGCTGGCGCGCTCCGGCGCGGAAGTCCAGCTGACTGCTCGGGAATTTGCGCTGATGCGGCTGCTGTTCGAGCGCCTGGGCGACGTCTGCACGCGCACCGAACTGTTGAGCGGCGTCTGGGGCACGGCTTTTGACGGAGAGGCCAACGTCGTCGACGTCTACATCGGCTATCTCCGCAAAAAACTTCTGGAATTGCAGACAGATCGCCTGACGATCGCCACCGTGCGCGGCATTGGCTTTCGCCTTGAGGCGCGGGCGTGAAGCTGTCCACGCGGCTCTGGCTGTATGGCGCGCTGGTGCCGTCGCTGCTGTTGGTGGCGGCGTTCGTGCTCGTCGGCGTGCTGCTGGACGCGCAGCTGCAGGCCAGCGTCGACCGCGCGCTGCTGGCGCAGGCGGCGGTGGAGTCGGTGAGCCTGTTTGACCGCCTGGACCACGCGCCGCACCTGCATTTGGATCGCTCGCCGCTGCCGGAATCGGTGCGGCTGACCTCGGCGACCGGCGCGCTGTACGGTCCCGATGGCCGGCTTGTGGCGCAGGAGCCGGATAACGCGCCGGTGCCGGCAACGCTGCTGTGGACGGCGCCGGACGCCCAGCCGCACCTCCAGACACTGCAGTTTGCCGGCCAGCCGGTGCGCGAGCTGCGCATCGCCGTCCGCGCGCCCGATGGCCGGCCGCACGTGCTGCGGCTGGCGGCGTCGCTGCAGCACAACCACCAGACTTTGCTGGCGTATGTCAACGTCGCCGGGCTGACGGCGCTGCTCGTGGCGCTGGGGCTGTTTGCCCTGCAGCTGCGCCACGCGCGCGCCGTGCACGGCCGGGTCATGCGCCTGCACGCGCACATGCAGCGCTTGCGCGCCGGCGATCTGGCGAGCGCGCCGCTGCCGGACGATCAACACGACGTGCTGACGGAGCTGCGCGACGCGATCGCCGAGGCGACAGACCGGCTGCGGCAGGCGCGCGACGTAAAAGAGCGGCTGTTTGCCGACGCCGCCCACGAGCTGCGGACGCCGCTGGCGGCCATGCGCACGGACATCGACGTGACGCTGCGCCGCGATCGCACGCCGGCGGAGCTGCGCGAGACGCTCGAGCGGACGCGCGGCGAGGTCGATCGGCTGGCGGACCTGGCGAGCCGGCTGCTCGATCTGGCGGCGATTCGTCAGGCAAAATGGCTGGTTGCCAAGCAAGACGTGGTGCCGATCGTGCGCGAGGCCTGCGACGCGATCGCGGCGGCGGCGGCGGAGCGCGGCGTGACGCTGCGGCTGACGGCGCCGCAGCAGCTGTTGGCGGCGGTCGATGGCGCCGCGCTGCGGCAGGTGGTGGACAATCTGCTGGCCAACGCGACGCGCTTTGCCCATGAAACAATTGCACTTTCCGTGACGGGTGGCGCGGATACTTGGCAGCTGACCGTGGCCGATGACGGCCCCGGCGTGCCTGCCGGCCAGCTCGACGCTGTGTTCGAGCCGTTCCACCGCCCGGACAAACGTGGCGTCGGCAGCGGCCTGGGGCTGGCGATTGTCCGCGATGTCGTGCAGCGTCACGGGGGTCAGGTCCGCGCGGTGAGCGCGCCGGGCCAGGGCGCGCAGTTCATCGTGACCCTGCCGCTGACGACAACGTGAAGCCCGGAGTCCCTGATGGCGCTTGAGTTTTTGCAGGACGCCCTGGATCCCGACGAAGCGGTGCTGGCCTTTGTCGACGCGGCGACGGCCAACGGCCGGCGGTTGTACCCGGCGCAGGAGGAGGCGCTGTTGGAGCTGGCGGCGGGCAACCACGTCATCCTCGCGACGCCGACCGGTTCAGGCAAGTCGCTGGTGGCGGAAGGGATGCACGTGCTGGCGCTGGCGGCGGGGCGGCGGTCCATTTACACAAGTCCAATCAAGGCGTTGGTGAGCGAGAAGTTCTTCGCGCTGTGCGCGCAGCTCGGCGCCGATCGCGTCGGCTTGGCGACCGGCGACGCGGCCGTGCACACCGACGCGCCGGTGCTCTGCTGTACCGCCGAGGTGCTGGCGCAGCTGGCGCTGCACGGCGACAAGTCGATTCAAAACGCTGACATCGCCATGGACGAGTTCCACTACTACGCCGACAAGGACCGCGGCATGGCGTGGCAGACCCCGCTTCTGACGCTGCCGCACGCGCGGTTCCTGCTGATTTCCGCGACCTTGGGCGACACGACCGGCATCGCCGAGGCGCTCGTGGCGCTGACCGGCCGCGACGTGAAGCTTGTGACGGCGACCGAACGGCCGGTGCCGCTGCAGTTTGACTACCGCGAGACGCCGCTGACCGAGACGCTGGACGACCTGCTGAAATCCGGCCGCGCGCCGGTCTACCTGGTGCACGCGAGCCAGCGCGAGGCCGGCGAGGCGGCGCACGCGCTGACGTCGATGGAGCTGTGCAGCAAGGACCAGAAACGGCGCATCGCGCAAGTGCTTGAAGGCCAACGCTTTCCTAGCCCGTACGGCAAAGACGTGCAGCGGCTGCTGCGCCACGGCGTCGGCCTGCACCACGCCGGGCTGCTGCCGCGCTACCGGCTGCTGTGCGAAAAGCTGGCGCAACAAGGTCTGCTGCCGGTGATTTGCGGCACGGACACGCTGGGCGTGGGCATCAACTTGCCGATCAAGACGGTGGTTTTCACCAAGCTGTGCCGTTTTGACGGCGAAAATACCCGGCTGTGGAGCGTGCGCGAATTCCACCAGCTGGCCGGGCGCGCCGGGCGCAAGGGCTTTGACGACGCCGGTTGGGTGGTGGCGCAGGCGCCGGAGCATGTGATTTACAACCGCCGCATGGAGGCGAAGATCGACCAGCACGGCCGACCGAAGCCGTTTGTCAAAGCCAAGCCGCCGGAATTTGGCTTTGTGCCGTGGAATGCCGAGACGTTCGAGCGGCTGCAAAATGGCCGGCCGGAGCCACTGACGTCGGTATTTCGCGTCGACGAAGGGCTGATTTTGGCGATGTTGCCGCGCACCGAGGCCGAGCTGGGGCAAGGCGGGCTGCGCGACGTCGTGGCGCTGATCCGCCGCAGTCACGAGCGTCCGGCGCAAAAACTGCAGCATCAGCGGGACCTTGCGCGGCTATTTCGGGCGCTGTGGCGCAATGGCATCGTCGATTTGGTGCCGCGACCCGATGGTCGGCGCGGCAAGATCGCGCGGCTGGCGATCGGCCTGCAGCGCGATTTCTCGCTGCACCACGCGCTGTCGCTGTGGCTCGTTGGCGCGCTGGACGATCTGGACGCGCAGACCGCGGAGGAAGGCCGGCCGACGGAGCCGAACGAGATCCTCGCGCTGACCGAGGCAATTCTCGACAACCCGTCGCAAGTGCTGAAAGCGCAAGCGCAACGCGACAAGCAGCTGCTGCTGGCGGAGCTGAAAAATGACGGCGTGGCGTATGAAGAGCGCAAGGAGCTCGTCGACGCCGTGACCTGGCCCAAGCCGCTTGCGGACTGGATCTACGCGAATTTTGAGAAGTTTGGTGAACAGCACCCGTGGGTGACGCAAACCGCCATTCGCCCCAAGGGCGTGGTGCGCGAGATGGCGGAGGCGTGGTGCACTTTTGACGAATATGTCCGCGAGCTTGGCCTGCAAACCGTGGAAGGCGTGCTGCTGCGCTACCTGATGCAGGTGTACAAGGCGCTCGTGCAAAATGTCCCGGAGGATCTCAAAAGCGACGGGCTGCTGGAGCTCATCGCCTGGCTGCGGGCGGTGCTGGCGCGCGTCGATCGCTCGCTGCTTGACGAGTGGCAGCGGTTGAAGACCGGCGTGGAAGCGCCTGAAGTGCTTGTAGCATTGCCGCCGGACCCGCACGCTGCCGACAAGGCGCTGCGGGCGCGGGCGCGGGTGGAGGCGCTGGCGCTGCTGCAGGCGCTGGTGGCGGGCGCGCTGGACGATGTCGCGGCGCAGCTGGCGCCGGATCCCGCCGGCGAACCGTGGACGGCGGCGCGTCTTGCAGCCTGGAAAGCAGCGGCGGAGGCCGAGGGGCCGCTGGTCTTTGACCACCGCAGCCGCCTCGCGGACGCGTGCGCGCTGGCGCGGCTGCGGGCAGGGGTTTGGCAGGCAACGCTGAGTTTGCAGACGGCCGAAGGCCCAACCGGCGAAACGTTGACCCTTTGCTTTGCCGCCGACAACGAAGCAATCAGCTGGATAGACTAGGGTTCCATGGCCTTCACACGATCGAAACAAAGACTTGCACGGCAGCATGCGAGCGTGTACATTCCGACGCTCCGAAGCGCGGTGCTCCGGTTTGTGCGCTGTTGTTCGGAATGTTCGGTGTACGGAATGTTCGGTGTCGTTGGCTGTCGCGAGGTCGATAGCAGGTCTCGGGAGCTCATGTCCAGGTTCGCCGTTTTCCTTCGTCTGCGCGCCCAATTCGTCCCGGCCCATGTTGCCGCCACGGTGGTGTGCGCGCTCGGCATCGTGTTCGCGCCGACGGCCGCTTTGGCTGGCGACCCGCCCGACACGCCCGCAGCCTCGGCTGCCCCCGCCGCCGCTGCCCCTGCCGTCGCGCCTGCCGCAGTACCCGATGCTGCCGCCGTGGTCGTCACGCCGGCGCCAGCCGTCGCGCCAGCCGTGCCAGCATCGCCCACCGAGAGCGCTGCGCCGTCCACTTTGCCCGTCGCCACCGCCGAAGTCGCGGCGACCGAAAAGAAGACCTGGCCGTGGCGCGGGACCATCGCGTTTCGCAATCTGACCGGCACCACGGCTTTTGCGCCGGACTACGAGCAGAGCTACCTGCCGTACGAGGGGCTGGGCCTGATGATTGCGCCGCGCTTTCAGCTGAACGACACGATGAGCGTCGGCATCTGGCAATACGCGACGGTCGAGCTGTCCAACACCGGCAACTCGACGTATTACCGCGAGCCGCAGCTGTCCGACACGATGCTGTCGTTTGCCTGGTCGGCGCTCAATACGGCGGCTTGGTTCAAGTCGGAGAAGGGCGAGAAGCCGCCGTCGGCGTTTGTCCTGACGCTGCAGGGCATGTTGGGCTTGCCGACGTCGAAGGCCTCGATTGCCAAGCAGTTGTACACGGCGCCGGGCATTGGCTTGAGCGCGCGCTACACCTGGCGCGACCTGACGGTGTCGCTGACGAGCCGCTTCCAGCACAGCTTCTACAAGTCCACGACCATGCAGTACAACGCCCAGCCGATCACCACGTGCACCGGCGATGCGTTCGGCTGCGACCCGTCGCTGCAATCGTCGGGCGTGCGCTCGACCCAGAACCGCATCCTGGCCATCGGCTCGCTGAGCTACTCGATCACGGACAAGCTGAGCGTCTCGGTTTCGGCTGGTGAAATCATGGATTGGCTGCCGTCGCTCAGCGCCGCCACCATCCCGGTTGTCGGCTCGTCGCCGACGCAGCTTGCCGCCGCGGGCGACCAGAACTTCCGCGCGCTCATGTACTGGGGCGCGGGCGTCGACTACTCGATCCTGAGCTGGCTTGGCGCCGGCATCGGCTTGGAGACGTACAACTCGCAGCTCAAAGCCGATTCGACCTATGAAACCCCGATGATCAACCGCTACACGACGGCCTATTTGGAGCTGTCCGTGGCGCTGGATGGTCTGCCCCACTAGTTGTCTGATAGCTACCCAGGGACCGCTCACCTGACGTCCGCCATTTTGATGTTGACCGCCCGTCTGTTCACCCAGAGGAATGCCATGAACCTCCGTCGCCTCACTTCGCTCGTCCTTCCCTGCCTGCTGATCGCTGCAATTGTCAGTGGTTGCGCGCAGGAACGCGCGCCTATCAACCACGTGCAGCCGTACGCCCTGCAGAAGTCGTTCTTCGTGGGCGCCAATCTCATCGACACGTCCGATGACCCGGAATTCTGGGCGCGGACCACGGTGACCGATGTCGGCTACGGCGCGGCGCAGGACGGCTTGTTCACGTCGACGTACGCGCAGCCGCTGTCGCGCGTGAAGTGGCAGATCACCGAGGACTTGCTGATCGCGCGGCTTTCCTACGAGCGCATTGCCGGCTCGGACGGCAAGGGCGTTGGCAAGATGACGGAGAACGGCATCATCGTCGCCGCGTTCGCGATCAAATCGCACTTCGACATCAAGCGCGCGTACAACTCGACGACGGGCGAGCAGTACAACGTCATCGAAGAAAACTCGCAGGATCGGCCGTGGTACGAACGGGATTACTTCCGCGTCGACTGGTCGAAGAACATGAACACCGACAGCTATGACTTCGACACCTTGTCGATGATGGGCGTGATCGGCGGCATCACCTACGAGGCGCTGACCTACGACGTCGTCGATCCGAGCCAGGAAGACGCGCCGTACTTCGCCGACGACGGCAGCTACTTCGACGTCACCACCAAGGCGTTCGCGCGCCCGGGCATGATCGACCTGTCCTCGCTGGGCTGGGGCATCAGCAAGTACCCGTCCTGCTTCCTCGACGCCGACTTCTCGGGCGGCCAGGCGCCCGCGGCGACCTGCAACCCGGTCGAGCTCACGCTGCGTCACTCGTTCCGCAAGGTCGTGGACAGCGACTACGAGCCCAAGGAATGGGACGGCTACCGCTTCCAGTCCGCCGGCGCGTTCACGTCCGAGCGCTTGGGCTACGCCCGCAACTACGGCCTGACCGATGAGCTGTGGCACCGCTTTGTCGAGCGCTACAACATTTGGGAGCGCAGCCACTACTACACCGACCCCGTCGCCATGACCGGCGAGACCGCGTGCTTCACCACCGCCACCACGCCGTACGGCCTCGACCCGCACCGCGACACCGACGGCGACGGCACCGAAGACGAGTGCGCCGCGGTCACCAAGGCGACCGGCAAGGGCGGCTCGCAGTGCGACACCTTCCGCCAGCGCTGCACGCTGCCGTACCAGGTCCGCGTCGCCAAGCCGATCGCGTGGTACTACGCCGACGGCAGCAACCCGGAATACTTCCAGCCGACCGAGGACGCGACCCACGAGTGGGACGTTGCGCTCCGCGCCGCCGCTCAGGAAGCCAAGTATGCGGAATGCAAGCGCGTGGGCACGGACCCGGCGCAGTGCCTGACCAGCTTCCCGGTGTATTTTGGCCAGCAGGACGACAACGAAGACGCCATCGCGCTCGCCAAGGAAGTGGACGACTGCCGCCACGGCATCGCCTACAAGGACAAGAACCGCGTGGAAGCGGCGTGCATCGCCATCGCCGACGATCTGGGCGGCACTGCCAAGCGCAATCTGGCGCCGGGCGTGGTTGCCCTGGCCAAGCTGCCGGAAATGGTTGTGCTTTGCCACAGCCCGGTGGAAGCCAATGACCCGGCGATCTGCGCGCCGGCTGACAAGCGCTTGCCCGCGACCTTGACCGCGGAGGCGTGCTTCAACGCGCACACCGCGGGTGACCTGACGACCGTCGCGACCTGCGATGCGGCGCTGCACGTCCGCCGCGGCGACCTGCGCTACCACCAGGTGAACGGCATCGTGGAGCCCGCGACGCCGTCGCCGTGGGGCATCATGGTCGATGGTTCCGACCCGACCAACGGCGAGAAAGTTGCCGCCAGCATCAACGTCTGGACCTACATCAACGAGCTGTGGAGCCAGGGCACCGTCGACATGGCGCGCTATGCCGCTGGCGAACTGCAGGCTTCGGACATCACCGAAGGCAAGTACATCAAGAACTGGAGCGCGGCGGCGGAAGCGGCCTCGGCCAACGGCTTGGCTGGCACCGTGAACGCGGACCAGTATGCGCGCCGCACCAGCTCGACCGGTACGCAGATCGACCCGGCGCGCGCCCAGCAGTTCGCCCAGCAGCACCCGGAGGCCGCCACCCTGGTGGCCGGCGCGGCGCAGAAGCTGTCGGCGATCACGGCGCAGCATAACGCGGCGTCGGTCAACGCGCCGTCGTACATGGCCAAGCGCGAGGCTGCGGCCAACACGCAGTTCGAGATGGACCTGATGACGCCGATGATGCAGCAGCTGATGGGCGTGCAGGGCATGCAGATCACCTCGGGCCTGATGGACATGATCTCGCCGATGCGCGGCGGCAACCCGACCATCCAGCGCAACCTGCGCCAGATGAAGGAAAACGCCATGGCCGCCCGCGGCGCTTGCGAAATGGAGATGGCCGATGCGCCGCTCTCGATCGCCGGCCTCGGCAGGGTGCTGCAGGACAAGTTCGGCAAGTTCGAGCCGACCAAGACCGATCCGAACATGACCGACGAGGCGTTCACCGCCGGCAAGCAGGCCCGCGCGGAAAAGATGCGCAAGTACCTGGCACGCCGCGTGCACTACGCCGTGGTGATTCACGAAATGGGTCACTCGGTCGGTCTGCGCCACAACTTCATCTCGTCGGCGGACGCGTTCAACTTCCGCCCGCAGTACTGGCAGCTGCGCACCAATGACGGCAGCGTCACCAAGAAGTGCACAAACCTGCAGTCGACGGCGAACGCCGAGAACTGCGTTGGCCCGCGCTACTACGACCCGGTGACCACGACCGAGCGCGACAACCTCGTGTGGATGTGGATGCAGTCGTCAGTGATGGACTACGCCGGCGAGACGACGCAGGACCTGCTGGGTCTGGGCGCGTACGACTTCCATGCGCCGTCGATGTTCTACGGCGACGTCGCCGCGGTGTTCTCGGACACCAGCTACAACGCCGGCCAGAAGCGCGGCGTGGGCGCGCTGGGCAAGATGGACAACTTCGGCGGCATCCTCGGTCTGCAGCCGGTCATCGGCTCCACCAAGGGCGCGACGACGAACATCCACTACTCGGAATACCAGAAGAATTACGCGCTCATCGGCAACTGCGCGCCGATCTCGGATCCGAGCAATTGGAAGCCGGGCCGCTGGGATGACAACCGCGACGGCCAGTTCAGCCCGCTGCTGGACGGCCTGCTTGTGCAGGGCGCCAACGGCTACACCCGTTGCCGCGCGCAGCCGGTGGATTACGTGCAGTGGCAGGAACTGGCGCTGCCGGACGCGACGCAGTACGCGAACGTGCAGTACTACCGCGGTGGCGCCGCCATCGACAAGGATGGCCGCACGCGCGTGCCGTACGGCTTCGCCACGGACACCTGGGCCGACCTCGGCAACGCCAGCGTCTACCGCCACGACAATGGCGCGGACAACTACGAAATCTTCAACTTCATGATCACCCAGCCGGAAGTGAACCACATCTTCGACAACTACCGCCGCGGCCGGAAGAGCTTTGCGATTCGCAACGCCTACAACCGCTCGCTCACGCGGTACTACGAGAAGATGCGCGACGGCGCCAAGGGCCTCGGCCTGTACCGGAACATCTACCGCGACATCGCGCTGGAGCAGAACCTGAATCCGGACGACCTGTGGAACTACGCGGCGCAGAACTTCTTCCCGGATTCCGTGCTCGCGGCGTCGATGGTGTTTGACCACTTCACGATGATCACGGCGCGGCCGGAAGCTGGCCCGCACTACAAGGACACGGCGGGCGTGCTGCGCGCGACGGCGGGCTCCAATGCGAACACGCCGCCGGCGACCAAGCTCATCGTGCCGAACGGCGCGACGGGTCTGCTCGAGACGGTGTCGTTCGGCGGCAAGCCGGTCGAGAACGCGCTGGCGGATAACCAGGGCGAGTACGACTCCGAGTTCACGCTCAATGCCGGCTCGTACTACGAGAAGGCGGGCGTCGCGATGCTGCTGACCGAGTCGGTCGACAACTTCATCAGCTCCACGCTGGGCGACTTTGAGGACGCGCGTTACCGCTCGGTCTCCATCGCCGACCTGTTCCCGGAAGGCTACCGCCGCTTCATCGCCAACGCGCTGACCGGCGACGACTTCGTCAAGGGCGCGCGCATCTCGCTGAAGTCCGACGGCGGCGACCCGGAAGTCGATGCTTCGCAGTACCCGACCAAGGGCCTCGGCTTCACGTCGTGGTACGGCGCGACGCCGGTGTCCTGCTTCCCGGGCGCTGGCTCGACCATCTGCCGCGCGTACGGTCAGGACAACACAACGCCGTTTGGCGCGGTGCAGCCGACGGCCGTCGCGGCGATCGACCCGCAGATCAGCTACGAGCAGCAGAAGTTCTTCATCGCCTGGACGATGCTGTACCTGATGGAGAACCAGCAGCAGAACTGGCTGGACCAGATGCGGCTGTGGGAGCTGGGCACGGACGCGGATCCGAACCTCGGCGCCAACCGCATGGAATTCCACTATGCCGACGGCAAGACCTACGTGGCGCGGTACTTTGGCAAGGAGACCATCTTTGGCAAGACCGTGCAGAAGGGCATTGGCGCGCGCGTGTTGGAATACGCCAACAGCCTGCTCAAGGACGCGTACGTCACAACGGCGGGCTCGGACCTGGACGGCGACGGTACGCCGGAGTGGTACCTGCCGGCGGTGGACCCGAAGTCGGGCGCGGCGCTGGTCAAGTACGACCCCGCGATGCAGCCGGTCACCACCAACGGTGGCACGGCGAACTGCAGCGCGACGGATAACTCGGGCTGCACCTGCGCCGACAACCAGGCGTGCATGAAGCTCAAGCAGTACGTGACCATCCCGTTCTACCTGCGGGAAGCGGTCAGCGCGTACGGTCTGGACCTGACGCCCGCGTCCAAGGCCCTGTTCCCGTAAGCGTTTTCGCCAGAAGACTGTCGACGCCGGCGCGGGTAACCTCGCCGGCGTCGGCATTTTTGGCCGCCGCTACACCGTGAAGCGCGCGAGCCCGGGCCAGCTGGCGAACGCCGTCGCGTCGGCCAGCGGCACCGCCACGAACAGCCCGGTCGCCGCCGCCACCACCGCATCGCCCACGCGCAGCTCAGCCTCGCACTGCAGCTTGCGGCCGTCGATGCCCACCACGCGCGCGGTCACGTGGCCGCGATCGCCCGCGTGCACCGGGCGCAGGAAGCGGACGTTGACCTGGGCGCCAGGCGCGCAGTGGCCTTCACACCAGCAGGCAAGCCCCATCGCCTCGTCGGCAATCGCCGCGAGCGCGCCGCCGTGGACATAGCCCGGCAAGCCTTCCGCGTCGGCGCCAAAGGCCAGCGTCCCCAGCACCGCGCGCTCCTGCGCCGCCCAGTGGTAGGCGGTCGTCACGCCGCCGGCGCGCGTGTGGCGCGAATCGGGGAGCGGACAGTCGTGCAGCAATCGATCCGCCATGCGGGGCCTCATCGGGGTCGGCAAAGGGTCAGCTTGACAGCGCGTTACCGCGTCGTTAGCGTGAGGCTGCCAGACTCCTTGGCCGGGCGTCCACTCGGCCTCTGACAAACCGCGCTGTCGCTTGCCGTCCCCGCGCGGCGGCTTTGGCGTTTTCCGTCCAGGAGTCCCGATGTCCAGCCGATTCTTCCTGCGCCTCCTCGCCGCCGCCAGCGCGCTGTTCGCCGCGCCCGCGTGGGCGTGCGGCGGCTTTTTCTGCAACAGCCAGAGTCCGGTGAACCAGGCGGCCGAGCGCGTGCTGTACATCCAGGACGGCGCGCAGATCACCGTCCACATCCAGATCACCTACCAAGGGCCATCGCAGCACTTCAGCTGGGTGTTGCCGCTGCAGAGCGTGCCAACGCTGAAGGCCGGATCGGACAGCATTTTCACGGTGTTGGAGTACGCGACGCGGCCCAGCTTCACCTTGCAATACCCGAACAACGACCCGAACTGCCACTTTCCGTTCTGCGCCTACCCCATGGAAGCCGGCGCCACGAATGACAAAAACACCACCGACACAAGTGGCGGCGGCGTCACCGTCTTGGCGTCGGCCAACGTCGGGCCGTACGAGACCAAGGTCATCCAGGGCGACACCGGCGCGGACCTGCAGAAGTGGCTGACCGACAACGGTTATGACCAGCCTGCGGCGACGACGGGGCTGCTGGATGCCTACGCCAAGGAAGGCTTCGTGTTCCTGGCGCTGCGGCTGCAAAAGGCCAAGTCGGATGGCGATCTGGTGCCGATCGTCGTGCAGATGCAGGAGCCGTCGCCGTGCCTGCCGCTGCGCTTGACGCAGCTGGCGGCGAACCCGGACATGCCGGTTATCATCTGGACCATGGGTCCGGCGCGCGCGGTGCCCAAGAACTGGCTGCACGTGGTGCTGAACTGGAAGACAATCAACTGGTTGACCGCGGGCGATAACTACCTGACCGTGGCGTCCAAGGCGATCGACCAGGCGTCTGGCCACGCGTTTACCACGGAGCTGGCGCAAAAAGCCGCCGACGTGAAGCTGCAGTTCGCCCTGACGGGCTGGAATCCGACGGCGCTGGCGGCGATCACGCAGCCGGGGACGTACCTGAACACGCTGCTGCAGACCATCGGCAATGGCCAGTCCAAGACGCTGCAGCCGATCATCCAGAGCTTCATCCCCAAGCCCGCGGCGTTCGCCAGCCTGACCGACCAGGAATTCTACAGCTGCGTCCAGCAGGACTGCTGCTACACCGGCAACTGCGGCAATACCTACGCGTGCAGCGGCAACTGCGGCCCGATCAAGCAGGCGATGGCGCAGCAGCCGTTTGACGCCAAGGGCATGACGCAGGCGATCGCCGATGGCGTCGTGCAGCCGCTGGCGGACGTCCAGGCGGCGTACGCAAAAACGCCTTACCTGACGCGGCTGATGACGCTTGTCTCGCCCGACGAGATGAACAAGGACCCGATCTTCGCCTGGAACAAGGACTTGCCGACCGTCAGCGCCCAGCACGTGGCGACGGCGAAGCCGCTTTGCGGCAGCGGCTCGACCGAGGCGGTCGTGGCGCAAATCACCTTGGACGACGGCAGCAGCTACGAAGTGCCGATGCCCGCCAGCCTGACTCCGGGCACCTGCTACGGGCCGTACGGCTACAATTCAACCAACACCGGCAAGGGGCCGATCGTCGGTGAGGGTGGCGAGCCCGCTGAAAAGATTGAAGTGTTGGACGAGAGCGGCGCGCCCATTGAGATCGATCAGAGCTTTGCCGACCAGGTTGATGCGGAGCTGAACAACGCCAAGCTGGGCCAGCCGAGCCTGAGCGCCGAATTTGTCAAAGCGCTACCGCCGATCACCTGGAACCCGGACGAGCCGACCGTGGCGCCGCCGACCGTGAACACGACGACGGCGGGTGGCTGTAGCGCGGTTCCGGCAGCGGGCTCGGGCGCGCTGGCGCTGCTGGTGGCCGGTGTGGTGCTGGCGCTGCGGCGGCGGCGCGCGTAGCGGCCTTGCCAACGCCGGCAAACCGTGGTGACCTCCGCGGCCCGGCCGCCTCTGGCCAGCGGAACCGGTGTGACGCAGCCTCCCCTGAGCGAGCAAGTCCAAGCGCGTCGCGTCGTCCGCGCCGTTGTGGCGCTGGCGCTGGCGCAGGTCGTGTTCGGCATCTGGCCGGTGATTGGCAAGCTCGTGCTGCCGTACCTGCCGGCGCGGGCGCTCGTCGGCACGCGGATTGGCCTGTCGGGTCCGCTGCTATTTCTGGTGACCCGGCCGTGGCGCGCGGCGATGACGCGGCGCGAAGTGCTGGCGTGCGCCGGGCTGGCGCTGCTCGGCGTCGTCGGCAACCAGGCGCTGTTCATCGAAGGCCTGGCGCGCTCGACGCCCATCAACTCCGCGGTGCTGGGCTGCCTGATCCCCTGCTACACGCTGCTGATCGCCATGGCGCTGCGGCAGGAGGCGTTCGACCCGCGGCGCGTGCTCGGCGTGGTGCTGGCGCTGACTGGCGCGCTGTGGCTTGTCGGCGCGGAGCGGCTCGATTTTGGCGTCGAGCGGCTGTGGGGCAACCTCGCGCTGTGCGGCAACACGCTGCTGTACAGCTTCTACCTCGTGCTGTCGCGGCCGCTTGTGGCGCGGCACGGGCCGCTGGCGGTCACGGGCTGGACGTTTGGCTGGTCGGCGCTCGAGGTCCTGCCGTACAGCCTGCCGGCGCTCATCGTTGTCGACTGGCACAGCCTGCCGGGCGGCGTGTGGGCGGGCGTCGTCTACATCGTGCTGGGCGCGTCGGTGGCGGCGTACCTGCTGAACGCCTATGCGCTGCGGATCGTCAGCGCGTCCACGGTCGCGGTGTTCGTCTACCTGCAGCCGCTAGTGACCGGGCTCGCCGCCGGGCGCGTGCTTGGGCTCCGACCGGGTTGGCAAGTGCTGACCGCGGCGGCGCTGATTTTTTCCGGCGTGGCCGTGACGGCGTGGCGGCGGCGGTGACTCGACACCGCTGGCAGCGGGTACTAGGCTTGGTGGCCAAAGCGGGGCGCGCAGCTGCGTTCGCCCGGCCGTGAACTGGAGGTTGTCATGCGCCGTTTTCTGACCGTTGCCCTGCTGACCGCGCTGGCCGTTCCGGCGCATGCCGATGCCGCGAAGCCAGCCGCGCCGTCAGCGGACGCGCAGGATCTCGCCAAGGAAGTGCTGCAGTGTGACACGCTGGCGTTTGGCGCGTGCCCGGCGCTCAGCTCGGCGCTGGCCAGCCGCGACGGGGTGGCGGCGGCGCTGGCGGCGGCGCTCAAAGGCGCCACGCCGCAGCAAGCGGGCAAGATTGCGCTGGCGCTCAGCCTGCTGGACGCGCGCTCGGAGGTCGATGCGCTGGATGCTGCCGGGGCGACGCTGGTGGACGATCCGTCGGCTGTGGACCTGCGCGCCGCGCAAGCGCGCCTGGGCGATGCCCGCGCGGCGCCGGCGCTGCTCAAGCTGCTGGCCAGCCCGGACCAGCGCGCGCAGATCCTTGCCGCCGGCGCGTTGGGCTTGCTGAAACACCAAGGCGCGGTTCAGGCGCTGCGGCAGCTGCTGTCGGCGGGGACGCCGCGCGTGCAGGCAGCCGCGGCGCACGCGCTGGGGATGATTGGCACCGCGGAAGCAGAGCCGGACCTGCTGGCGCTCGCCGGCGCGCCGCGCACGCTGGCGATGGTGCGGTCCAAGGCGCTGGACGCGCTGGCGGCGCTGCATTCGCAAGCGGCGGTCGGCTTGGCGACGATGCTCGTCGATGCGACGCCCAACGAGGTCGCCCGCGCCGCGCTGCATGTGCTGGCGGCGGTGCCGGCGCCCTGGGCGGACAACGCCGCGCTGGCTGGGCTGGACACGCCGGGCGCGCGCGCGGAGGCGGCGCAGGCGCTCGTGGCGCTGAAGATGACGTCGGCGGGGCTGCATGTGGTGGCGGCGGCGGTGCGCGACGACATCGAGCCGGACGAGCGCATCGCGCTGCAGACGGCGATCGTCGCGCTCAAGCCGTCGGGCGCGGCGGCGATCCTCGTCAAGCGGCTGCAGAAGTTGCCGTTGGCCAGCGAGCCGGACGAGGCGGTGCGCATCCTGCGGCTGCTGCCGGCGCTGGGCGACAAGACGGTAGTGCCGGAGCTCGTGCCGCTGCTGCGGCTGGACAGCAAATTCCTTGTCAATCATGTGGTTTTCGCGCTGGAGAACCTGACCGGCATGCACTACGGCTCGGACGAAAAGCCGTGGCGCGAGCTGGCCGGTCTGGACCAAAACGACCACGCCAAGAAGCCCGCCAAGCCGTAAGTGCTGGCGATTTGCGGAGGACCCATGCCTTTGTCCCGTCATGAAATCGCCGCCCGCGTGGCGGAAGAGTTGAAGGATGGCTTTTATGTCAACCTCGGCATCGGCATTCCGACGCTGGTGGCGAACTACATCCCGGCCGGCATCGACGTCATTTTGCAGAGTGAAAACGGCATGCTCGGCGTCGGACCGTTTCCCTACGAGGGCGACGAGGACCCGGACCTGATCAATGCCGGCAAGCAGACGATTACCGAAATGCCCGGCGCGTCGTTTTTTAGCTCGGCGGAGTCGTTTGCGATGATCCGCGGCGGCCATGTTGACATCACAGTGCTGGGCGCGCTGCAGGTGGCGGCGAACGGCGACCTGGCGAACTGGGTCGTGCCGGGCAAGATGGTCAAGGGCATGGGCGGCGCGATGGACCTCGTGGCCGGCGCGCGGCGGGTGGTGGTGACGATGCAACACTGCGAAAAAACAGGCGAACCGAAGATCCTGCCGACGTGCACGCTGCCGCTGACGGGTCGGCGCTGCGTCGACCGGATCGTCACCGACCTGGCGGTGATCGACGTGACCGCGGATGGCCTGGAGCTCATTGAAATCGCAGAAGATGTCACCGTGGACGAGGTGCTGCGGCTGACCGGCGCGCCGCTGCGGGTGGCGGCCAAGCTGCGCAAACTGACCGTTTCCGGCGTGGAGGCTTGAGTGACGACGACCCCGGTGCAAGACCGCATCGTCTGCGCGGTGATGGCAGGCGGCTCCGGCACGCGCTTTTGGCCGCTGAGCCGCAAGCATGAGCCCAAGCAGCTGCTGCAGTTTTTTGGCGACAAGACGCTGCTGCGGGTGACTGTGGACCGCATCGCGCCGCTGTGTCCGCCGGAGCGGCAGTTGTGCGTGACCGCCGGACATCTGCGCGACGCCGTGCAGACGGTGCTGCCGGAGCTGGGTCCGGGGCAGATTCTCGCCGAGCCAGCGCCGCGCAACACCGCGCCGTGCATGGCGATCGCCGCGATCGTCGCCGAGCAGATCGTCGAGAACGCGATCCTGGTGCTGCTGCCGTCTGACCATTTTGTCGCCGACGCCGCCGCCTTTCGCGCGGCAATCGTGCGCGCCGCCGAATTTGCCGATCGTGGCCACGTCGCGACGCTGGGCATCCAGCCGACGACGCCGGAGACTGGCTACGGCTACATCCAGCTGGGCGATGGTCTGGGCGATGGCGGCTACGCGGTCGAGCGGTTCGTCGAGAAGCCGAGCCTGGAGACTGCCGAGCAATACCTGTTGGGCGGCAAGCACTTGTGGAACGCTGGCGTGTTCGTGCTGCGCGCTGACAAGGCGCTGGCGTCGCTGGACGCGCATGTGCCGGAGATTGGACGGACGCTGGCGGAGCTGCGCGACGGCAAGCACCGCTACGACGGCGAGGCGTTCGAGGCGCTGCTGCGCGTGACGTTCCCCAACTGCCCGAGCGTCAGCATCGACTACGGCGTCGCTGAGCACGAGCCGGACATCCGCTGCGTGCGCCTGGACGCCGGCTGGTCCGACGTCGGCACCTGGCACAGCGTGCTGGGGCTGCGGCCGGACGGCGAGCACAACTTCATCCACGGTCCGGTGCTGGCGGTCGACAGCCACCACAGCGTGCTGATTTCCAAGGGACCGTACCTCGCTGCGATCGGCCTGCGCGACATGGCCGTGGTGGCGACCGATGACGCGACGCTGGTGCTGCCGCTGGACCGCTCGCAGGACGTGCGCTTGGTGGTCGCGGAGCTGAACAAGCTCGGCCGCGCGGACCTGCTTTGACCGCACCGCCGCCAGCCTTTCGCTGCGCCGGCATTTACACCGCCGCGGGTGGTCCGTTTGACCTCGCCGCCGCGCCGGGCCAGTGCCTGACCATCATGGGCCCGTCCGGCGTCGGCAAGTCGCTGCTGCTGCGGGCGCTGGCGGATCTGGATCCGCACCGCGGGGACGTCTTCCTCGGCGCGCAGCAGCAGTCGCTGGTGGCGCCGCACCGCTGGCGCCAACAGGTCGTGTACGTGCCGGCCGCGGCGGGCTGGTGGGCGGAGACGGTGGCCGAGCACTTCAGCGATTTCAAGGTGTTGGCCGACGACCTGCACGCCCTGGGCCTGCCGGTGGACTGCGGCACGTGGCCGGTGGCGCGGCTGTCGAGCGGTGAACGGCAGCGGCTGTCGCTTGTGCGCGCGGTGGCGCTGGGCTCGCCGGTGCTGCTGTTGGACGAGCCGACGTCGAACCTGGACGCCGAGAGCGCGCTGGCGACCGAGGCGTGGCTGCTGGCGCGGCGCCAAGCCGGCGTGACGCTGATTTGGGTGACGCACGACGCGGCGCAGGCGTTGCGCGTCGCCGATGTGCGGCTTGTGCTGGAGCACGGCGGCCTGCACGAGGCGGCGCATGGCTGAGAACGGGATGCACCTGACGTACGTCGACATCGGCCTCGCGGCGCTGCTGCTGCTTGTCCACGCCGGGCTGTCGATCCGCTTCCAGCTCAAGCTGGCGCGGCCGCTGGCCATCGCCGCGGTGCGGATGGTCGTGCAGCTGAGCCTGCTGGCGGTGGTGCTGCAGTGGCTGTTCGACACGGAATCGGCGCTGGCGACGGCGCTGACGGTGCTTGTGATGCTGGGTTTTGCGGCGTGGGAGACGTGGCGGCGCATCAGCCGGCCGCTGGCTGGGCGCGCGGGCTATCTGGTGCCGGGCGGGGCGATCGCCGTCGCCGGGCTGACGACGCTCGGCTACGCGCTGCTGACCCAGCTGTCGCCCAAGCCGTGGTACGCGCCGCGGTATGCGGTGCCGATCCTCGGTATGATCCTCGGCAGCGTGATGAATGCGGTGGCGCTGGGCATCGACAACCTGACGCAGAACGCGCTGCGCGAACGCGTCAACATCGAGGCGCAGCTCGTGCTCGGCCGGCGGTTTGAGGACGCGATGCGCACGCACCTGCAGCGCGCGATGCGCACGGCGCTGCTGCCGACGCTGAACCTGATGGCGGCGACGGGGCTGGTGATGATCCCGGGCATGATGACCGGCCAGATCCTGACCGGGCAGTCGCCGCAGGAGGCCATCAAGTACCAGATGATGATCATCTTGCTCGTGGCGGGCGCGACGGCGCTGGCGGTGTTCCTGGCGGTGATGGGCACGCTGCGGCTGCTGACCGACGACCGCGAGCGGCTGCGGCTGGATCGTCTGGCGGGTGAGCGCAAGTAGCGGCTAGGGCGTGGCGGCTTTTTTTGGCCGCGGCGCCGCCTTTGCGCCGGCTTGTCGGTTGCCCGACAGCGATCGGCGACTTACCATGGAGCGCGGCCGCGTGGCTGCCAGGACTGCTGATGAACCCGAACATCTTTCGCGCCTACGACATCCGCGGCGTTGCCGATCGCGACCTCACGTCGCCCGACGCCTACGCCATCGCCCGCGCCATCGGCACGCTGGCCATCCGCCGCGGCTGCAAGCCGGTGTTCGCGCTCGGCCGCGACGCGCGCCTGTCCAGCCCGCGCATCCACGCGGCGTTCGTCGATGGCCTCACCTCTACCGGTTTGACGGTGCGCGACATCGGCGTCGTCGCCACGCCGATGCTGTATTTTGCCGTGCACAATCTGGACGTCGGCGGGGGCGCGATGATCACCGGCAGCCACAACCCCGCGGAAGACAACGGCTGCAAGGTCATGCTTGGCCTCGGCACGCTGCACGGCGAGGACATCCAGGAGCTGCGCGAGCTCACCGAACGCGGCGATTTCGTCACCGCCGCGGCCAAAGGCGCCGTCACCGACGTCGATATCCACACGCCATACGGCAACTGGCTGACCAGCCACATCGAGCTGGGTTCGCGCAAGCTGAACGTCGTCGTCGACTGCGGCAACGGCCCGACCGGGCCGATTTCGCCGAAAATTCTCGAGCGCTTGGGCGCGACCGTCACCGGCCTGTTCACCGACCCGGACGGCCGCTTTCCCAACCACCACCCGGACCCGACGGTCGAGGCGAACCTGCTGGACCTGCGCAAGGCGGTGCTGGCGCACAAGGCGGACCTCGGCATTGCCTACGACGGCGACGGCGACCGCATCGGCGTGCTGGACGAGCAGGGCCGCGTGCTGTGGGGCGACCAGCTGATGATTATCCTGTCCCGCGCGCTGCTGCAGGTGGAGCCCGGCGCGGCGATCGTCGGCGAGGTCAAGTGCAGCCAGACGCTGTTTGACGACATTGCGGCGCACGGCGGCCGGCCGGTGATGTCCAAGGTCGGGCACTCGCTGATCAAAGACCGCATGAAGCAGGAGCACGCGCTGTTGGCGGGTGAGATGAGCGGCCACATCTTCTACAAACACCGCTACTTTGGCTACGACGACGCGACGTACACGTCCTGCCGGCTGCTGGAAATCCTCAGCAACCACGACGGGCCGCTGTCCAGCCTGCTGTCCGGTGTGCCGGAGACGTTTGCCACCGCTGAGCTGCGCCTCAACTGCCCAGATGACATCAAGTTTGCCGTCGTCGCCGCCGTGACCGCGCAGTTCCGCGCGACAAATGACGTCATCGACATCGACGGCGTGCGCGTCAAATTCGCCGACGGCTGGGGCCTCGTGCGCGCGTCCAACACCGGCCCCGTGCTCGTGTTGCGCTGCGAAGCCACCTCGCCCGCGGCGCGCGACCGCATCCGCGCCACGCTCACCGCCGCCATCGAAGCCGCCGCCGGCCGCCCCGTCACCGCCGGAGCGCATTGATGGCGGTGCGCGTCGACGCGGCGATGGTCCGGCAAGTGGCCAAGCTGGCCAAGCTGTCGGTGGCGGAAGCGGACCTGCCGACGGTGGCGCGCGAGCTGGAGCGCGTGCTGGCGCTCGTGGCGGTGCTGGACGAGGTCGACGTGACGGGCGTGGCGCCGCTCATCCACCCGCACGCGCACGGGCTGCAGCCGCGGCCGGACGTTGTGCACGCGGGCCTGACGCAGGCGCAGGCGCTGGCCAACGCGCCGGCGCAGCTGGACGGCTGCTTTTTGACGCCGCGGGTGGTCGGATGACGGCAACAGCGCGGACCGAGGCTTGCCTCGGACAGATCGCCGCGCGCGATGCGGAGCTGGGCGCGTTCCTGCACGTGGCCACCGACGCGGCGTTGGCGCGCGCCGCGGCGCTGGATGCGCAGACAACGCCGCCCGGACCGCTGCACGGCTTGCCGATCGCCGTCAAGGACAACATCGCGGTGGCGGGCCAGCCGCTGACGGCCGGGTCGCGCATGCTGGCCGGCTATCTGCCGCCGCGCGACGCGACGGTTGTGGCGCGGCTGCTGGCGGCCGGCGCGGTGCTCGTCGGCAAGACAA
Organism: uncultured Myxococcales bacterium; assembly: GCA_903869075.1. Classification (GTDB taxonomy): domain Bacteria; phylum Myxococcota_A; class UBA9042; order UBA9042; family UBA9042; genus CAIYBN01. Next base: position 9,381 of record CAIPXZ010000724.1, on the reverse strand, counting down.
ACCTCGACGAATTTGGCATGGGCTCCTCGACCGAGCGCTCCGGGTTTGGCCCGACGCGCAATCCGCTCGACCCGGCGCGCGTGCCGGGCGGTAGCTCGGGCGGTTCAGCGGCGGCGGTCGCGGCGGACATGGCTTGGGCGGCGCTGGGCACCGATACCGGCGGCTCGATTCGTCAGCCGGCGGCGTTCTGCGGTCTGGCGGGACTCAAGCCGACGTACGGGCGTGTGTCGCGTTCCGGCGTCGTGGCGTACGCGTCGTCGCTCGATCAGGTCGGACCGCTGGCGCGGACGGTGCGGGACGTGGCGCGCGTCTACGCCGTGTTGGCGGGCGCCGATCCGCTGGACGCGACCTCGGCGGACGTGCCGGTGACGCCGGTGCAGTGGCGCGAGGACCTGGCTGGCCTGCGCATCGGCGTGGCGCGCGAGCACCTGGACGCAGCCGAGGGCCTGGACCCGGCGATCCACGCGCGCATCACCGCGGCGCTGGCGGCGCTGCAAGCGCGCGGGGCGACGATTGTGCCGGTGACGCTGCCGCACACGCGCCATGGCATCGCCGCGTACTACCTGGTGGCGACCGCGGAGGCCTCGGCGAACCTCTCGCGTTACGACGGCCTTCGCTATGGCCAGCGCACGGACCGGCCGCCGACGCTGGACGCGCTGTATACCCGCAGCCGCGGCGAGGCGCTGGGCGACGAAGTGCAGCGGCGCATCCTGCTGGGCACTTTCGCGCTGTCGGCCGGCTTCCAGGACGCGTTTTACCTGAAGGCCTGCCGCGTGCGCCGCAAAATCGCCGAGGACTTCCAGACGGCGTGGCATGTGTGCGACCTCTTGCTGGGCCCGACCTCGCCGGTGGCGCCGTGGCTGTTGGGTGAAAAGGTCACGGATCCGCTGGCGATGTACCTGATGGACGCCTTCACCGTCGGGCCGAGTCTGGCCGGGTTGCCAGCGCTGTCGGTGCCGGTCGGCGTGGATGCGCAGCGGCTGCCGATTGGCGCGCAGCTGATCGGTCGGCCGTTTGACGAGGCGACGCTGCTGGCGGTTGGCGACGTTCTGCAGCGCGCGTTCGCGACGGAGGCGGCATGACAAGCTTTGAAGCCGTCATCGGGCTGGAAGTCCACGCGCAGCTGCTGACGGCGAGCAAGATCTTTTGCAGCTGTGCGGTGAGCGTCGGCGGCGAGCCGAACACGCGGACCTGCCCGGTCTGCCTCGGGCTGCCCGGCGCGCTGCCGGTGCTGAATGCCGAGGTGGTGCGGCTGGCGGTGCGCGCGGGGCTGGGCACGGGCTGCGCCATCCAGCCGACGTCGGTTTTTGCCCGCAAGAACTACTTTTACCCGGACCTGCCCAAGGGCTACCAAATCACCCAGGCCGAGCTGCCGATTTGTTTGGACGGCCAGCTGACGCTGGACGACGGCAAGGTCGCGCGGATCCAGCGGATTCACCTGGAAGAGGACGCCGGCAAGTCGATCCACGGCGACAGCGGCACGCGCGTCGACCTGAACCGCGCCGGCACGCCGCTCGTCGAGATCGTCGGTCACCCGGACTTGCGCAGCGCCGACGAAGCTGTGGCGTACTTGCGGGAATTGCGCGGGATTTTGGTCACGCTGGGCGTCTGCGACGGCAACATGGAGGAAGGTTCGCTGCGCTGCGACGCCAACGTGTCGGTGCGGCCGCTGGGCCAGGACGCTTTCGGCACGCGGGTGGAAATCAAGAACATGAACTCGTTTCGCAGCGTGCGGGACGCCATCGGCTACGAGATCGACCGGCAAGTCGGGCTGATCGCCGACGGCGCGCGGGTGGTGCAGGAGACGCGGCTGTGGAACATGGACCTGGCGCGCACGGAGTCGATGCGCTCCAAGGAAGAAGCCGCGGATTATCGCTACTTTCCCGACCCGGACCTGCCGCCGCTGCACCTGGATCCGGCGTGGCTGGCGGCGCAGCGCGCGGACCTGCCGGAGCTGCCGGCGGCGCGCAAGGCGCGGTACCAGCAGGCGTTGGCGCTGGACGCACGGACGGCGGCGTGGCTCGTCGAGGAACCGGCGCGGGCGGTGGCTTTTGACCAAGCGGTGGCGGAGGCGCCAGCGCTGGCGGCGCCGTTCGCGGCGTTCCTGATGACGCAGGTGCAGGCCCAGCTGCAGCGCAGCGCACGGCCGTGGCCGGAGCTGGCGGCGGCGATGCCGGCGCTGCTGGCGACGTGCGGCAAGTGGCGCGGCGGCCAGCTTTCCAACAAAATGCTGACGGAGCTGCTGCAGGCGGCGTTTGCCGACCCGGCGCGCACGCTGGCGGACGCGCTCGCGCACGCGGCGGCGCAGGCGGGCGCGGTGGTGAGCGACGACGGCGCGCTGGAGCCGGTGCTGGACGGCGTGCTGGCGCAATTCCCGGCGGAGGTCGCCAAGTACCAGGCCGGGCAGCGGCAGCTCACCGGTTTCTTTGTCGGCCAGGTCATGCGCGCGCTGGGCGGCAAGGCCGATGCCAAGGCGATCACCGCGCTGCTGGCGCGCAAACTGGGCGGGTGACGCATGTGGCAGCAGCTGTACGATGGCCCGCTCAACCAGCCGATTGCCGGCTGCCTCCTGACCGCGGCGACGCTGCTGTGGCTGGGCGCCAAGCCGTCGGGCTGGCTGCGCACGGTGCTGATGCTGTTTGGCGTGCAGCTGTGCCTCGACAACCTGCTGACCGGCGCGTGGAACCCGCTGCCGCCGGCGTCGCCGCTCAACCAGCCGCTGGCGATCGCGTTCGGGGTGCTCGGCGACTGGCGGGTCTTCCTGCTGACCGAGCAGTTCCGCGCCCCGGGCCGCCGCGCGTGGGCGGTGTCGCTGGGCTTCGCGCTGCTGGTGCCGGTGGCGCAGGGCGCGCTGATCGCCGTGTTTCCGCAGGCGTTTCCGACGCTCCGCCACACTTTTGTCGCCTACGAGCTGCTGTTCCTGGCGCTGGCGATCGTCTGGCGCGGCGCGGTGCTGCCGGCGCGGCTGGCGCAGGTGCCGGTGGGTCGTCGCAAGTGGCTGTTTCGGCTAGCGTATTTTGAAATCATCCAGTACGCGCTGTGGCCGCTGGCGGACCTGCTGATCCTGTTTGGCACCGCCGCTGGCCAGGAGGCCGGCTACGCGCTGCGGCTGGTGCCGAACACCTTGTATTACGGCGGCTTTTTGGCGTTCGCGGCGTGGCGCGCGCCCGCGGAGGCGTGGACGCTGCCGCTACGGCCCGTGGGTCATCGCCTTTAGGTAGGCGATCACCGCGGCGATGGCCTTTTGCCGCTCCGGCACGTGCGCCGGCAGCCCCGGCATCGCCGTACCCTTGCGAATTGACTGCGGATTGTCGATCCACTGGTGCAGCCACTGCGGCTGCCAATACTCGGTCACGTTGTGCGGCGCGTTCAGCTCCGGGCCGACCTTCCCGCCGTGGCCGTCGATGCTGTGGCAGGTCGCGCAGTAGCGGGTGAAGAGCTCGAAGCCCTCAGCCGCCTCCGCGGTGCCCAGCGCCGGCGGCGCAAGTCCGGGAAATGCCTGGGCAAAGGTCGTGAGGTTGACGCTGGCCAGCTGGTAGGGCCAGCCGTAGTCGCCCTCGGCGCGGATGACCGGATCCTTGGCGCTGTCCCAGATCAGGTAAACCGGCGCAATCGCTACGGTCTCCGGCTTGGGAACTTTCTTGTCCAGCACAAAATCGGCGCGGTCCTCGCGGCTGATGGCGAAGTACGCGCTGTGGCTGAGCAGGCGGCTCACCGGAACCGTCGTCGTGTAGCCGTCGAGCGCAACCAGGCCCAGCGCCTCGGCTTTGCGCCAGCGCGCGCCATACGCCGCGTCCAGCACGGCGGTCGCCGGCAGCGCGTGAAACGCCACGTCGCGCTGCTCGTACGGCTCAAAAACCGTCACCGTCTGCGGCTGGAGCGGCGCCGCCGTCGCCGCCAGATCCAGCTGCGTCACCGCCGCGCCGTCAGCGGCGAAGGCGACTACGGCGCTCGGTCGCGGCGAACACGCCGTCAGCAGCAGCCACACAAGCAGCGCGTGTTTCATGCCCGCACGTCCTCGTGGCGCGTCAAGCCCTGCAGGCTGCCGAGCGCGTAAGACGTGTCGGTGACGGCGGTTTGGTCCGCTGGACCGCGGCTGCACATGCACATGTGGCGGCCGTTGGCGGTCACCAGCACGCCGCGCGCGCCGCCGTGGGTCATCATCGCCTCGGCGATGTCCTTGACCAGATCCTCCTGAATCTGGAACCGCTGCGCGTACAGCTGCACAAGCCGCGGCAGCTTGCCCAGCCCCAAAATGCGATCGCCGGGCACGTACGAGATCGCCGCCTGGCCAAAGAACGGCAGGAAGTGGTGGGCGCAGATCGAATAATAGTTGATATCCCGAACGGTTACATGGCCGTGGTGCGTCCCCGTCACCGGCCGCGTGGTCTTGAGCACCGCCGCCGGATCCAGGTCGTAGCCCGCCAGCAGCTGGCGGTAGGCGCGGGCGATGCGGTCCTCGGCGCCGGCATGGTCAAACCACCCGAGCGCATGGGGATTTTCAGTCACGTTCGCCTGCAGCCAGGCGCGGATGGTCGGTGCGCCCGGCGGTGCGGGCTTTGTCGGTTTGGCGGCTGCCATGGGATTCTCCTGCAGGCGCTATTTTTTCTTGCGCAGTTTCGGGCTCTTGGACTTGTTCGCCGCCTTGCCGGCTGGCCTGGCGTTCGGCGGCGGCTCGACCGCTGGCCGCCAGTCGACGCTCATCAGCGCCAACGTCTGGTTCGGCAGCTCCGCGCGCACCACAAGCGCCGCGTCGCCGTAGGGCATCAGCCACAGCCGGTACGTGCCGTCGGCCGTGCTGGCGACCTGCACGTCGACGTCGGCCCAGTGAAAGATGCCATCCTTATCGCGCACTTGCAGGCGACTCGAGGCCGGCCCGTCCAGGTGCAGTCCCAGCTTGCCGCCGTCCAGCGTCTGTTCCGCCCGGCCCGTGTCCAGCAACGCGCGCCACAGCTGCTTGCTCAGGCGCAATGCGGTGCGACTCGCCGCCGCCGGACCCGCCGCGGCCAGGTCCAGGTCGATGCCCGCCGACTCCAGGGCCTCCGCCGTCATCGTTCGCGTGCCATTTTGCCCGGTGCCATTGTCGTCCTGGCGGCGGAATTCAAACGCCCACCCTTGCGCCGTCGCCACCGGCCAGACCATCAGCGCCATCATCGCGCCGTTGCCGGGCAACAGCGTCTGCGGGTCGCGACCGCCGTGCGCAAAGTCCATGAACACGAGCTGGCGGCCCGGCGCCAGCCATTCCGTCGCTGGCTGGTCCGGCAGCGGCGGCGGCGGCTGCGCCGGGCTCAGCGTGAACTGGTGCCACAGCGCGCCGGTCTTGCCTTGCCACGTCAGCAGCGTCAGCACATGGTCCGCGGCTTGCACGGCTACGACGTCGCCGGCATCCGCGACCTCGCCCGACGCTTCCAGCTGGCCGTCCTTGCCGCGCGTCACCAGCCAGCCGCCGTCGCCCAGCCAGACCACGTGGCCGTTGTCCATGCCGACGCCGTGCAGCGCGCCGTATGGCCACGCCCGGCGCCAGGTGGTGATGCGGGTGCGCGTGTCCGCCACGCCGATCCAGCGCACGCCATCGGGGCGGATGCCGCCCACCGCCAGGCCATCGGCCAGCGGCTCCAGCGTCGGCAACAGAGGCACCGGTTCCGCCCACAGCACCTTGCCGGTCGCCAGGTCGCGCGCGTCGATGACGCCCGGCATCGGCGTCGCCACAACAGCCGTCTGGCTTGGCACCAGCCGGTAATCGGCGCCGCCAAACGGCACGCGCCACAGCGGTGCCAGCGGCTCCAGCTTGGCCGTCGTCGTGCTCGCCGCCTCCGCCAGCGGCTGCGCGAGCATCTCGTGCGTGTGGCCCACCGCCGCCGCGCCCACTGCCTTGGCGACAATCAGCGCCAGCGGCCCGTTGGGCGAAAGCGCCGCCGTCTGCAGCGGCGCGCCGTGCAACTCGAACCGCCGCAGCACATGCCCGGTCTGCAGGTCGAGCACGTCCAGTTCCTCGTTGTCCAGGTTGATCGCCACCCGCTGGCCAGCGGTCGCCAGCGGCGCCAGCTCGCGCTTGGCGTGAAAGCGCCAGCGCACGCTGCCATCGGCCGGCGCCAGCGCGAACAGGTCATGGTCGGTGCGGCACAGCACGAGGCTCGCCGTCGCCACAACCTCGCCCACGCCCGGCAGCGGGCAAGCCACGCGGCTCGCCCAGACCACGCGCGCCGTCGCCGCGTCCATGCCCGGGTCAACGCCGTACCAGTACGCGCCCTTGTCGTCGCCTTCGGGGGGCTGCACGGCGACCACAGTGCGATCGCCGACGGACATCAGCTTGATGCCAGAAGCGTCGGTCAGGTGGTCCACGGCGATCTGGCTCAGCACGGTCGGCGCCGCCGCCAGCGCCGCCGCTGGGGTCAAAAACGCAAGCAGAACAAGGAGCTTCACGTCTACCGCCGATACAGCCAGGCGATCGCCGCGTCGAGGACTTCCGGCGTCGCGGTAAACAGCGTCACTTCCGCCCGCACCAGCAGGTCCAGGGCGCGGATCAGCTCATCTTGCGCCGCGTCGTCCTTGCAAGTCGCGAAGTACAGGCCGCTTTCATGCCACGCCAGCGGCACGAATTCGCCGCGCCGGCACATCGCTTCGGTGAACAGCGCGCGCGGATCGCCGGCGGTGAACGTCTCCGGCCAATCGCCGTTGTCGCGCATCTGCAGCAGCTCGTGCACGGTGATGTCGGCCGCGCCGATGCGGTTTTGGTAGAAAAGATCAAAAAAATCAGCGAGTGTTAGCGACAGTGCCGCCGGCGACACCGCGTCGGTGTCGGCTAGCGCGGCAGCCGGCACGCGATCCAGCAGGCCCCGCGCCTCAGCGCGCTCCGCCGCCGCCCGCGCCCGCGCGAGAACTTCGGGGCTTAGCCGATCGGTCGTGCGCCGCGCCGTCGACAGCGGCCGCGGTTCATCCGGCAACTGCTGCGGTTTCTTGGGCTTGCCCCGGCCAGCGGGACCTGTCGGAATGGCCATGTGCGCACCTCGCGGCAAATCGTGGAGACCGCAGCATGGTGCAGGTAGCCAGCGGATTCAAGCGGAGATGCGCGCGGCGATCGCGGTCGGCTACGACCAGGCGGCGCGCTTGAGCGGGCCGGGCACTTCCGTCGCGTGGGCGTCCAGGATGCGGTTGCCTTCGCCGAGCAGCACGACCGTCGGCACGTGCAGCCGCGCTTCCGCGTCCTCCAGCTCAGTGAACGTCGCGATGATCACCTTGTCGCCCGGGTTGCACAGGTGCGCCGCCGCGCCGTTGACGCAGCACACGCCGGAGCCGCGCGGCCCGCGCAGCGCGTATGTCTGCAAACGGGTGCCTTGCGTCACATTCCAGATGTGGACCGCTTCGTGCTCCAAAATGTCGGCAGCTTCCATGAGGTTCTGGTCGAGCGTGACGGAACCTTCGTATTCCAAATCGGCCTGCGTCACGGTCGCGCGGTGCAGCTTGGACTTGAACATTTGCCGGCGCATAGGGCCCTCCGTGCCGGTCTCCGCCCGCTGGGTGCAGGTCGACGCCGACGTCCTCTAAGCGTAGGCGATCCGCCGAGAGAATCAAGCGGGATCTGTCACCGCGATTTCACCGTTACGGCACGACCGGTTTGATGTGGTGCGTCGGCGTCGCGCCGGCGGGCAGCTCGGCAGGCTTGGCGTCCTTGGCCACAGGCGTCAGGTTCGCCGGCACTTTTTGCCCGGTCGTCACGCCCGTCCAGCCTTCCAGGCCCTTGACCGCCACGACCTGGCCGCCCGGCGCCTTCAGCACCTCCAGGTTGACGTTCTTGCCGTCCTTCAGGTGCAGCCGCGTCCAGTGCTTGCCTTCCGCTGCCAGCGTCTCGGTCGTCAGCGTCAAGTGGCCGCTTGTCGCGTTGTCCACGCGGACGTAGTCGGCATCGCCCAGCTTTTGCAGCCGCTCCGCCGCCAGCACCACGAGCGCCACGCTGCGCTCATCCAGCACCACAAACGGCGCCTTGAGCTTGACGTCCGTGACCTTCGGCTTGCCGCCCGCGTCCGCCTGCGCGCCGATGCGCCAGCCGCCGTTGTAGCTGAACAGGTTCGTGTTGATCGTCGCGCCGGTCACGTAGATGCCGCGGCGGTAGCTTTTGATGGTGCCATCGGCCTGGCTGTCCAGCGTCGCGCGCTGCTGGAAGGACTTCCAGGCCTTGTTGACCTTGTCCTGCAGCGACGCGTCCAGCGAATCATAGCGGCCTTCCTGGCCAGACTGCGTCCGCAGCGTCTCGATGCCGACCTTCTTGTCGTTCAGCGACACCGTCAGTTCCAGCGCTTCCGGCTTCGCCACCGGCGCCGCGTGCGCCAGCGCCCCCAGTTGCAGGCCAAACCCGACGAGCATCATCAGCAGCGGTCGTTTCACGCGGTACCTCGAGCGCGGCGGCAGGAACCGCGCGCGCGCCACTGTGGTCAGGCTTGCCCGCGCCGTCAATTTTTCAGGCATTTTGTGCCGTCACGGCGTCGGCGCGAGGATGCGCGCCACCGCCACACGCACCGCGTAGCTGCCTTGCGGCGTGCGCAGCAGCTCCGGCTCGACGTGGCCAGCCAGCTGCAACGGCACGGGCAGGTTCTCGGTTGGCGTCCGCGCCAGCGCCGTCAGCCAAGACTGGACCGCGGCGTTGCCGGTCAGCTCCGCGCGCAGCCACTGGCCATCCAGGCGGATCTCCGCCGGCGGGCACGCGCACGGCGCCGGGTTGTAACGCAGCACCAGCGGCACCTGCGCGTCCAGGCCGGCGATCGACTGCTCCAGCGCGGCGCGCACTGGATTGTCGGCGACGGCGGACTCGGCGGCGCCGCACGCGGTCAGCGCCAAAGCCAGCAGCCACACGGGGTTGCGCATCATGTGGGCAGCACGCCGTAAATCAGCAGGCCGACGGTCAGCACGCCGGCGGCGAGGTTCAGCAGGAACGGCACGTCGTGCAGCATCCGCTCGGTTGGGCTGTGTGCCGTGTCGCGGGCGTCCAGCAGCTGCGAAAAGCGCCACAGGCCAAAGATGCCAAACGGCGTCGTCCACGGCAGGCGGGCTGTGTGAAAACGCTGCACGGTGACCGGGTCGAGCGTGTACAGCAGGTACGCCGCCGACGTCAGCACCGCCAGCACGGCCAGCGCCATGTTCAGGTGGTGCAGCCGGTAATCCTTGAGGTTGGCGCGGTGCTTGACGTCCGAGGTGATGACCTCGTGCTTGCGCTTGCCCAGCGCCAGGAACATGGCGCCCAGCGCGGTGCACGCCAGCAGCCAGTGCGACGCCGCGACCGGTGCCGCCGCCGAGCCGGCCAGCACGCGCAGCAAGAAGCCGGTGGCGATGACCGCCGCATCGACGTACGCCACTTTCTTCAAACCCAGCGAATACGCGAGGTTCTGC
>CAIPXZ010000723.1 GCA_903869075.1 uncultured Myxococcales bacterium | reverse complement strand
GGTCCGAAGAAGCCGTGCTCAAGGAGGCCGTGACCGACATGGTCGTCGTAGCGGAACTCCGCCAGGTGATCGATGATCCCGTACTGGGCCAGACCCTTGATCTCCTCAACATCGAGGACAAGACCTTGGACCACGAGGTCTGGGCCGTGGTACATCCCATGGCGCCAGTCGGCGTCGATGCCGTATCCGGTGCCTAGCGACACGTAGTTCGGCAGGATCGAGGTGCACTCGATCTCGAGGCCGACCTTGGGGAACCGCAGCGTCGATCCCGTCAGAATACGAGTGCCGGGGATGATGTCGTGGTCCCACTCGACCGGGCCGAGGTCTTCGATCTCGCGGCTGGGGTCGTTCCAGACCCGCTCGGACTGCACGAGGTGCCGGACCCCATCATCATCCTGATGGCAGATATAGAAGATCGAGTGGTCCTCGAACATCATCGGGTAGTAGTTCCACATCCCCGGAAGGACGATCATGCCCTCGCGGATACCCGGGGGCTCGGCCTCGCCGACGGGACGGATACCCCAGGAACGGTCTCGCGTTCCCGCACCATCGATAGCGTGCTCAACGCCATCGACCACCAGCGTTCCTGTCCAGCGGCCCGTCTGCGCCAGCCGGTTAGTGTCAAAGACGATACGTCCCTTCTGCCGGAGCGTCTGGCGGGGCTCGAGTAGCGCCTCGATGGAGCCTTCGAAGGTGGCGTCCATGGCCACCGTGTGCTCGGTTTCCTCCACCACGACCCGCAATTTGCGCAACGGCTCGAGAATCTCGACCCGGATGGGCCCGACTGAGATGTCCGCCCGATCTTCAAGAGGCTTCGACGAACGCACGATGTGCTGCTTGTCGCCGATGCGCACGTCGATGAAGGCGTCGGTGGTCCCCAGGTTCGGGTACTGACCAAGGCCGAAGATGGCGAAGAGGTCGTGGCTGTCGGGATACAGGTTGAAGTAGTAGCGGTCGTAGAAGTGCCGGTCAGAGGTCGCCGCGTGAGCGATGAGCTCAGGGCTCTGGTGGACCGGGTAGTCGTCGAAGCTGGTCAGCTCGCTCATCGTCGGCTCGTCAGCTGCAGCAGCCGCCGCCGCAGCAGCCGCCGCCCGCTCCACCGGCAGCGCCAGCACGTCCAGACGCGCCAGCACGGCCGCCGGCGCCAGCAGCGCCACCGCGATCGCCAGCCATGCCAGCAGCCGCGCCGTCGCCGTCTGCAGCCACCGCCGCCGCCGCACGCGGGCGATCACGCGCAGCACGGGCGCCACGCGGGCGCGCGCGGCGGTCGGCCAGGTCTGCGGCTTGTGGTCGGGTTGCTGCGTCGTCAACTTGCCTTCTCGTCCCGGTTAGCAACACCGGTCGCGCGGGCGGTGTTCCCGGCGTTGTAGCATGGACGCGCCAACGCAGCAGTCGATTCACCGCACGCAGCAGAACCGGATGCGACGGCGCTCAGCGCTTGCGATGATGCTTGACGGCCGCGTGCTTGGCCGGAGCCGCCGCCGGATGCGCGCGCGGCGAGGCCTTGACCGGGCGGATGACCGCCGAAACCAGCGTCCGTTCATGCGGCGCCTTGCGGGCAACGCGCTTGCTGACCGCCACGACTTCGCGCTTGGCCACCGCGCGGGCGATCGCCTGCCGCGACTTGCCGTGCGCGTGCGCCACCGCGTGACGAACCGGCACCGGCTTGGCCACCGCCGCCGCGTGCGCCACGACCGCCACGACCGGCTTGCTCGGCACGACAACTTCCAGCGTCTCCGCCTCGTGGGCAATGACCGCCACCACGGGCTGCCGCGCCGGCTGCGTGCCCGCGGTCGTCGACGGCTCCGTCGGCGGCTCATCCTGGGTCGGCACCGCCTTTTGCGATAGCGCGAACGCGTGCAGCGTCTCGCCGTCGTACAGGTTGCGGTAGACGGCGATGCTGGAGCACACGCGCTTTGCATAGTCGCGCGTCTCGCGAAACGGGATGGACTCGACGAACAGGTCCATCGGCCAGTCGCCGCGGGTTTTGCGCCAGCGTCCGACGGCACCGCCACCGGCGTTGTAGCCCGCCGCCATCTGCGGCTCGCGGTCAAAGCGGCTCAGCAGCGCCTTCAGGTAGCGCGCGCCCAGCCGCACGTTCACCGCCGGCTGCCGCAGCGTCGTCGCGTCCGCCGTCAAGCCCAGCGGCTTGGCCATCGCCTGCGCCGTCGGCAAAATCAGCTGCAGCAGGCCGATCGCCGCCGCGTGGGACTCGACGCGCGGGTTGAAGCCGCTCTCGCTGCGGCCAATCGCCCAGACAACCGACGGATGCAGGCCGAATTCCTGCGCGGCGTTCTCGATCAGCGTGCGAAACGCCCGCGGGTAGGCGATCTGCCACGCCAGCTTGTTGCTCTCGTGCGGGTAGCGCGTCGCAAACCGCCGCAGCGCGTCGCGACCGGTGGCGTGGGAGGACGTCCAGCGCGCCGCCTCGTCATCCAGCGCCGCGCGCGCCCAGGCACCCGACGGATCGCCCGCCGCCCACTTGTCCGCCGCAGCGACATCGCGGCCGAGACCAACCGCGTCCAGCAAGTCGCCCGCCTCGTCGTGCCAGCCCAGCTGCCCCAGCAGCCGCGCGCGCTGCACGTTGCTGTCGGCCAGCAGCTTGGCAGTCAGCAGCGGCCCGGCGACGAGCTCGTCTTGCGGCAGCGCCGGCATCTTGGCGCCGGACGCCTGCAACTGCGCCAGCGCCATCGTCGCGTAGTAGCTCAGCGGATGGCGCAGGACCACGCGCTGCCAGCGGACGATCGCCGCGTCGTCCTTGCCCAGCGCCTGCAGCGCCCGGCCGGCAAAATAGTCGGCGCGACCGCGGGCCCAGTCGCGATCGTCGTAGCGCGGCGGCGGCGCGTCGGCCGCACGCGGCGCAAAAGCCTTGGCCGTCGGCTCGGAGTCGCGCACTTCCACAAGCCGGTCCAAAATCTTCAGCGCGTCCGGCCACTTGCCTGCGACCATGGCGTCCATCGCAAAGCGCCACGCCATCACGTCGACAATGTCGCGCTCCGCGTAATCGTTGGCCGACGTCGCGCCGTGCTGCTTCAGCTTCTGCGCCGCGTCCGGCAGCGTCGCCAGGTGCAGCAGCGTCTTGGCGTCATCGCCATCCAGGCCGTCCAGGCCGAGTTCCAGCGCTTTTTTCAGGTCCGCGGTGCCGTCCAGCTTGCCCTGCAGCAGCCGCGCGCGGCCGATGCGCCACTGCGGGTCGCCCGCCGCCAGCGTGTCCTCGTCCACAACCAGCTGCCGCACTTCCGGCGTCGCGCACTCATCCGCCACGGTTTCCAGCAGCGCGATCGACGCCTCCAGCTCGCCTTTGCGATCGTGCGTGTGCGCCGCCCACGAGCGCGCGTGGCAGCGCACCGGCAGCGGCAGGCTCGGGTCCTTGCCCAGCGCCTCGAGCGCCGGTGTCGCGCGCGGATAGCGCCGCCGCTGCGCGGTCCAGACGAGCGCGTCCAGCACCGCCGCGGCGTCCTGCGGCCGTTTCTTCAGCCGCGCCTGCCACACCGCGTCGCTGCCGCCGATCAGGAAGTCGACGGCTTCTTCCGTCTGCGTGCTCTTGCCCGCCTGGTCGATCAGCTGCTGCGCCAGCTTCACCGCGTCGTCCTGCTGGCCGCGGGCATTGGCGAGGCGCATCGCCTCCAGCTGCTGTTTGCGCCACAGCGCCGTGCCGTTGGCGGCGTGCACGAGCGCCAAGGCATCCGCGGCGGCGTCCAGCTGACCGTTGCGGCGCAGGGACTTGGCGCGCAGCAGCTGGTGCTGCGGCTCCGTGCGGCCTTTGAGCAGCGCCAGCACGACCGCCGACAAGCCTTGTTCGTCAGCGCGCGTGGCGATGAACGTCAGCGCCTCGCCGCCCAGCAGTGGATGCGTCGTGGCGATCTTGGCAGCAGCGAGCGCGCCAGCGCTGTCCTTGGCGTAAATGCGGGTCTGCGCGACCAAAAACGCCAAAAGTGCGCGTTCCTGCTGCGGATCTTGCTTGGCCAGCGTCGCCCACGCCTTGGCCGCCGGCTCGAGCGCGTCCTGGAAGCGACCTTCGTGCCACGCCGTCCAGGCTTTGCGGGCGTCGGCGTCGTGGAACGGGTTGGCGATCTCGCCCAGCGGCGCCGTCACGGCGGAGCGGATACCGTCGGGCTTGCCGACTTTGTCGAGGTCAACAGCCCACTCCGCCGGCAGATCGGGCACGAGGCCAAAGACGGCGGCGATGCGCTCGATGGCGCGCCACGGCGAGGACGGCGGCGGGTTGATCGGCGCGCGGTGCACGACGGCGACCGCCGCGAGCGCGAGGGCCAGGCAAAATAGCGCGAGGGCGAGCCAAGCACGGCGGCCGCGAACCGCGCGGGTCACCTGCCGGCCGTCACCACCAGAACCAGCGCCACCGGCCGCTTCAGGCGGCACGGCGGCGGCGAATTCAGCGGATGGTCGGGAGCGAGAATTTCTCGCCCAGAGCGATTTCCAGCTGCTTTTCCGAGGCAATGCGCTGGTCGCGAGCGATGACGCGCTTGCGCTCTTTGCCGGCGCTGACGCGCTTGGCTTTGCGGATGCGGTCGGTCGAGCGGGTAGGCGATGCCATGGGAAACTCCAGAAGTCGAGCGCAGGACTCGCGAGGTCAACAAATGGGATCAAAAGCGAGCCCAGAAATCCAGCACTTGCAGCCGATTGCGGCAAAGCGGGGGCACGAGTTTGACCAAAAAGCCGGTTCGCGTCAAGCACGAACACGTCCGGGAACACTGCAGCGTCGAAACCTACGGCCACCGGGCCCTCCGTGTCCGCGAACGAGGCCGTCGCGAAAGCTAGCCGTCAATGCGGCGCAGACGGTCGATCACCGCCTGCTGGCGACGCGCATTGGCCACAGCCTTCTGCTCGATCGCCGCGATCTGCGCCTGCGCGTCCGTGGTCACGGCGGCGTGCGCTTCAATCTGGCCGTCAGCGGCCATGCCGATGCCGTAATGCATCCGCAGCACTTTCTCTTCCTCGCTGGTCAGGTTGGCCTGGCGCAGCGCCACGTCCACTTCAACGCGGGTTTTGGTCTGTGTCGTCGTCTTGCTCACAATGCACTCCACGACTGGGGTAGCCCCAGCCCAACTAATGTACGTCAGGCCGCCGCTTGCGCAATTTTTTCCAGCGTTTGACGCCGCACGACGCCAGTTGTCCGCCGTCGCCGCGCGCAAGACTGCGAGATCGCGCACGGTCCGGGACAGCAGTTGACGCGGCGCTATCTGCTGGAAAGAACGGACAAATGTGAAGAGTTGTGAGAGCTCACCCAGACCGGGCTGTCAGCCCGGGCGTACCAGATCCAGCTTCTTGATCAAGTACTCCAGCGACTTGCGATGCAAACCGGTCGCCCGCGCCGCCGCCGAGACGTTCCACTGGTGGCGATCCAGCGCGCGCTGCCAGTATTCGCGCTCGAACGCGTCGATCAGCCGCGCCTTGGCGTCCTTGAACGGCAGCTCGTACGCCGCCTCCGGGCGCTCCACGACGACCGCCGCGCCGGCGCGCTGCGGGTCCAAGTGCACCTGCAGCTCCTTGCCGTCGGACAGCACCGCCGCGCGCTCGATCTGATTCTTCAGCTCGCGGACGTTGCCCGGCCACGGATAGGCCTGCAATTGCTGAATGGTTTCAAAGGAAATCGTCAGTGATCCCGGCCGCGGGTGGCGCGCCTGCGTGTCAGCCAGGAAGTGGTTGACCAGCAGCGGAATGTCCGACTTGCGGCGCCGCAGCGGCGGCAGCTGCACCTGGATCACCGCGAGGCGGTAGTACAAATCCTCGCGGAACGTGCCCTCTTTGACCATCTGGCCGAGGTCGCGGTTCGTCGCGGCGATAATCCGCACGTCCACGGTCTGGCGGTCGTTGGAGCCGACCGGCTTGATCTCGCGTTTCTCCAGCGCCCGCAGGAGCTTGGGCTGCAAGTCCAGATCCAGCTCGCCGATCTCGTCCAGAAACAGCGTGCCGCCGTGCGCCTCCGCCAGCGCACCTTTGCGGTTCTGGATCGCGCCGGTGAACGAGCCTTTGACGTGGCCAAACAGCTCCGACTCCACAAGATCGTGCTGCACCGCCGAGCAGTCGAACACGACGAACGGGCCCTGCGCGCGCCGGGAGTGCTGGTGCAGCGCCTCGGCGACGAGCTCCTTGCCGGTGCCGGACTCGCCATCGACCAAGATCGTCGCGTCCGTCGGCGCCGCGCGCGCCAAAAGCGCAAAAATCTCGCGCATTTCCGGTGACTGCCCCAGCAGATTGCCAAACTGCGGCTCGCGCGACAACGCGACCTCGTGCAGCTCCGCCAATTGCTCGAACTGCAGCTCCGACTGGCCCAGCCGCAGCACTGCGCTCGGTCCGAGCACAGCTTCCAGCAGCCGCGCGCCGGCAAACCACGTGCCGTTCTTGGACTCCAGATCGCGGACGCGGTAGCCCGTGCGCTCGCCGTCGATCTTCAGGTGGTTGCGCGACACCGACGGATCGTCCAGCACAAGGTCGTTGTCCGGCGCTGAGCCGATGTAGACGAGCCGCCGATCAAAAACCTTCTCCAGGCCAGCGTTGGGTCCGGAAAGCACGCGCAGCCGGTACTTGGGCAGCGTGTAGCGTTCAGCAAAAGTGGCGGCGGTAAGCGTGCGGGTGGGCTGCATGGGGACCAAGCGTAGCGCTTGCCGCGGTCACTCGACAACTCAAGGCAGGAAACTAAAGCCTTTGAGTTGCTGGTACTCGCCCGGCTCCAGCTCCACCGCCGTCGACTGCGCCGCCTCGGTGCCGTCCGGATCCCGCGCCACAATCGTGTGTTTTCCCGGCTTGAGCTGCAACACGTAGCGGTCGCCGCCGGAAGTTGGCTTGCGTTTCTTGCCATCGACCGTGATCACAGTGGACGCCGGCAGCACGCGAAACTCGACAACCCCCCACTTCGCGGCGTTTTTGCCGGCGACCGCGACGTGGGGCTCCTCCGGCGCGACGGCAGGCTCCGGCGCGATCACGATAGCGACCGGCGTCGGCGGCAGCGCGGGCGCGACGGCAAGCGCCGTCGGCGTCGGTGCCGCGGCCACCACAACCGGCTCGACCGGCAGCGGCGCCACGAGCTGCGCCAGCGGCTGCGGGGTGCGCGGCGGCTCAAACGCGTGCTGGTCCTTTTGCCGCGACTGCCACACCCAGAACGCGACAAGCAACACCAGCGCGCCAAACAGCAGCGCCCAGCGCGACGGCCGCGTCGGTGGCCGATCCGGCGCCAGCGCGCCCGCCTCCTGCGCCGAACGCACGCTCGCCTCAGACTGCCGCACCACGTCAATGCCGGCCAAGCTGAGCGTGCCGGTAAATTCCACCGGCGGCTGGCCCAGCAGGCCGATGGTCTGCGCCAGCGTCTGGTCAAAACCGCCGGCACGCGCCGCCAGCCGGTCAAAAGCCGGCGTCAGCTCCGCTGCCAGCCGCCGCGCCGGCGACAGCTCACCCGCTTCCGCCAGCAGCCGGTTGGCGCGATCGGCGACGTCCGCGGCGCGCGCCGGCCGCAGCCCGCGGTCCAGCTGCGTCAGGTCCTGCAGCAGCTGCCACGTGCCGTCCGAAACCTGGCCCTGCAGCGCCGCGAGCTTGGACGGCAGCAGCGCATAGGCTTCCGCCAGCGACTCCGGCTCACCGACGTCCAGCGCGCGCCGGCCGGACAGCCACTCCAACGCGCACAAACCCAGGGAAAACAAGTCGCTACGGCCATCGGCGCGCTCCTGACGGGCGTGCTCTGGGCTCAGGTACGGCAGCTTTCCGCGCAACGCGCCCGCCGACAGCCGCGCCACGAGCGCCGTGCGCGCCACGCCAAAGTCCACGAGCTTGACGTGGCCATCGCGGCGCACCATCACATTCGACGGCGTCACGTCGTGGTGGACGATGCCCAGCGGCTTGCCGTCCGGACCGCGCCGCGTCTGCGCGTGGTCGAGCGCCTGCGCCACCGCGCGAATGATCTCCAGCACCGCGATTTCACTCAGGACTTGCCGGTTTTCCGCCATCGGCAGCGCGCGCTGGACGGCGCGCAAGTCAAAGCCCTCGACGAACTCCATCGCGAGGTAATAGCCATCGCCGTCCTGACCGAGGTCGAGGATCGCCGCGATGTTGGGGTGGTCGAGCGCCTCCAGCAGCTGGCCTTCGGCGATGAACTGCCGCACAAGCTCTTGATCGGACGCGAGATCCTGGCGCAGCGTCTTGACCACGACGCGCTTGGCAAAGCCGGCGGCACCCGGCGCTTCCGCCAGGTACACTTCGCCCATCCCTCCAGTGGCGAGGTGGCGGACCAGCCGGTAGCGACCGATCTCCGTTTGCATGCGCCTCGAGCCCCAGCCTCAGGCCACGTGGGCGTCGAGCCAGGCGGTGACGTCCGCCAGCACGCGCGCGCGATCGAGTTCCGGTTCGTTGAAAAGTTCGTGGTAGAAGCCGGCGTAAGTCTTGACCGTCAGGCCCCGACCTTCGACGCGGCGCAGGAATTCAAGCGTCTGCTGGGAGTCGATGATGCGATCGCCGTCGCCGATCAGCGCCAGCAGCGGCACGTCACGCAGCGCTTCCGGCTTAGTCAGCGCCTGCGCCTGCGCACCGAGAAATTCCGTGTACCAACGCGCGGTTGCGACTTTGACGTTGAGCGGATCGGCGTCGTACGCGCGGACTTCCGCCGGGTCGCGGCTGATGTCTTCCGGCGGCAAACCGGACGGCACGCGCAGCTTGGGCGCAAACTTGGACGCGGCGGTCGCCAGCCCGGACTTCCAGCCCGGGATCTTGACCTTGTTGACGAAGCCCGGGTTGGAGAGGATGCCGCCGCGCAGCACGCCCAGGCCGTGCTGCTGCAGGAACTTGGCGACGATCAGACCGCCCATCGAGTGGCCCAACAGGAAATACGGCGCTGGCAGCTTGCGCGTCGCGTCGTCGATGACGAGCTGCAGGTCCTCCAGGTAGCTGTCAAAGCGCTCGACAAAGACCCGCGTGCCACCTGAACGGCCGTGGCCGCGGGCATCGAACGTCGTCACGGCGAAGCCGGCGGGCAGCAGCGCGTCGATCAGGTGGCCATAGCGGCCGCCGTGCTCGGCAAAGCCGTGGTGCACGATCACGGTGCCTTTGGCGCCATCCGGCACCCACGCCCGCGTCTGCAGCTGCAGGCCGTCGGCGGTGGTCAGCGTACCCGTCTGGGTGGGAGCTTGCGGCATGAGGTTCTCCACGGCGTCGGCGCGCGACGCCTGTTGTGCCTGGCGGCGAGGCTACTTGGGCGCGGCCGCGGGCGCGACGGGCGCGACGCCGGAGAGCTTGTCGCCCTTGAAGCTGCCCTTGGACTTGCCGTCCGGACCCGGCCGCTGGTTCGTCCAGGTGCCGCTGATGACCTTGTCCTCGATCTTGCCGGACAGCTTGAAGGTCTCGCCCTGCGCCTCGCCGGAGACGGTGAACGCGCTGCCGTTCAGCGTCCCGCTCAGCGGCAAAATCGCCGGCGGCTGCGGTCGACCATCGGGGGCCGCCGGCGGCACGCCCTGCCACTGGACGGCGCCGGTCAGCTTGCCGTCACGGTTCTCCAGCCGCACCGAGGCGTTGCGCTCGCCGGTGACGCTGCCGTTGTAGACGGCGCTCGGCGCCGCCTGGGCGCCCACCGTCTTGGCTCCCTCGGTGTCCGGGCACTTCTGCGCGCGGGCGCCGTACGCCTGCTGGATGACGATGGGAAACCGCGCGAAGATCACGCCGTAGCGCGAGAATTCACCGGCGGTCATGCCGTTGTCCTGGAAGATCTTGGCCGCGGCCTGGGCGTGCGCCAGATCGTCGGTCTTGCCGTCCACCGGCGCAAACTGCTTCTGCAGGCAGGTCACGTCGACGAACACTTTGACGTACGACTCGATGGTTTTGCCTTCAATCAAGCCCACTTCCGGCGCGTACAGGCAGGTCTCGGTCTCGTCCTTCAGCTCCGCCGCGGTCGCCGTGTGGCCCTCCGCCAGCCGCACCGTGGCGCGCCATTTCTCGCGCTCCAGGTCAGCCGCGTGGTCTTCTTTGGGCTCCGGCGCCGGCTTGGCCTTGGGGTCCGCCTTCTGAAACACCGCGTCCAAGTGCAGCTCCGGCTTGTTGCCCTTGGTCCACTCGATCGCCAGGCGTTCCGCGGTCCGCTCCGCCACGCCGTATTTCAAGGCGCAGCGCTGCAGCAGGCGCGCGCCGTGGAACAGCTCAAACGGCATGCCCAGATCCGGCTTCGGCGGCGGCGCATCGACAGCGGCAGCTGCCGTCGGCGAGG
This sequence comes from uncultured Myxococcales bacterium, assembly GCA_903869075.1. Classification (GTDB taxonomy): domain Bacteria; phylum Myxococcota_A; class UBA9042; order UBA9042; family UBA9042; genus CAIYBN01. The sequence goes on along the minus strand of CAIPXZ010000723.1, from coordinate 2,486 downwards.
CAGCTTCAGGCGCAGCAACGGCCTTGGCGGCTTCAGCAGCGGGCTTTTCCGCCGGATTGTCAGCAGCTTTCTTGCCGCATCCCGTGGCGGCAAAAGCGAGGCTGGCGATGACGAGGCCAGTAGCGATCGGGCGACAATTCAAGGGTACACCGGGTCCTTTCAGTTGGGATGACGCGCAAAGTCCGCGGGCTTTGCAACACCGCAGTGGGCCAAAGTCTGCCACGGACGGCGCGGATACTCCACACCGCAGTGCATTGCGCCATTTCGCCGCCGTCGACCCGTCCCCGCGCGCTGCCGAGTCTGCTACACTCGCACGCCGCGCCCGCGTTTGCGCCGGACGATTTGATGCCGCGTTTGCTGATTTCCTCCGTGCTGGCAATGGCTTGGCTGCTGATGGCCGGCCCGGCGTATGCCGTCGATCTGCCCGGCGCGCAGGTACGGCTTGCTTGGCTCAAGGTGCCAGGCGCGGTGGATCCGACCTCGTCGCTGACGGCCTGGGCGCAGGAAATTCGCCTGCGGACCAGCATTGACATCGCGGCGCAGCCCGTCGGCGTACGGCCGGAAGATCCGGCGCTGTTCAGCTACCCGCTGCTGTATTGGGGCGGCGACAAGGCGCCAGGACACCTTTCCGATCAAGCGGTTGCCGCGCTGCGCCAGCACCTGTCGACCGGCGGCATGCTGTTTGTCGACAACACCGGCCGCACGGAGGCGTCGCAGGCGTTCGATCAGGGCGTGCGGCATGAGCTGGCGCGGCTGTTTCCCCAGCCGTTGCAGCGGGTTGCGCCGACGCATGTGCTGTACCGTTCGTTCTACCGGCTGGAGCGCCCCGTTGGTCGGCGGGCGGACGCGCACGAGCTGGAAGGCATCCGCGTGGGCAATCAGTTCGCCGTGCTATACGGCCGCAACGATCTGGCGGGGGCGCTGGCGCGGCAGGCTGTCGGCGGCTATGCGCTGGCGGTGGTGCCGGGCGGAGAAACCCAGCGGGAACAGGCCTTTCGCCTCGGCGTGAACCTCGTCATGTACGCGCTGTGCCTGGACTACAAGGACGACCACACCCACGTCATGCACCTGCTGCGGACCCGCCGCGGCGCCAAAGCGCCCGTCGCCGGAGCGCCACCGCCGCCGCCGATCGTCCACCCCCAGCCGGAGCCGTAGCGCACGATGAACCACGGCGATCATCTGGAATGGGGTCTGCACTGGGCGTGGCCGATTTGGCTGCTGATCGGCGCGTTGGCGTTGGCGGTGGTCGGGCTTGCGGCGTGGAACATTCGGAAATTGCCGAGCAAACGCCGGCGCGCGCTGCTGCTTGTGTTACGCACGTTGACCGTCGCCAGCGTGTTGGCGGTGCTGGCGCAGCCGACGTGGGTGAGCCGTTCCCTGCGGCCGGGCGGCCAGCGCGTGGCGGTCGTCGTGGACCGGTCGGCGTCGATGGCGCGCGGTCCGGAAGGCAAGACGCGGTGGGATCGCGCGGTGGCGGCGGCGGCGCGCATCGAGCGCAAGCAGCCGGTGGCGTGGTACACGCTGGCGCAGCGGCTGGAGCCGGCGCGGTCGCTGGCCGAAGTCAAAGCGCGCAAGCCGGACGGCGCGTCCACGGATCTGCTGGCGGCGCTGACGGATTTGGGCGACGCGCGGCGCACGAGCGGGCTGTCGGCGGTTGTGCTCGTCAGCGACGGTCTGGACAACGGTCCGCTGCAGGCGCGGACCGCGGCGGATGCGAAGACGCTGGACGCGGAGTCGGCAGAGACGCTCGATCGCCTGCGCGTGGCCGTGCACACCCTGGCGATCGACGACGCGGCGCCGGCGCGCGACGTGGCGGTGACGGCGCTGCGGGCCAGCGCGTTCGGCTTCACGCGCACGTTCATGCCGGTGACGGTCGATCTGGAGCTGAGCGGCTACGGCACCGCCGATGGCGAGCTGCAGCTGACGTTGCGCGACAATGGCCGCGTCGCTGCCGAGAAAAAGCTGCCGTTGCGCGGCACGCCGCAGCGGGCGGTGGAGCTCGAATTCCAGCCGCTGCACGTCGGTCCGCACCTCCTGGAAGCGTCGGTGGCGCCGCTGCCGGACGAGGCGACGGTCGTCAACAACCAGACCTGGGCGTCGCTGCAGGTCGTGCGCGATCGCACGCGCGTGCTGCATTTGGCCGGCCATCCGTCCTGGGACACGCGGTTTTTGCGGGCGCACCTGCGCGGCAATCCGGCGGTCGATCTGGTCAGCTTTTACATCATGATTGGCCAAGGCGCGGCGGGCTACGTCTCGGGCGAGGACACGACGCTGATCCCGTTCCCAACCCGCGAAATCTTTGAGGATTCACTGTCGAGCTTCGATCTTGTCATCTTCCAGGACTTCCCGTTCGGGCCGTTCCAGGTCGAGCGCTACTTGCCGGAATTGCACAAGTACGTCACCGGCGGCGGGGCGTTTTTGGTGCTGGGCGGCCGGCAATCGCTGAGCGGCGGCGGCTATTACGGCACGGCGCTCGCGGAGTGGCT
>CAIPXZ010000722.1 GCA_903869075.1 uncultured Myxococcales bacterium | reverse complement strand
CCCGGCATTTGAGGCAGTTGACCGCGCGTACCTCGCGGCGTGGGGCCACAAGCCGGTGCGCGTGGGCGTCGGCGGCTCAATCCCATTTGTGGCGATTTTTGGCGAGCGTTTTGGCGATTTGCCGTTGATTCTCAACGGCGTGATGGACCCGGAGTCGACCGCGCACGGCCCGAACGAGTCGCTGCATCTGGGCGTGTTCCGCAAGGCCGTCCTGGCCAACGCGCACCTGTACGGCGAGCTGGCGGCGCCGGGCATTTTGCCCAAGCGCTGAGGGGGCTTAGGCCTGAACCACTGGGCTGCCGATGAAGAAACCATCGGTGCCCACCGGCTGGTACAGCGGCAGCAGGATCCAGCCGTCAGCCGGCGCGCGCACCGGACCGCTATCGTCCTCGGCGAGCACTTCACCCGCGTGTACAGCCTGCAGGTTGCGGTAGCCCGGCTTCATGCGGAAGTGGTCGGCGGGGGAAATCCCGTGGCGATATGTGACCTTGACCGCCGGCAGGTTCAGCCCGCGCGCCCGCAGCCGCGCCCGCCGCCCCGCGAGATCCGGCACCGCGCTCCAGGCAATCACGCCCACTGACGCCAGCAGCAGCCACGCCACGGACTCCAGCGTGTCCTCGGTCGACGGCGACTGGTGCTGGCCGCCCTCGACCGCCAGCGCGATGTGGCCAAGCGTCGTGAAGTACTCGATCGTCGTCGCCGGGATCGCCTTTTCAAGACCGGCGATGCCCGGCAGGCACAGCTCGCGCGCCAGCTGCACGCTCTGCGGGTGGTCGCAGACGACGATGAACGGCACGCCGTCCGCCGACATGCTGTGCAGATCCAGGTGCACGACCGGCCCGCGCGCTTGCGCGATCGCCGCATCAAAAGCCTGCAGCAATTCAAGCTGTTCCACGTCCTCCGCGGTGTGGCCCAGCGTCGCCCGCAGGTAGGACACCGAGGGGCTATCCCAGCACCGGTTCAGGTCGCGGTCGGTAAACCGCACGCCCAGCCGCAGCGCGCCGACGTTGCCACACAGCCCGACGAGCCGCCCCGCCACCGGCGCACTTTCAGCCCGCAGCGTCTCGAGAATGCGCAAGATGGCGCGCACGCCCGCCGGCTCATTGCCGTGCATGCCGCCCGAGACCACGACGGTCGGCCCCGGCCGGCCCTGGTCCAGCACCCCGAGCGCGTGGTCGGATCCCACGTGCACGCCAGGCAGGATCGTCGTCTTCAAGGCGCTATCGACGAAATCGCCGTGCTGTTCCATAGCTGTCTCCCGGTCGGCCCGCACAGCCGTCGTCGCCACCGTAGCGCTGTGGCGGCGGTTCGGCAACCGATGGGCGGTCAAAGGTCAGCAAAAATCACGCCCAACGGCACATGGTCGCTGGGCTTGTCGCCGCGGCGCTCGTTGCGGTCAACAAAGGCGTCGAGGCTCGTGAGCGCGCGGGTGGCAAAGACGTGGTCGATGCGCAGGCCGTTGTCGCGCTCGAAGCCGCCGCCGCGGTAGTCCCACCACGAGTACAGGCCGGCTTCCGGGCGATGCGCGCGAAACGCGTCGGTCAGGCCCCATTCCAGCACGTGCTGCAGCGCGGCGCGGGCCTCTGGCAGGCACAGCACCGTGTCGTTCCACTCCGCCGGTCGCGCCACGTCGCGGGCATCCGGCGCCACGTTCATGTCGCCGCAGAGCACCATCGGCCGGTCGGCCGCGCCTTCGCGCTCGAACCACATCCGCAGCCGCTGGTACCACGCCAATTTATAGGCATATTTGTCGCTGTCCGGCTCGCCGCCGTTGGGCACGTACACGCAGACCACGCGCACGCCGCACACAGTCCCGGCGATCAGCCGCGCCTGCGGGTCGTCGACGCCGTCGTCCAGCGACCGCGTCACGTCGGTGATCGGGTGCCGCGCCAGGATCGCCACGCCGTTGTAGGTCTTTTGGCCATGCGTCACGGCGTGATAGCCCAGCGCTTGGATTGCGGCGTGCGGGAACTGCGCGTCCTCCAGCTTGAGCTCCTGCAGGCACAGCACGTCCGGCTGGTGGGCAGTGAGCCACGCCAGCAGGCGCGACTCGCGGGAGCGGATGGAGTTGACGTTCCAGGTGACGATGTTCATTCGTTCTCCAACTATCTGAAATGCTTAATTGATATCCATCGAGAATGCGAATGGACCAACCAATGGACCAACTCCTGCGGGATCGGCGAGCTGAATGACCTGCCCAAACTTGCGCACCGCGTCCTGCCTCGGCGCCTCTGGCGGCCGGTTGTAGATCGCGTGCACTTCCTTGGAATTGTGACCAACTTGCGCCATCACCAACGACTGCTGGATGCCTGCCAGCGACGACAGGGTAATGTGCGTCTGCCGGAATGTCTTGCCCGATAGTGCCGGGATCTTCAGCGGCCCCAACCGTCGCTGCATCCACGTCCACAGGCCCTGCGTGGTGGCGCATGAGCCGTCGCCTTTGGCCCGGCCCCGCGCAGGGAAGAGCCACGCTTCCTTGCCGTCTTCCGCTTCCCGCGCTGCGGCGAGTGGGCGAAGGACCGCCGTTGTCTGCGGGTCCAGAAACGTCGGGCGACCTTCATCATGCTGCTTCGTGCCCGGGACGATACGCCCAGCCACCCAGTGCCGCGCGATGCGCCATTTGCCGACTTCACCGGTCAAATCGAGATCCCGCACCTGCACGGCGACCAACTCGCCAGGCCGCGCACCAGACGAAAAGCCCAACATCAGCATCGGGAACCAGAGCAGCGGAGAGTCATTGCGTGCCGACTCCAGCAGGGCCCGGACCTGCTCGGGAAGCAGCGTCAGGTCCTTACCGCCACGCGTGATGCTGGCGCCCTTGGGCAACTTGACCCCCTCTGCGGGGTTTGGCAGCCCGAACTCGCGGCAGCCGTCTGCGAGTAGCCCCGTCAGTCCCGCGCGACAATTACTCGTCGCACTCCGCGACAAT
>CAIPXZ010000721.1 GCA_903869075.1 uncultured Myxococcales bacterium | reverse complement strand
GGCTCGGGATCGTCGCGCGACTGGGCGGCAAAAGGCCCGGCGCTGTTGGGCGTGAAGTTCGTGCTGGCGCAGAGTTTTGAGCGCATCCACCGCTCGAACCTGATTGGCATGGGCATCTTGCCGCTGCAGTTCCTGGCGCCGCAGACGGCGGGTTCGCTGGGGCTCACCGGCGAGGAGCTGTTCGATCTACCGGATCTCGCCGCCGGCGTGCAGCCCGGCCAGCAGGTGGCGGTCGTGGCGCGCCGCGCGAATGGCGCCCACGTCAGTTTCACGACCGTGGCGCGCATCGATACGCCGGTCGAGGTCGCGTACTACACGCATGGCGGGATTTTGCCGTTCGTGCTGCGCGGTCTGGTGGGCTAGGCGCAGGAGCGGACGCCGCCTGCGGGCCGCGGCAAGCGCGGTTGCCAAAACCGATCTGCTGCCCACCAGCGTGGTGGGCGCGATTCCAAAAACAGATCTGCTACAAACCACCGTGGTTTTGACCATTCCAAAAACAGATCTGCTCCAAACCACCGTGGTTGGGACCATTCCCAAAACAGATCTGCCACAAACCACCGTGGTGCGGGGCATTCCCAAAACCGATCTGCCACAAACCACCGTGGTTTTGGCCAGTGCGCAGTTTGATCCCGCCGCAACCACGTTGTGGGGCGCTGTTGGCGGATTTGCGGGGGCTGCTGGACGCCGTCGCTGCCTCAGGGCGCAGCCAGGACAACCGGCGCCGACGCCTTCAGGCCAGCCACAAAAACATCGAGGCCCAGCGTCAGCGTCCCGCGCACGGTTTGGCCGTCCCAGACGCCTTGCGGCAGGTCCACGGCGAACTTGCCTTCTTCGATCATCGCCGTGCCGCTCATCACAACCTTGCTCAGCGTGCCGCCAACCGTGCCGGTGAAGGTGTCAAAGCCGAGGCTGTGCGCGCCGCTGCAGTCGGTGACGACGAGGATGCCGGAGACGCCGGGCGTACCGCGGTACGGGTCGATGAGCGTGCCGTCGCCGCCGAAGCCGTCGATTGTCACGGTCGCGGTGACGTCGAGATGCCAGACGCAACCTTTGGTGTCGGTGTAGGTCGTGCCGGCTTTGAAAGCGCCTTCCAGCGTGCGGCCGCCGGTCGTGTCGCCGCCGCTCACGTCGGTGCCGACGCTGCAGTGGCTGGCTTGCCACGCGGTGCACTGCGTGACCAGCTGCGCCGTGGTGCCGATCTCCAGGCCAATCTGGAACGCAAGCACAACCGCCGCCACCTCCTGCGCGCCGGCGAGCGACGCCACCTGGCCGATCACCTGCGTCACATCCACAAGCAACGTCTGCGAGTCCGCCAGCGACACGGTCTTGTCGATGATGGCAAGCAGATCCAGCACCTGTTGACCGCGCGTATAGACCTGATTCGCCACCTGATACTGCAGCCGCAGCGCCTGCTGCGCCGCGAGGATGGCCGACCACTGGTCCTGCACGAGCTTGGCATACGCCGCCGTCTTGTTGAGCGTCTTCAGCTGCGCCACGACCTTGGCGGTCAGGCCATCGAGCAGCACCTTGCCGGTCGTGGCCAGCAGTTTGGGACTCGGCACGCAGCTGTTGCCGCACGCAAAGTCCGCGCTGCTCGCCACGAGCGCGCCGGTCTGCACCGCCCACGTCTGGCACGGCGAACCGACGGCAAATAGCGTTGGGTACGCCGTCGGCACCGCCTGCAGCAGCCCGGAGATCGGCGCATCCAGCAGCAGCGGGTCCAGCGCCACGCCCTGCGCCGCCAGCACCGCTTGGCCCCACAGCAGCCCGGCGACCTTGCGCTCGAGATCCGTCGGCGTATGCGCCGTCACCGCCGCCGCCAGCGGCACCGCGACGTCGGGCTGCTCCAGCACGCCCGCGGCATTGCACGTCGCCGTTGGCGCCGTCGCATCCGGCGTCGTCCCGCCACACGCCACACCCAGCGCGGCGAGGAGCGCCATCTGCATCGCCAGCCCACGCTGCCACTTTGCCATGTGTACCACCCGTCGGGACGGGGTTGCCGCTTGCCGCGGTCCATCCCACAGCCAGCAAAGCAGCCGGCGCGCGCCGTGCCCTGCGTCAGGTCAAGCCGGCGGATGATGCAGGTCATGGGGCGGTTGTCGCGGACGCGGTTGC
>CAIPXZ010000720.1 GCA_903869075.1 uncultured Myxococcales bacterium | reverse complement strand
TTTGCAAGCGCCAGCGGTGGCCGGTGACCCCGGCGCGGTTCTGCACGGCGACGCCGCGGGCGCCGCCGTCGATGGCGAGGTCGTCGACCGTGGCGCTTGTGCTTGTGTCGGCGATGAAGAGTCCGACGTCCTGGCTGCTTTCGATTTGCACGTCGCTGAGCTTGCCCTTGGCGCCGGCGGAGATGCTGATGCCGCGGCCCCAGCCGAGCGCGCCGCTGACCGTCGTGTGGCTGACCTGGACGTGCGTGACGCTGAGCACCGAGCCGGCGTCGTAGACAAAAATGCCTTGGCCGACGCTGTCTTGCACGCGGACGCCGGTCGCCGTGAGCGCGCCGCCGCCGGTGACCTGGATGCCGTCGCCGCCCGTGCCGTCGGCGTTGCCCTGCGTGAAGGCGGCGACGATGCCGGGCGCGCTGGCGCTGCCGGTGGCGGTCAGGCTGCTGCCCTTGCCGTCGACGACGACGCCGGCGTCGAAGCTGCTGACCGCCGAGACGCGGCCCTGGACGGTGGCGCCTTCGGCGATGAGGACGCCGGCACCGCCGCTGGTGCTGGGCTTGGTCAAGCTCGCGTCCAGGATGACATTTTTGAGAATCGTGCCCTTGGACGCGACGGCGATGCCGTTTTCCCGGCTGTTGGCGACGCGCAAGGTGGCGTCGCTGACGACAGCGCCGGAGTCGATGACCGCGCCCTGGCCACCGGTGCCGGTGGCGAGCGTGACTTCGGTGTCCTGGACGCGCACGGTGCCGCCCTTCCAGCTGCCGCCGGTGAGCAAGAAGCCGTTGGTGAAGCTGTCAGCGATGGTCACCGTGCCGCTGGCGGGCAACACGAGCGCGGCGCCGTCGACGACCTCCAAGCCGCCGCCCGCGGATTTGTCGGCGCTCTGCGGCTGCGTGGCGCTGATCGTCACAAAATCGAGGCCGAGCAGGGCGCCGGCGCCGGCGACGCTCACGCCCTGGGTGTAGCTGTTGTGGACGTAGAGCCCGCTGAACTGCGCGCTTGCGCCGCCACCTTCGACGACGACGCCTTGGCCGCCGGTTTGGTCGGACGTTTGCGGCATGGTATCGCTGACGCGCACGTTGTGACCGGATAAGCTGGCGTCGGTGTCGACGACCCAGATGCCGTGCATGCGGCTGTTGGTGACGCGCAAATCGGTCACTTTGACGCTGGCGCTGAAGCAGCCGAGGCCGATGCCTTCGGTCTGGTCGCCGCCGGCGACGGTGCCGTCGATCCACCAGTTGGTGCCGCTGGCCGCGACCTTGTCTTCAAAACGCACGCCGTACGCGCGGTTGCCGGTGACGCGCAGGTCGCTGGCGCTGAAGCTGCCGGCGCCGGCGAGGTAGACGCCGTAGCCGTGCTTGTTGTCGGACTGCTGCGCCAGCGTGCCGTCGACGACGAGCCCCTTGGCGGTGACGCTGGACGCCGCGCCGTACAAGCCGAACTCGCGGTTGCCGCTGAGCCGCGCCTGGCTGACGTCCAAGCTGGCGCCTTCGAGCGCGATGCCGTGGCCGGTGGTCTTGGTGGCGCTTGGCAAGGTCGTGAGGATAAACAGGTTTTTGGCCGTCACGCTGGCGCCGTCGAGCGCGTAAATGCCGCCTTGGGTCGTGCTGTGGACAAAGACGTTGTCGATGCCGGCCTGGATCGCGCCTTCGACGCGGACGCCGTATTGGCCGCCGGTGATCGTCAAGTGGCTGATCTGACTGGCGGATTGGTCGGTGATGAGCACCGTCGGCGCGCCGCTGGCGCCTTGCAGGATCACGTCCTTGGTGCAAGAGCCGCGCAAGGTGATCGGCTGGCTGAGGGCGATGTTGGCGGGGTAGACGCCGGCGCCGATGGCGATGGTGCCGCCAGTGGGCAGCGCGGCGACGGCGTCGGCGAGGGTCTTGAACGGCGCGGACTGGCTGCCGGTGCCGCCCGCCGCGGCGATGGCCGAGACGAAGACGACGTTGGCGCCGGCCGTGACGCCGCCCCACGGGTCGGTGCAGTCGGCGGGATCGGGCACGCAGCTTGTGCCGTCGACGACGAAGCCGGGCGGGCAGGTCCACGCGGGGCCGGCGATGTCGAGGCACTGGCCGGGCTGAGCGGGGTCGGGGCGCTGGCCGATCGCGCACGCGGTGGTGACGCAGGCGCCCGCGGCGCTGGCGGCGTCGATGACTGCGCCCGCGCCGTCGTTGCACCACTGTGGCGTGGCCAGCGGCGTCGGCGCAGCGGGCGGCGCGCTCAGCAGATTCAGCGGCGGCAGCGCTGGCAATGCGGCGCCATCTTGCCACGGCACTTGCGCGCCAGTCGCGCTTGGCAAAATCACCGTTCCCGCAGGCGCGCACGCTGGCTCGGGCGCTTGGCCGGCGGGGCAGCCTATGGCGATCGGCCCGGCGGTCGTTGGGCACGGCGCCGTGAGCGCGCGGCAGTCCTCTGGCCCAGGCGCGCACGGCTGGTTGTTCAGGTCCAGGTAGGCAAAGCACCAGCGGGGCACGCACGCCGCCGGGTCTTCGCTGCCGGTGACAAAACAGCCGGTCGGACCGGCGGGCACGCATTGGCCGCTGGTCGCGTCCCAGTACAAGCCGCTGGGGCAGCACGAGCCGTCGGTCTTGCTGGCGGCTTGCGGGCACGGCACGGCGGCATCGCTATCGCCGCCGATGCTGTCGCCGTTGGGCCAGTGCGGCAGCTCGGTAATCTCGGCGTCCAAATGCAGCAGCGGGTCGTAGACGTCGGTCGGTTGCGGCGCGACGGGCGTGGCGCAGCCGGTCAGCACCCAAACAGCCCACAGCAAGCCGACGGCGGGCGCGGTGGAGCGAAGGTGACGGCCATTTGGCTTGCGAACGCGGGGCATCCTACCCTCCGGAATTGCGCCTACACTGTGCCGGGAACGGCCGCGCGATGCAACCGCCGCTTGCGATCGCCGTGCGCAACCGCCACGATCGTCAGGGCGCGCGGCGCCACACCAAGGAGCTGACGATGCTGGAGACGTTTCGCGAGTCCGCCGGGCTGTGGCGCATCCCGCTGCCAACGCCGACGCTGCCACCGGCGACGGCGACGAACCATTACCTCGTCGGTGAGCGGCAGGCGGTGCTCGTCGATCCGTCGGCGCCGGCGCTGGCGAACCAGGACAAGCTCGTGGCGCTGCTGGCGGCGGCGGCGCAGCAGGGCGTGGCGGTGACGGCGCTATTTCTGACGCACCACCACCAGGACCACATGGGTGCGGCGGCGGCGTTGCGCGCGCGGCTGGACCTGCCGGTGTGGGCGCACGCGCGGACGGCGGCGCTGCTGCCGGAGCTGGCGGTGGATCGGCTTGTGGCGGATGGCGAGACGGTGGCGGTCAACGCCGATGGCACGCCGTGGCTGGCGGTGCATACGCCCGGACACGCGCCGGGGCACCTGTGCCTTTGGCACGCGGCGACGGCGATGCTGGTGGCGGGCGACATGGTCGCGGGCGAGGGCACGATCCTCGTGGACCCGCGCGATGGCCACATGGGTGACTACCTCGCCAGCTTGGACAAAATGGCGCACCTGCAGCCGCGCGCGCTGGCACCGGCGCATGGCCAGGTGCTGCACGAGGCGCTGGCGGTGCTGACGCACTACCGGCTGCACCGGCTGGCGCGGGAACACAAGGTGCTCGAGGCGCTGCCGCTGACGTGGACGGCACCGGACGCGCTGCTGCCGACGGCGTATGGCGACGTGTCGCGGCTGGCCTGGCCGATCGCGCTGCGGTCGATGCAGTCGCACCTGATTCATTTGGCGGAGTTGGGACGCGCTGAACGCGACGCCACGCGCTGGCGGCGGCTGGCCTGACGGTCAGTGCACGTCGTCGCTGGCGGAACCCTGGCCGACCACGACGCTCGCCGCGCGCACGACTTCTTCACCCACCTGCACGCCCGCGGCGACGCAGTGAAGCACGCGGCCAGCCTGCGCCGGGTCCGTCACTGGCACCGACGTCACAGCCTGGTGGCGGTTCGGGTCGAACGCCTCGCCGACCGCGTCGAAGCGCGTCAGCCCCAAGCCCGTCAGCGCCGCTTCGAACTGGCTGCGGATCAGCTGCACACCCGCGACGAACGCGTCGCCGTCCGCGGCCTTCTTGCTCTCCAGCGAGCGATCCAGCGAGTCCAGCACGCCGAGCAACCCGCCGACAAGCTTCAGCTTTTCCCGCGCCGCGTTGCGCTCGTTCTCGCGCTGGATGCGCTCGCGCGCCGCCTGGTACTCGGTCCGCACCTTGTCGACGGCCTGCGCGTAGTGCCGCACCTTCTCGTCCATCTCGGCCAAACGGCTGTCGCGCTCGGCGATTTCCCGTTTCAGTCCCGTGACGTACGGATCCTCAGCCGGCGCCGCGCTGGCCGCCGAGACATGCTCGGTCGGCTCAGCGGGCTCATCGCCGTCTGCGTGCTTGGAATGCTTGCTGTGGTTTGCCGACACGAATTCACCTGCCTGGCGCTGGCGCCGTTGTCGCTAATCTTCCTTGGTCGCTTCCACGATCGCGCACTCGGTCGTCAGCAGCATGGTCGCCACCGACGCGGCGTTCTGCAGCGCCACGCGCACGACCTTGGTCGGGTCGATGACGCCCATCGCCACGAGATCGCCCATCTGGCCGGTGCCGGCGTTGAAGCCGAACGAGCCCTTCTGCGCCCGCACTTCCTCGACCTTGACCGAGCCTTCCTCGCCGGCGTTTTCGGCGATCTGCCGCAGCGGCTCTTCGCACGCGCGCCGCAGCACCTTGATGCCGTTGTCGCGCTCGTCGCCGAACTTGATCGCGTCCAGCGCCGCGCTCGCCCGCAGCAGCGCCACGCCACCGCCGGGCACAACGCCTTCGGCCACCGCCGCGCGCACCGCGTGCAGGGCGTCTTCCACGCGCGCCTTGCGCTCTTTCATCTCGACTTCCGTCGCCGCGCCGATGCGCACAACCGCCACGCCCGCCGCCAGCTTCGCCAGCCGCTCTTCCAGCTTCTCGCGATCCCAATCCGACTTGGTCGTCTCGATCTCGCGGCGAATCGTCGCCACGCGCGCCTCGACGTCCGCCTTCTTGCCGGCGCCGCCGACGATGATCGTCTTGTCTTTCAGGATCTTGATGCTCTTGGCGCGGCCCAGCTGCGCCAGCTTGACCAGCTCCAGCTTCTCGCCAATCTCTTCCGAGAAGGCGCGGGTGCCGCAGAGGATCGCGATGTCCTCCAGCATGGCCTTGCGGCGATCGCCAAAGCCGGGCGCCTTGACGGCGACGACGTTCAGCTGGCCGCGCAGCTTGTTGTAGACCAAGCCGGTGAGCGCCTCGCCGTCCACGTCTTCGGCGATGATGAGCAGCGTGCCGTTGGCCTGCCGCAGCTGTTCCAGCAACGGAATCAGGTCGCGCAGGCTGGAGATTTTCTTCTCGTGGATCAGGATGAAGGCGTTGTCGATGTGCGCCTCCATGCGGTCCTGGTCGGTCACGAAGTACGGGCTGATGTAGCCGCGATCGAACTGCATACCTTCAACGGTCTCCAGCTGCGTCTCGATGCCGCGGCCTTCCTCCACAGTGATCACGCCGTCCTTGCCGACTTTCTCCATCGCTTCCGCAATGATTTTGCCGACTTCTTCGTCGCCGTTGGCGCTGATGACCGCGACGCGCTCCAGGTCCTTGTTGCCGTCGATATCCTTGGAAAGCTTGAGCAATTCGTCGGTGACGGCGACGACGCCGGCCTCGATGCCGCGCTTGATCGCCATCGGGTTGATGCCGGCGGCGACGAGCTTGGAGCCTTCGAGCACGATCGACTGCGCCAAAACCGTCGCCGTCGTCGTGCCATCGCCCGCGAGATCATTGGTCTTGCTGGCGGCTTCCTTGATCATCATCACGCCGAGGTTGGCGAAGTGGTCTTCGACCTCGATTTCCTTGGCGACGGTGACGCCGTCCTTGGTGATGCGCGGAGCGCCGAACGCCTTTTCGATCACCACGTTGCGGCCCTTGGGT
>CAIPXZ010000719.1 GCA_903869075.1 uncultured Myxococcales bacterium | reverse complement strand
GGTCCAGTCGGTCGGCAGCAGGCCGGCGAGGTCCATGCGCCAGAGCATGCCCTTGGAGTCGCCGATGAAGCAGCGGGTGGTGACCTGACCGGCGGCGTTGTTGAAGCAAGCCGGCTCGGTCCAGAAGCGGCCGAGAAGCGATGTGTCGGGGATCGAGAACGGCGCGCCGGTCGTCGTCAGGTCGCCGGTCGTGAAAGTCCGCAAAATGTCGCCGTTTTCGAGGTTCAGGATGTAGACGCCGCGCTGTCCGGTGCCTTCCACGCCGAGGTTGACCGCTGCCGACTCCGACGGCGCCTTGCCAAACGGCACGATGGCGACCGCGCGCTCGGCCGTCACACCGGTTGAATCGGTGTAGTACAGCGTGGTGATGACCGGCCGCGCCGTGGAGCGGCCCATCGCTTGGAATTTGGTGGTCGGCAGGCACTGCGGGCCGAACAGCGTGCCCATCGTCACCGCGCCAAAGCAGTGGTGATCCGGCGTGATTTCCCACATGACCTGCGGATCCTCGGGCGACGTCACGTCCACCGCCGCGTAGCCCGAACCCGCCTCGCCCGCGCCGACGATGACGACCGCGCGCCAATTCTGCGCCGTCGACGCCGTCGTCGCGCCCGCCGAGACGTCGCGCTGCAGCAGCACATGCTGCGCGGTGATCGGCGCGTTCAGGTACGACGCATCCGGCGAAGTCACGAGCTTCATTTGCGAAATCCGCGTCAGGCTGAAGCGCGGCAGGAACGCCCACAGCTCGTCGCCGGCGGTCGCCAGGTCCTTTGTCGTGATCGTCGGATCCTCATCGGTGCGAAACGCGTGCAGCAGGCCATCGTGCGTCGCGACAAACAGCATGGTCGGCCGCAGGTTCGAGCCCGGCGGGTTGTAGATGGAGTACACGTTTGTCGACGGCACGTTCGTCGTCGCATAGGTGCGGAACGACGGGTCGCGGATCGGCAGCCGCGACGCCGGCTCGAGGATCGCCGGCTGCGCGCGGGACGGCGCGCCGAGCGGGTGGTTCTGCCGGCACGTCCCAATGTCGCCGCGCAGCGTTGCCAGCACGCTGTCCCGATAGGCGTTGCGCTGGACCGAGTCGCTCAGGTTGAAGCCCGTGCCCGTCGCGCAGCTCGTGTCCGGCTGCAGCTGCAGTTGCTGGCCCATGCCGGCTGTGCCGATGCCCAGATCGAGCGCCGACAGGTGCGCGCTGTCCAGGTTGATGCGCGCGCCAACCTTGTGCGTGTACAGCCGCCGCGGCGGCACGCGACCCTTGAGCTTGTCCTGGTAATTGATGATGCCGCAGACCTGCGCCGTATTGGGCTGCGTGTCCGATTTGCACGCCGCATCGCACTTGAAGATGCGCTGTTCCACGATGCCGCGCGTGCGCAGCGGTTGGCTCAAGTCAAAGATGCTGATGGCCTGGAAGCTGTGCTGCACGTCGGTCGACAGCCCGGTTGAGGTCGTGAACACCGGCCGCGTCAGCACCATGCCCTTCTGCGCCGCCGCGTCGATCGCCGGCGCCAACGCCGTGACCGCGTCCTGCGGTGTGTTGATGATGCGCGGGTACTGCGTGCCGCCTGCAGCCGCGAGATCGCTGAGGAATTGCCATTCCGGCCCGCTGGGCGTGCTGCCGGCCTCAAAACCGATGGCGAAGACGTAGACCGGGATGTTGCGGCCAAACAGCGCCGCGGCGGCCTGCACCGCGCTCGCACCGCCGTCGCTGGAGCCGTTGTAGAGGTTGGCGCCGCCGTCGCTCATCAGCACGACGATCTTTTGGCGGCACGCGAGGTACGGGTCGCCGTTGACCGGATCCTGGGCGATGTTCTGAAAATGCGGATCCTGGAAAGCGCTCGGCCCGAGGTACGCGGTCAGATCGGCCAGCGCGGAGCCCATCGGCGTCGGGCCGTTCGGCCGCACTTGCGTCAGCGCATTCTGGATTGCCAGATAGGTGTCCGCGCGCGCCGCCAGCGTATCGAGCCGGGTCACGGGCACGCTCGGCGTCCCGCTCAGGTACGGGTCGGCCACGCCCATGTTGATCGGCCCCCAAATCGACGACAGGTCGTCGGCGTAGCTGAATCCGGCGTTGGCGGTCTGGCCTTTGTTCATGACGTTGTCGCCGGCCAGCAGCGCAAACTTGGCGTTCTGGCCAAAGACGTCCATCACGCCGTCCAGCCCGGTCGGCACGGACGAAATCGAGCCGTCCACCTGCAAGCCCAGGGCGATCGAGTGGGTGTTGGGCCCTTCCGCCGGACAAGGCACGCCGGTCGCAACCGTCAGCGTCGGCGAATACGGCGACAGCGGGCTGGAAGACGACGGCACGAACTGCGTGTTGGTCTTGGGTCCACCGGAGACGGTCGTACACGCCGCGTCAAAATTCAGGCCGACCGGCACCAGCGCCACCGTCGCCGTGGTCGCGCCGCCTTGGCGCATGCTCTCGAGGATCGCCGCACCCTGCGCCGTCAGCGGCAGCGACAGCGGCACGTCCGAGCCGGTACCGCCCGTTGACGCCAGCGTGAACGGCGCAGTCAGTACCGTCTGCGTCGACTGCGCCACGCCGCACAGGTCCACCCCCGCCGCCGGCGGGTTGTAGGGCGACAGCACGAGCTGCACCTGCGTCGGCTGCACGTCCATGTTCGTCGTGTGACCGGGGATGTCGATGCTCGCGCCCGCCCAGGAGGCGGTCTGCGGCACGACGTTCAGGTCAAACTGCATCCACATCGTCCGCAGCGTGTACGTCCCGCTGCTCCAGGTCGTCTGGAACGACGACGCTGGGTCATCGGGACCGCTGCCACCCCCGGGAAAGGTCCGCGACGCCATGCCGCCCGACAGCGCCGGCCGCGACACATACGGCGTCGTCAGCGTCATGCCCAGACCGGGAATGCACGACGGCACGCCCATGAGCTGCGGCGGCGGGTTGACGGCCTCAGGGACGGGCGCCAGCGACTCATTTTGGCAGGTAAAGTTGGCGAAGCTGCCGCCGATGACCTCGCGGACGATGTTCCAGCGCGACTTTTCGTCCGGCAACGTCGGATCCACCGAGCCGCAGCGCGGGCCAAAATTGCTGCCGACCTTGAACTGCATCGACTGCGAGGTATCGACGACGAACAGCACTTCGGGCAGCGCGGTTGTCTGCGCCAGCGCCGGGAGCGCCACCAGGGAGAGCAAAATCGCAAGCAGCAGCCGCATGAGACACCTCGCTCAGGGACCGCAGAGGACGGGGCCGACCGTCAGGTAAGATTGGATGGCCTGCTGGCCGGACTGTTCGATCTGCAGCAGGTTCGTCGGCGCGGCAGAGCCGATTTGCGACGTCGTGACCATTTTGTAGGTCTTGAAGCAGTAGCGCGCGGCGTCATAGCCCGGGACCGCAGCCGACATGTCGGACTCCGAGACGAGCGTCGAGAAGCTGATTGGCGAAATGCTTGCGAATTCACGGCCAAACGAGCCGTCGGGCGCCGTCAGATCCACCGCCGCGGAGCCGATGTCCGCCATCGTCAGCACGTTGCCGCGCGCCGCAACGTAGTCGCCAAACCCCAGCTGCATCTGCGCCGCCAGCGCCACCGTGCCCATCGCGCCGGCTTCGCTCAGCCGCAGCGCCGCCTGGCTGATGCGCTGCGCGCCGCCTTCGCGGATGTCGCTGGCCGTTCGGACAATCGCCGCGCTGCACAACACCGTGATAAGCGACAGGAAAACCATCACCGTCACCAAAATCATGCCGCGCTCGCGCAGGCGCTGCGGCGGATCGGGGAGCGGCGGAATCGGCGTCTCTGGCGTTGCCATGGTCAGCCTCACAGGTTGCGGGACATCATCGTCGGCATGGCGATGCGCCCGGCGAGCGTGATGGTGGGGTAGATGCCGCGCTGGTCGTCGGCCACTTTCCAGGTCTCCAGCGGCGCGAACAGCTGGGCGCGCGGGCGGTGCACGAGCGTCTTGTCCGGCCACGTCGAGCGCACCGTGACCTTCTCCGTCATCGAACGCAGCGCCTCCGGCGTCGCCGAGCTTTGGTAGCCCAACACGCCCAGACCGCCGGCTTGCACGACGTCCATCGCCGTCGGCATGTACTTGATCTTCAACGTCTGCGGCGTCGGGTCCACGTCCAGCAGCATGTCGTACACCCCGAGATCCACGGCGTTTTCAGCGAGAATCGTCTGCGCCACGATTGTCACGCCGTTCAGCCCCAGTCGCTCGCGCACCAGCAGCGTATTTTCCGGCTGGTTGTCGGCGCGGCGCGGCGAGCCCGGGCGGTTGTCCGGGACGATGCGGTAGCGCACGAAATTCTGGACGTCGACCGTGTAGTTGGCGCCCAAGCCGAGGTAGCCGCAGACCTGGCCTTCGCCCTGGCGCGGGATCGTGCCGGTGACGGTGACGGTCTTGGCGGCAAAATTCGTCGCGGCGATCGGAAAATACATCATCGTGCCGTCAGCGCCGCCGAGCCGCAGGTAGCGATCCGCCGAGAAAATGACTTCCCAGGTCGGCTGCGTCGTCGGCAGCGTGCCGTCGTCCAGCAGGCGCACGGTGCTGCTGTCGATGGACGTTGTGTGAAAGCGCGTCTTGACGTCCATGCTGCCAAACAGCTTGATGGAGACGGGCGCCACAAACGGATCCAGCGTGGCGTCCGGCGTATAGCTGTCGTCGGTGCTCAGCGACAGCACGCGCAGATCCACCAACGGCTTGGGACAAACCAGCGGATCGACGCCGGAATTCGGCGTCGCGTTCGACGCCAGCGACGTCAGGTCCTGCCGCAGATGCTCCAGCGCAAACCGCGTCTCGCGGTTCATGTCGATCAGGTCGTTCTGCTGCGCCATCACCTCGGATTGCTTGACGAACATCTGCACGGACGCCATGAACACGATGGTCGCAAGCGCCAGCGCCATCAGCAGCTCAATCAGGTTGAAGCCGCGGGAAAAGCCAAAGATTTGTCGGCGGTTACTGTACATAGACGTTCTTCATGACCATGGCCGGCAGGGTCATCGTGCCGACGTTGCCTACATCATCCGTCATCGTCACCGGGCAATCCTTGTACTTGTCGACGTTGAGCGCCGGACGCTGCCACGCCACTTTCACATCCGCGCGCACAAGCGAATCGCTGACCCAAGTCAGCCGCCAGAAGCCGCAGTAGCTGGTGCCGCGTTCCGCCGGAATTTCAAAGCGAATTCCGCCGTCGTAGATCCAATCCGCGCCCATCCGGCCCACGCGCTTGTCGTCCGCCTGGTCGGTGCCGGGCACCAGCTGCCAGCCCGTCGTCGCGCCCGCCACGTAGCCCGGCAGGCGAAACAGGTACCAGCCGACCTGCGGCGGCGTCACATCCGTCCAAAACACCGCTTCCGCCTGAATTGTCGACAGCACGTGCTCGGCGAACTGCTCCGCGGCGATCGCGTCGCGCCGTTCCTGGTTGGCATGCAGCGCGTAAATCGCCATGTTCAAGCTTGCATACAGGCCGATGAGCGCCACCGCCGCGCCGACGAGCAGCTCGATCATCGAAAAGCCGCGCTGGCCGCGAGGCAGCATCATGGGTTGCCTCCCGCGCCGGAACCAAACAGCTCTTCAATCGGCCGGTTGACGACGATGCGCGCCGTGCCGTTGTAGCCGATTTGCACCTGCACCGGATTGCCGAGCACCACCGTGTCTTCCACCCGCGCCAGCTCGATGACCACGTCGCCCGCGCCCAGCGTGCTGCCCAGCGGCGGCGAGTACGGCAGCGACAGGTCGGCGCGCAGCACGCGGCTGTCCGGCTTGATGCAGAGGTGCGCCGTCGCCGCCGACAGATCCAGCGGCGCGAAGCGGCTGATCTGCACAGGGCTCAAATTCTTGGAATTGTTCGGCGCGTAGGTGATCGACCGCACTTTCTGGCCGCCCACCCAGCTGGCGCACGCCGTGCTCGTGCCCTGCCAGACATCAAAAACCAGCGGCGCGTTGACCGTCGTGCCGCCGAGCGTGATGACGTACGCGCGGTGGTTCGCCTGCGCCTGCGTGCGCGCGAAATCGACGGCCTGGATGATGTCATCCGCCGCCGACCGCACGTTGTAGCCGCGCCACAGCGACATCACCCCCGGCACCGCCAGCCCCGCCAGCACGACGAGGATCGCCAGACCGACGAGCAATTCGATCAGCGTCGTGCCGCGTTCTGGATGTGCAAACTGCCGGTTCATGTCATCGCCCAGGCGCGCCGTCGCGCCGTGCCACTGCAGCTACGGAGCAAGGGCCGTGCCAGCTTGGCGGTTTTGGCGTTCCAACGCAAATTCATGGACTTGCTTGCGCCGCGTCGATCGCAAAGTCCGCAATGTTTGCGGGCTTTTACCGCCGTTTGCAGGCTTTTGCCCGCGGTCAGGGATCGCCGAGCACCGCCACGACCTCGTCCTGCCACAGCGACTCCAGCGGCTCGCGCGGCCGCACGACGGCCCACTGCGCGCCGCTGACCAGCACTTCCACTGGCCGCGGCCGGGAATTGTAGTTGGACGCCATGACCATGCCGTACGCACCGGCGCCAAAAACGCCCAGCAGTTCGCCCTCGCGCACTTCCGGCAGCGCGCGGTCCAGCGCCAGGAAGTCGCCCGACTCGCACACCGGCCCGACGACGTCGACCGTCTGCATCGGGCGCTCCGCGTGCGTCGCCACCGGCTGGATGGCGTGGTAGGCGTCGTACAGCGCCGGCCGCACAAGGTCGTTCATGGCGGCATCGACGATCACGAACTGCTTGTCATCATGCTGTTTTTTGCCGATCACGCGTGTCAGCAGCAGCCCGGCATTGCCGACGATGACGCGGCCCGGCTCGACGATGACGTGCAGCCCCGTGCCCGCCACAAGCGCCTTCACCGTCGCGCCCCACAGCTCCGGGCTCGCCGGCACTTCGTCCTGGTACGGAATGCCCAGCCCACCGCCGACGTCGATGTGCTCCAGCGTGATGCCGTCCGTGCGCAGCGCCGCCACCAGCTCCAGTACCTTGGCGATCGCCTCGGCGAATGGCGCAACTTCAAGAATTTGCGAGCCAATGTGGCAGTCGACGCCGACGACGCGCAGGTTGTCGCTCGCCGCCGCCTGGAAGTACAGCGCCCGGGCATCGGCCATCGCGATGCCAAATTTCGACTCGCGCAGCCCCGTCGCGATGTACTTGTGCGTCTTGGGATC
>CAIPXZ010000718.1 GCA_903869075.1 uncultured Myxococcales bacterium | reverse complement strand
CTGCGCAAGAAGCTCGCCGACGCGCGCCGCGTGCCCGCCTATCTGGTCTTCAACGACGCGACCTTGCTGGCGATGTGCGACCTCCGCCCGACGGGCGAAGACGAGATGAGGCGCGTCCCGGGCGTAGGCCCCAAGAAGTGGGCGGAGTACGGCGAGATATTCCTCGCCGCCCTGCGCGACGGCTGACGCCCGGGCCTTAGGCCGGCCTCAACTCTCCCAAAACCTCCAGCAGCCTGCGGCGCTCGATGGGTTTGGTCAGATATCGATCGCCGCCGGCCTCGCGGTGGTCGGTACGGCGTGCGTCACGCTGCAGTACGTCTGGTTCGACATCCCGATTGCGCTGGGCGTGCTGGCGGTGCTGCTGTCGCTGGTGCTGGCGTTCGTGGCGGCGCGCTCGACCGGTGAGACGGACACGAACCCGACCGGCGCGATGGGCAAAGTGACGCAGCTGACCTTTGGCGCGGTGATGCCGGGGCAGATTTACGCGAACCTGCTGGCGGCGAACGTCACCGCCGGTGCGGCGAGCCACGCGGGCGACTTGCTGACCGATCTCAAGGCTGGCTATCTCGTCGGCGCGCGGCCGCGTTACCAGGTCGTAGCGCAGTTCTTTGGCGTTCTCGTCGGCGCCGTTTTCGCGTCCATCGCCTATTCGGTGCTCGTGCAACCGGGCCAGCTGGGCGGTGAGCAGTGGCCGGCGCCGGCGGCGGTTGTCTGGAAATCGGTGGCGGAGCTGCTGAGCAAGGGCATCGGCCAGATGGAGTGGCACAAGCTGCGCGCGCTGGAGATCGCCGCGGCGATCGGCGCGGTGCTGGCGCTCGTCGAGACCGTGCTGCCGGCCAAAGTGCGCAAGTGGCTGCCATCGGTCAACGGCATCGGCATCGCCATGACGGTGCCTTTTGCCAATAGTTTCTCGATGTTCTTCGGCGCGGTGCTGGCCTGGCTGTTCGCCAAGGTCAAGCCGCAGCTGGCCGAGCGGTTCACTGTCGTCGTCGCGTCGGGCTTCATCGCCGGCGAGACGCTGATGGCGGTTGCAATCATCGGCTACGGGATTCTCAGCGGGAGCATGGGAAAATGAGTAAGAAATCCAAGCAATTGCAGATCGACGCGGCGGATCGCTACATCCCTTGGCTGCACGAGTCGTGCACGCCGCACCACGCCGTGGCGGCGACAGTCGCGGTGCTGACGGCGGCGGGCTTTGCCGAGCGCGACTTCGCCGACGACCTGCCGACGACGCCGGGTGAGCGGCTATTTGTGCGTCACCCGGATGGTAAGTCTCTGATTGCGCTGGTGATTGGCGAGCGCTCGCCGGTCGCCACGGGCTACGCGATCGTCGGCGCGCACACCGATAGCCCTGACTTGCGGCTGCGGCTCAACCCGCTGCACAGCGCCGCTGGCACGACACAGCTGACGACGCAGTTCCACGGCGGGCTGATTCGCCGCTCCTGGCTCGACCGCCCATTGGGTCTGGCCGACACCATCTACCACGTGGTGCGCAACAAGCGCGGCGTGCCGCAGTTCAACCCGCTGACTGGCCAGCCGCTGCTGACGCGGCAGCTGTTGCGTGTGGACGAACCCATTGCCATCATTCCAGATTTGGCGATTCATTTGGATCGCGAAAAAAATGACAAGGGTGCCATTAATCCGCAGACGGCGCTGAACGCGGTGCTGGCGACCGGCGCGGACCCGAACGCGATGCTCAAGCTGCTCTCCGACAAAGCCGGCGCGTCGCTGGACGAGGCCGACGGCTTTGACCTGCACCTGGTGCCGCTGCAAAAACCGCTGCGCGTGGGCGTGGATGGCTCGCTGGTGACCGGCGGGCGGCACGACGATCTGGCCATGGTGTGGTGCGGGCTGGATGCGCTCGTGCAATCGGTGGCGGTGGACCCGGCGCCCCTGCGCACGCGCGTGGCGGCGTTTTTTGACGCGGAAGAGACGGGATCGACGACGGCGTCCGGCGCGGCGTCCAATTTTCTGCGCGACGTGCTGCTGCGCGTGGCGCGGCGGCATCCGGACACCCACGGCAAGGACGCGGAGGCGGCGTTCGCGCAGACCGTCGTGCTGTCGGCCGACATGGCGCACGCGCAGCATCCCAACTTTGCGGATTTGCACGATAAACATCATGCGCCGCTGATCAACCAGGGCATCGTCGTCAAGTCCAACACCGCGGATCGCTACGCCACGACCGGCGAGACGACGGCGCTGCTCGCGGGGCTTTGCGAAGCCGCCCAGGTTCCGCTGCAGGCATTTGTGATGCGCCAGGACCTCGCCTGCGGCACGACAATCGGCCCGCTCGTCGCCGCGTCGCTGGCGGCGCGCGTCGTCGACCTCGGCTGCCCGATGTGGGCCATGCACTCCACCGCCGAGACGCTCGGGGCGCACGATCTGGCGGCGATGGCGAGTGTGATGCGGACGTTTTTTGTCGGGAAGGCGTAGCCGGCGATCCCAAGCGGTTCTCGGTCCTCGCGCCGGGCCTCCACACAAGCCCGACAAAGCCTCCCCCACTGTGCGCCCAGCTCGCGCCGGACGCACCCCACCATGGGCGTGAAGGTCGCGTTTTCGCGCCTTTTTCGCCCGCGGCCCCACAGCTTGCGCTGTGTCCGCCCCTCCAGGATGTGGCTCCGCGCGCCTTGGCCGCCGTACGTCCGCTTCAGCACGGGAAGAAGGACCCAGCTCGTCCTCAAGTTTGTGTTCGTGCCATCGCGATTTTTTCCGCGGCGCGCACCGCAAATTTCCGGCAAGGACCCGGCGCTACGGCTGCCGCACGTGGCCAAACAGCGCGGCGTGGACGTCCAGCGCGATCTGCCGGCAATTCGCATAGCGATCCGTGGGCTTCTTGGCCATCGCCTTCAGCACCCCCGCCACCGCATCCGCCGGCAGATG
>CAIPXZ010000717.1 GCA_903869075.1 uncultured Myxococcales bacterium | reverse complement strand
GGGGCGCGGCGCCGGTGGAGCAGTTCGCGGCGGCGCCGCTGTTCGCGGCGTTCACGGAACTCGTTGCGCTGCAAGAGGACCTGTGGCCACTGCCGCGGGCGACTGCGGCGCGGCAGGCGCGGGCGCACCTCGAGGGGGAGCTGCAGCGGCGCGGCGTGCTGACCTACGACGCCATGTTGTCGCGGCTGGCAGAGCGCATCGATGTGGAGGGCCGGCGGGGCGCGCTGGCGCTGGCGATCGGCAAGCGCTACGACGCGGCGCTTGTGGACGAATTCCAGGACACCGACAGCGCACAGTGGACGGTACTCGACGCGGCGTTCCAGGCGGCGCACAAGCCGCTGCTGCTGATTGGCGATCCCAAGCAGGCGATCTACGGCTTTCGCGGTGCCGACGTGCACGTCTACATGGCGGCGGTGGCGGCGGGCGGCGCGGCGCTGCGGCGGGCGACGATGCGGCAGAACTGGCGCTCGGACCCGGACTACGTGACGGCGATGAATGCGCTGTGGCGAGAGGGCTCGGACGCGTTTGCGCTGGCCGATGGCGCGGCGCCGCCGGCTTTTGACTACGTGGCAGTGAGCGCGGCGACGGTGCCGGGCGCCCTACCCGTGCCGCAACGGCTGCAGGTGGCTGTTGGTCGGACCGAGCCGGCGCGCGCGGCGCTGGAGCTGCGCTGGTTTGACGCCGGGGTGGCGCCGGGCGCAGCGCCGGGCAAGATCGGCCCGCGTGACGTTGGCGAGGACTGGGCGGCGGAGCTCTGCGCCCGCGAGGCGTGCCAGCTGCTGGAGACGACGACGCTGCAGCCCGGCGCGGATCCGCCGCGGGCGCTGCGGCCAGGCGACATCGCGGTGCTGGTGCGGACCGGCAAGCAGGCGCGCAAGGTGCAGCGGGCGCTGGGGCGCGTGGGGATCGCGTCGGTGGCGGCGGGGCGGCGCAGCGTTTTTGCCAGCCCGGCGGTGGGCTGGCTGCTGGCCTGGCTGGACGCCGTGGCAGCGCCGGGGCGGGATGGCCAAGCGCGGACGCTGGCGACGACACCGCTCATTGGCTGGACGCTGCGCGAGCTGGACGACGCGCTGCAGGCCGCCGAGGCGCAGAACCGCCAGCTGCCGCCGGTGCCGGCACAGCGCGACTGGACGGCGTGGCTGACGCAACTGACGGCGTGGGCCAACCGCTGGCCATTGCAAGGTTTTGTGCGTGTATTTGAGAGCGCGCTGGACCACACCCAGGCGACTGAGCGGCTGCTGGCGGGCGACGACGGCGAGCGCCTGGCGACCGACCTGCGGCACCTGACGGAGCTGTGCCACGCCGAGGAGCGGCGCACGCGGTTGAGCCCGGGTGGCCTGGCGGCGTGGCTGCACGCGCAAGTGCAGGCGGCCGCGCGGCAGCCGAGCGACGAGCAGGCGCTGCGGCTGGAGAGTGACGCGGCGGCGGTGCAGATTGTGACCGTGCATGCCAGCAAAGGCCTTGAATATCCAGTGGTCCTGCTGCCGTTTGCGTGGGCGGAGGCGGGCGGCGGTGGCCGCGGTCAGGAGCCGGTGAAATTCCACGGCGCGCACGGCGCTGTCTGCCTGGAAGTCGCGCTGAGCTACAGCGCAGCGCGGGAAGCGGCAGAAGCGACACAACAGCTTGAAACCAATCAGGAACAGCGGCGACTCCTGTACGTGGCGCTGACCCGGGCGCGGCATCACACGGTGGCTTGGCTGGCGCCGGCGGGCCAAGGTGGCGGCGATCCGGACGCGAGCGCGTTGGCGACGCTGGCGCTGCGGCCGGAACCCGGCGTCGCGGCGCCGCCGTTGCCCAAGCTCGTGGCGCCGGGCAAGAACACGCCGCCGGATGCCTACGACGTGGCGGTGGCCCAGTGGCACGCGCGGCTGACGGCGCTGGCGGTGCGGTCCAGGGGGCGGATCGCCTGGCGGCTGGAGCCGCCGCTTCTGGAATTCCCGGCGCAGGTGGCGATCGGCGTGGAGCCGGCGACGCCGCTGGCCGCGCGGCAGTGGCCCGCTGACCGCGGACTTGTGACGCCGTGGCTGGTGACGAGCTATTCGGCGCTGGCGGCGGGCCGCACCTTGGAGGAGGCGGCGCCGACGGGCGACTGGGAGCCCGGTCAGGGCGGTGAGACGCCGGCGAGCCAGCTGCTGGCCGACGCGGAGCCGCGGCCGACGCTGCCAGCGGCGCCGGACGACGACGCGGTGACGCCCGAGCCGGCGCAGCCGACGCGCGCGCATGCGGTGGTGCTGGCGACGCTGCCGGGTGGCACCGAGGTCGGCCAGTGGGTGCACGCGCTGCTGGAGCACCTCGATTTTCAGACCGCGGCCGGCAAGGACGCTGCCGACCTGCCGGCGCTGGCTCCGCGACTGGCGGCGCGCGCCGGGCTTGCGTACGGTCCCGAACACGCGCCGCTGCTGGACGCGCTGCCGGCGGTGCTGGCGACGCCGCTGCACGGTGGGGCGACGCGGTTGCCGCGCGGCTTCAGCCTGCGGGACGTGCAGCCGGCAGATCGTCTGGATGAGCTGCAGTTCGACCTGGCGCTGGCGGGTGGTGCGGACTGGCAGGCGCACTTGCCGTGCGTGGCGCCCGGGGCGATTCAGGCGGCGCTGGCGCAGCGGCTGACCGAGGCGACGTGGGACGGCCTGCCGTGGCTGCGGATGGTCCACGATGAGACGCCGTTTCCGGCGATGGCGGGCGTCCTGACGGGCGCGATCGATCTGGTTTTTCGCGCCGATAGCCGCTATTTCATTGCGGATTACAAGACCAACAAGATCGTCTCGCAGCGCAACCGCCAGCTGTGCCTGCGCGGCCATTACGCGCGGCCGTGGCTGGCGTGGGACATGGCGCGGCATGGCTACCACTTGCAGGCGCTGTTCTACACCTTGGCGCTGCATCGGTTCTTGCGCGAGCGGCTGGCGGATTACGCCTACGAGACGCACATCGGCGGCCACGTCTACCTCTACCTGCGCGGCATGGAAGGTCCGGACGCGCTGCAGGCGGATGACCAGGCGTACGGCGTCTACACCGATCGCTGGCCCGCCGCCGTGGTACTGGCGCTGGACGCGGCGCTGTCGCCCGGGGAGGCGCGATGAACCTGCAGCTGCTGACGCCAGGGCTGGCGGCGCGCGTGGCGCGGTTTGTGCCGGCGGTGCTGGAGCCAACGGACGTGCTGCTCGTCGACACGGTTGCGCCGCGGTTTGCCGAGACGCGGCCGGACGTGCTGCTGGCGCTGGCGTTTGCCGTCCGCGGGCCGCGCGCCGGCCAGGTGGGCGTGGACCTGCTGCGCATCGCCCAGACGCTGGACGACGAGCGGCTGCTGCAGCGCACCGGCGACGCGGAGCTGCCGCTGGATTGGCCGAGCGACGCCGCGGCGTGGCAGGCGCAGACGCTGACCTCGGCGCTGGTGGGGCCGGCGGAGGGCGCGTCGCTGTTCGTGGCGCAGCCGCTGCGGACCGGCCAGGTGCTGCTGATGACGCGGCGGCTGTGGCAGGAGCAGGCGCTGCTGGCGGCGCGGCTGCGGGCGCTGGCGGGACCGGTGGCGCAGCCGCTGGCGGCGGAAGATGTGGCGAGCGGACTGGCAGCGCTCGAAGTGACCGGCGAAGCGGCGGCGGCAGTGGCGACGGCGCTGGCGCGGCGGCTGACGGTGGTGACCGGCGGACCAGGCACGGGAAAAACCTTTAGCATCAAGCGCTTGCTGGCGTTGCTGCTGGAGCACGAAGGCGCCGCGCGGCCGCTGAACATCCAGCTGGCGGCGCCGACGGGCAAGGCCGCGGTGCGCATGGCGGAGGCGATCCAGGAGGGGCTGGAAGCGGTGCCGGGGATCTCCGCGCCCACCCGCGCGCGGCTGGGCCAGCTGGCGCCGCGGACGCTGCACAAGCTGCTGGGGATGCGGCCGGACGGCAGCGCGCGGCAGAACGCCGGCAACCCGCTGGAAGCAGACGTGATTGTCGTGGACGAGGCGTCGATGGTCGACCTGACGCTGATGCGCCACCTGCTGGACGCCGTGCCGCCGCACGCGCGGCTGATCCTGCTGGGCGACCGCGATCAGCTGGCGAGCGTTGAGGCGGGGACGGTGCTGGCGGACCTTGTGGGCGGCGCCGAGCTGGGCGATGCGGCGGACGGCAACCCGCTGCGGCAGTCGATCGTGCGCTTTACCGTGTCGCGGCGGTTTGCCCACGCGCCAACCATCGGCCAGATGGCGCGGCTGCTGCAGCGGGGCGACGTGGCGGGCGAGACGGAAGCGCTGGGGCTGCTGACCGGCACCGTGCCGCCGCCGCCGACCGAGACGCTGGCCGATCGCGTCACGCAGCTGGGCGCGCCGGTCAATAGCCGCCCGACGGCGGCGCAGCTGGACGCGCTGGCGGCGCCGTACCTGGCGGGCTATGTGGCGGAACTCGTGACGGCGCTGACGGCGCACGGTCCGCACGGCGCGCCGCTGCAGGATCCGGCGTGGCACGCGCAGTTGCTGCAAGCGTTCGAGCGTTATCGCGTGCTGGCGGTGCACCGCAACGGGCCGCTGGGCGTGGCCGGGCTGGAGCGGGCGCTGGCGGAGCGGGTGCGCGCGGCGGTGGGCGAGAACACCCTGCAGCAGCTCGGCTTTTGGCTGGGCCAGCCGGTGCTTGTGACGGAGAACGCCTACGACGTGGCGCTGATGAACGGCGACATTGGCCTCGTGCTGCCGACGGCGGATGGCTTGCAGGCGGTGTTTGCGCGGACCGTCGCCGGCCAGCTGCAGACAAAGCCGGTGGCGCTGGTGCGGTTGCCGCAGGTCGCGGGCGCGCTGGCGATGACGGTGCACAAGAGCCAGGGCTCGCAGTTTGCGCGGGTGGCGCTGGTGCTGGCGGACCGCGACTCGCCGATCCAGACGCGCGAGCTCGTGTACACCGGCATCACGCGCGCCAGCGAGCGGCTGGACTGGCTGGGCACGCCGGAGCGCATGGCGCAAGCGCTGGCGCGGCGGGTCAGCCGGGCGTCCGGGCTGGGCGAGCTGCTGTGGTAAGTGCTCATTGCGGAATGTGAATTCGCGCCTTGACGTGCTTCAGCTGCGCGACGATCGTGAACGTCATCAGCACGAGCAGCGACCACGAGCTCCACTTGCCGACGTGGACCGCCGACCAAGCGCCCAGCTGGTGCGGGTACTGCCAGACATGCATGAAAGTACTGATGTTTTCCGCCAGCCAAATGAAAAAGCCGATGAGCACGAAGGCCAGCAGCAGCGGCATCGAGCGCTCGCGGTCCAGCGGCCGGAGCACGACGGTGGAGCGGGCGTAGAGCCCCAACGCGCAAGCCGTGATGTACCAACGACAATCGCCGATGAAGTGGTGGCTGAAGAAGTTGCCGTAGATGGCCAGCGCGATCACCGTCGCCATCCAATACGGCGGGTGGTGGTGTACCCGCAGGTCAAATAGCCGCCACGCCTGGATGATGTAGCTGCCGACCGAGGCGTACATGAAGCCCGAAAACAGCGGCACGCCGAGCACTTTGGTGTAGGCAAAATCCGGGTAGGACCACGCGTGGATCCCCGCGGAAGTCTTGAAGACTTCAAGGATGAAGCCGACGGCGTGAAAGAGGCAGATGGACTTGAGCTCGTCCAGCGTCTCCAGCTTGGCCCAGACCATCCACGCCTGAATGGCGACGGCGACGACAAGCAGCAAGTCATAGCGCGGCACGCCCAGCAGCCCGGCGCGCGGCGCGGCGAACACGGCGGCGAAGAACAGCCCGGCGAACAGGCAGGCGCGGGCCTCCTTGACGCCAAAATATAGAAATTCAAGGAGAAATCGCCGCACGCCGCGCAGCTCGGGCTGCGCCGGGACGGCGATCAGGCGGCTGTCGATGGCGTGCAGCAAACCGACGCCAAAGCGCGGCGGCGGCGCGGGGGGAGACAAAACCTGCATCGGCGCGGATTCCTTGTGGCGGTGGCGTGGGCTGTGCAAACAACGGCGCGGCCGTAAACATTTCCAGCGCCCGCTGCCGAATTGACGGCGCCGCGGCCGCATCCTACCGTGACCCGACGGGCGGGTTTGCCCGCGGACCAGCCCATGCCTTCGCCCGATTCCGCCCAGCGCCAGCTGGAAGCCAGGCAACGCCGTCTCCAGGATTCGCCGCGGTACCGCGCCGGGCAGTTCCGCAATACGCACGACGTCGGGATGCTGAAGAATCCCATGACGTTGGCGATGGCGACTGACTTCGCCTTGGGCGGCGCCAAGCGGCGGCCGGCGCACGTGCTGCCGGTTGTTGCCGATACGCTCGCGCAGCTGGCGGTGCCGCCGCGGACGGGGCTGCGGGTGACGTGGCTGAGCCACTCGACGGTGCTGATTGAGCTGGACGGAATGCGGCTGCTGACCGACCCGGTGTGGGGCAACCGCGCGAGTCCGCTGTCTTTTGCTGGGCCGCAGCGCTTTCATCCCATGCCGCTGCAGCTCGCCGAGCTGGGGCGCATCGACGCCATCGTGCTGAGCCACGACCACTACGACCACCTGTGCGCGGAGACGTGGCGGCGGCTGGCGCTGGGCGCGTGCCCGGGCTGGTCGGGACGCGTGGTGACGGCGCTGGGCGTGGGCGCGCACCTGCAAGCGCTGGGCATCCCGGCGGCGCAGATCAGCGAGCTGGACTGGGGCGAAGGCGTGCGCATCGGTGAAGTGGAGCTTGTGGCGACGCCGGCGCAGCACTTTTCCGGCCGCGGCGTGATGGATCGTAACCAGACGCTGTGGATGGGTGTGGCGATGCGCGGCCCGCACCATAGCGTCTTCTTTTCCGGCGACACAGGGCCGACGGCGGAGCACGCGGACATCGGCGCGTCGCTGGGGCCATTTGACGTGGCGCTGTTCGAGATCGGCGCGTGGCACGCGGCGTGGGGCGGCATCCACCTCGGGCCGCACGGCGCCTTCGAGGCCTTCGCGCGGATGCGCGCGCGGACGCTGCTGCCGGTGCACTGGAGCACTTTTGACCTCGGCCTGCACCCGTGGCAGCAGCCGGGCGAGGACCTGTTCCAGCTGGCGCAGGCCAATGGCGCGAGCGTGTGGTTTCCGCAGATCGGCCAGCCGCTGGAGATCGGCGACGTGGCGATGGAGCCGTGGTGGCGACCGCTGGCGGAGCGTTGACGGCGCGTGCGCGGCAAAAGAACTTGACGGGAAGGGAGTTTTTCGCCTACTGAGGCGATTGACCGCATCGCGCGGTGGAGCGCCAATTCCATGCAAGCCCAGCCCCTGCAGCAGCCTATTGCCGCGACCGTCGCCGAGCTTCTGCGGCTGCATCCGGTCGCCGCAGTGGTGCTTGAGCGCCACAAGATCGACTTCCTGTGCCGCGGCAAGCAGACGCTGGCGATGGCGTGCGCTGCCGCCGGCGTGACGCTGCCAGCGCTGCTGGCGGAGATTACCGAGGCAAGCCAGACGGTGCAGCTGGACTGGTCGACCCTGCCGCCGTCGGCGCTGTGCGACGCGATCGAGGCGCGGTTTCACCTGCCGCTCGTCGATGAGCTGCCGCGGCTGGGCGCGCTGGCGGAGCGCGTGTTGCTCGTGCACGGCGCGACCGACGGCGAGCTGCTGCACGCCGTGGCGCACACGCTGGACCAGATCGTCGGCGATCTGGTGCCGCACATGGCGTCCGAGGAGGACGAGGTGTTTCCGCTGATCCGCGAAGGCCAGGGCCGTGAGGCGGTGGCGGTCATCCGCGCGACGCAGCGCGAGCACGACACGCTGGCGTCGCTGTTCAGCCTGCTGCGCCGGCAGACCAACGACTACACGCCGCCGCCGCACGCGGGGGCGCAGTGGCGGGCGCTGTACGCGGCGATGGCGGATTTGGAGAGCGAGACGCACGAGCACATCCGCATGGAAGATGACGTGCTGACAACGGTGCTGAGCGCGGTCGAGCGCGCCTGACGACCCGCGCGGTTTGCTCGGAAAATCCGCAGACTTCACAAGACTTTACCCACAACCAGCACGGCTGCCCGTAGGATTTCCCCGCCGACGCTGCCCGCGGCCGTGGAGTCTCATGTCCAGTCGTCTCGCGCTGTTTGCCGTCCTCCTCGCCGCTGGTTGCCAAGCCGCCGCGCCCGCTGCCAGCCCGCTGCCGACGTGGTACGGCGCCGCCAAGGGCGTCTACGCCCGCAACTGCACCGTCTGCCACAAGCCCGGCGGCGCGGGGCCGATCGACTTCACCAACTACGACGCCGCCAAAGCCGCGCTGCCAACGGCGCTCGCGGACATCGCCTCGGGGCGCATGCCGCCGTGGATGCCCGACCCAAATTGCCGGCATTATCAGGACGAGCGGCTGATGCCGCCGGCGGACGTGACGGTGCTGCAGGCGTGGCAGACCGCCGGCGCACCGCTGGGCGATCCGAGCGAGGAACCCGCGGCGGTGACGCCAACGGGCGACACGAGCCTGCCGCCGACGCCGGACCAGCAGCTGCAGATGCCGGCGCCGTACACGCCGTCGACCGCCGCCAACGACGACTACCGCTGCTTTTTGCTGGGCGACGCGCTGCCGACGGAGCAGTGGATGACGGCGTCGAACGTGCTGCCAGGCGCGTCCGGGCTTGTGCACCATGTGCTGATTTTCATGGTGTTTCCTGAGGAGGTCGGCGCGCTGCAAGCGCTGGATGACGCCGAGCCGGGACCGGGCTACACCTGTTTTGGCGGCCCCGGCGTGGCGCCGACGCAGACGATCGCCGCCTGGGTGCCGGGCGCGACGCCGCAAATCATGAACGCCGACGCGGCGGTGCGGCTGCCCAAGGGCGCGCGGCTTGTGATGCAGGTCCACTACAATTTGCAGGGTCACACGCTGGCGCCGGACCAGTCGACCCTGCAGATGTGGCTGCGGCCGACGGCGCCGCAGTTCATGGTGCGCGCGATGCCGGTGGCGGATCTCGGGCTGCACCTCGCCGCGGGTGACGCGCACGCGCAGGCGGAGCTTGTGACGACGAATACCGGCAAGACGCCGTGGGTCATCGTCTCGGCGGCCGGCCACATGCACCGGCTGGGTACCGAAATCAAGGTCGTGTCCCTGGCCGCCAGCGGCACCGAGACGTGCCTGATGGACCTGCCGAAGTGGGACTTCAACTGGCAGCAATTCTACCGCTTTCGCACCGGCGAGGAGGTCTACGTGCAGCCCGGCGAGAAGGTCAAAATGACCTGCACCTGGGACAACTCCGCGTCACACCAACCGGTCATCAACGGCGTGCAGGCCACGCCCAAGGACGTGTGGTGGGGCGAGAGCACGGCCGATGAAATGTGCCTGAGCTACCTCTCGATCGTCGAGCCGTACCAGCCGTACGTCCCAACCGGCGCCGACGCCTGCAAGGGCTTTGACGCCTGCTTCGCCGGCTGCAGCGGCGACATGGCGACGTGCATGTTGCAGTGCTCCAAGGCCGCCGGCTCGGTGTGCCAGCGCTGCGTCGTCCAGACGATGATGCAGTGCACCGCCGAACCGCCGCCCGGCGTCCCCGGCTGCGGCCCGCAAGCGCAGGCCATCATCACCTGCTTGAACGACTGCGCCGGTCAAGCCACCGGCGCGCAGGCGTGCGTCGTCAGCCAGTGCCTCGGCGATCTCAGCGCGTGGAGCACGTGCGCCAAGCCGGTCGTCGCCGCCGGCGCGTGCGATGTCCAGCAAAAAGCCTGCGGAATTTCCCTCAAGTCCGCGCCGTAGACCGCCGCTTGGCCGGCCACGCGCGCTCCTGCGCCACTCGGCACGCCGCGATGTCGCCGCGGGACATGCAGCCATCGCACTGGATTCCGCGGATTGGCCTACACCGGCGGCAGTGGCTCCGTGCCGACCTTGGGCGCGACGACCTTCTCACCAAACAGCCGGTTCCACAGCCTGCTGGACTTGACCGACAGGTCGTCGAACAGCGAGTACGCCACCGGCGTCGCCAGCAGCGTCAGCAGCAGCGAGAGGCTCTGGCCGCCGATAATCACGAAGCCTGTCGCGCGGTTGGTGCCAGCGCCTGCGCCCGAGGACGCCACCAGCGGGATCATGCCGGCGACAAAAGCCGCTGTGGTCATCAGGATCGGCCGCAACCGGTCGCGGTTGGCCTGGATCATCGCGTCCCAGCGGTTAAGTCCGGACGCGCGTAACTTGATTGTATGGTCGATCTGCAAAATCGAGTTCTTTTTGACCACACCAAACAGCACCAGGATGCCCAACATCGAGAAAATATTGAGCGATTGCTGGAAGATGATGACGCTCAAAATGGCGAACGGCACCGTCAGCGGCAGGGACAGCAAGATGGTGATGGGGTGCAGCCATGACTCGAACTGCGCGGCGAGAACCAGGTACATGAAAATAAAGGACATCGCGAAGGCGAGACCGAAGTTCTTGGCGGCGCGACCGAGTTCCTTGGAGCGACCGACCGGACCCGCGGCATAGTCCGGCGGCATGTGCAGCTCAGCCGTGGCTTTCTGCAGGTTTTCAATGACTTTGGCCTCGGACGCGCCCTTGGCGACGTTGCACATCACCATCGCCTGGCGCCGGCGGTTGTAGCGGTCGATCTTCGACGGACCGGCGCCCTCGGTGAACGACACGACGTTGTCCAGCGTCACCGCGCCGAGCTTCG
>CAIPXZ010000716.1 GCA_903869075.1 uncultured Myxococcales bacterium | reverse complement strand
GTTTCCTTGGGCGGCCACTGGCTGAACAGCAGCTCAAACTGCGCCAGCGGCGCGCCAATCGGGTCCACGGCGCCGTCCTCGAAGTACGCGTGCACTTCCGGCTCGCTCTCCCACTTCGCCTTGGCCGCGGCGTAGTCCGCCACGCCCGTCCAGCGGTCCGCCGGCAGCGCCATCGACGCGCCAAAGACCTGCTGCGTCAGCTGCGGCACAAGCACGCCGACGACGCCGCTGATAACGGGCTTGTCGTGGGCGACGTAGATGTCCAAAAACGCCTTCCATTCCGCGATGATCTGCGGCGCAAAGCCATCGGCGTGCACGCCGTTGTAGACCGAAAACCGCCGACTGGGCGAGCCGGTGAACTTGTCCAGCAGCGTGATGAAGAACGGCCCGGTCTGCTCATCCTGCCACCCGCCGCCGAGGAACACCGGCACGTTGATCTGGTCCGCCCACTTTGTCGGATTGAGCGGATCGATGATGACCGGGTCGTAATACGACGAGTTCTTGGCCTGGTCGACGTTGTTCACGCGGTTGTCGTGCAGCAGCTGGTTCTCTTTGCAAATCAAGTCGCCGCCGTCGACGCGGCCCTGTTCCCAGCCCTGGCCGTACGGCGCGGCGCGGTTGTAGACCTGGTTGATCCAGTTGAGCGCAAAGCCGCTGTTGAGGATGCCGCCCGGCACCAAAGTCGTGACCGTGTTGCCGATGACGCTGAGCGGGGTGATGGCGGCGAGGCTCGGCGGCTGCGTTTTGGCGACGAACAGCTGGGTGATGCCGGGATAGGAAAGTCCGGTCATGCCGACCTTGTGCCACGCGACCCACGGCTGCGCGGCGACGGTCTCGATGACGTCGTAGCCGTCCAAAAGCTGCATCGTCTCGAAGTAATCGTACGCGCCGCCCGAGCAGCCGGTGCCGCGGATGTTGACGCTCACGGTGGCGTAGCCGAACACGGCGGCGATCATCGCGCTGGCGTCGGACGGCGCGTTGCACAAGATGGGGATTGTGTCGCACAACGAGACGAGATCGCCGCTGACGACGGACTTGCCGGGCCGGCCGGGGTCGTAGCCGGAGTAATTGACGATTGTCGGGTACGGTCCGCCGGTTGCGGGACCGGGCAGGGTGGCGAAGTACGCGAGCGTGGTGCCGTCGCGCGTTGTGATGTAGCCGTTGCCGGCGGTGATGACTTGCTGGCTGTA
This sequence comes from uncultured Myxococcales bacterium, assembly GCA_903869075.1. GTDB lineage: Bacteria > Myxococcota_A > UBA9042 > UBA9042 > UBA9042 > CAIYBN01. Next base: position 7,792 of record CAIPXZ010000716.1, on the reverse strand, counting down.
GAACGTCTGCGGCGGCAAGCTGCTGGCGGCGCTGACGACGGTGACCTGGTTGGAGTCATGCGTCGGCGTCGTGCCGACCGTCCAGACGCGGTAGCTGCCGGCCGCGACCTTGCGGAACTGGAAGCTGCCGAGGTGATCGGCCAAGCCCGGGGCGACGACGGTTCCGGCCGGATCCGCGCGCAGCTCGATGGCTTGGCCCGGCGGCGCATGCGTGACAAACACCTGCTCGACGCCGCCGCGCACGGTCCAGGTCAGGTCCCCGGGCGGCGCGACGGCGACGTCGGTCGTCGGCACATCGCCCGCGACGTCCATGGCGGTCGCGTCAGAGCCTGTTGTCGCATCGGCAGCGTCAGCACCGGCATCGTCCACAGCGTCGGCGGCCACGTCATCAGCGGGTGGCGTCACAGCGGTCGTGCCGCAAGCGGTGATCAGCGCGGCCAAGGCCACCGGCAGGAGGGCGATTCGCTTCATGATGCGGTCCTTGGGACGGGGAGCGCGGGCGCGCGCTGGCGCAAGGCTAGTCGCGGCGGGGGCTTGGGGCAATGGGGGCGGTGTCACCGGGGTGTCATGGTTGGGCCCTGGCCGGGCGGGCGGGGGCGGTGGCGCAGGCGCGCCGCGTGCGCGGGAAACCTTAGGTGTCCCTCGCGCTCCCTTCCTGGGTCCGTCGGCGCGGGGCCCCGAGCTTGTGGCCGCGCTACGCGGCGGCTTGGTCGGAACCGCGCCTCCACCGCGTTCATGGTGTCTGCCGCGATTGTGCCTCCCGGGAATCGCGGGGTGGGTTGGCGCTTGCGGGCGGTGGAGTGGCGTGAGCGGGGCGTGTGCGGCTTGCGCTTCGCGCTCGCTGACGGGGTGGCGGGGAGACTTGGCTTGCGCAATGCGCTCGCTGAAGGGACCGGCGCGAATGCTGCCTCCTCATCTGCGCTCTCCTGCCGCCGCAACCTTGCCCCTTGACCCGCAACGCGAACCAGCGAGACTAGCGGCTGGCGCGTCCTCCCGGCTGCAAGCTGCCGATCCGCCGCGCGTTTCTCGGTCCGCGACGTCCGCCACGGCGGCTGGAGCTGCCATGCCCGTGCGTGCCGCTTCCCGATGGCTGGTTCCTCCTGCGCTCGCCGCTTGGCTGGCCGTCGCTTGCGGTGGCGGCGCGGCGCCGACGCCGGCACCGGCTGTTGTGGATGCGGTTGCCGATGTGCCGGCTGCCGCCGACGCGACGGCGGCGGTGGCGGATGCGGTGGCGGACGGCGGCGATGCGGACGCTGGGGTTTCCGATGCGGTGGCTGAGGTCGCGGCCGATGGCGTCGTTGCCGATGCGCTGCCCGACGGTGGTGCGGATGGCGCCGTTGATGCCGCGCCGGATGCGGCGCTGGGGCCCTCCTGTGCTGGTGATCCGGCGGTGCTCGCGCTGCAAGACTTCGAGTCGCCGGCGGCGGCGGCGGCATTTCCGGGGCCGCCCAGCAGTGCGGCGATTACGACGGCTTGGCGCCTCGACACCAAGCGCGCGCACAGCGGCGCGCACGCCCTGTATTTCGGCAACGATTGCCACAGCCAGGACGCGGCGGCCAGTATCGCCACCGGCTGTCAGTCTTCGGGTACGTCGATGGCCGTCGCCGGCAAGGTCAGCCTCGGCGCGTTCGCGTTGCCCACGGACCCGGGCACGGGCAAGACGCTGCCTGCCACCCTCAGTTTCTGGATCTGGGTGGACCTGCCCGATGGCGACAGCGCGGTGCCCGCCGCCGACGACTGCAGCCCGGCGTGCGCCAGCAACACGCACTGCGTCAACTTCGGTGGCGGCGCGAAAAGCGCGTGCCTGGTCGTACCATCGCTTGTGCTGAGCGTCGGCGCCAGCGTCGTCTGGTCGCCCGTCAGCTTTGGCAACACCACAAATGGCGGCTGGCGGCACGTCGTGCTCGCGCTGGGCGGGCTCAGCAACCCGTTCAGCTTGGACGCGACAATCAGCGGCACCAAGGGCGCGAGCGAGGGCGTGTACCTGGACGACGTCGTCGTGACGCTCGACTGCGGCCAGGTCGCCGCGTGCAGCGCCAGCCAGCCATGCGCGGTCGTGGCCAGCGCCTGCGCCGACAACGCCTGCACCTGGGTCGCCAACGCGCCGGCCAACGGCTACTGCTTCGCCTCGCCGTTGCCTGGCTGCTGCACCGCCAGCTGCGACGACGGCAACGCGTGCACGGTCGACACCTGCGTCGCCGCTCCCGGCGCGCCCACCGGCACCTGCGCGAGCGTCCCGGACGCCAGCCAGCCGGCCTGCTGCACTGCCGCGCCGTTCTGGGCGGACAACTTCGACGGCCTCACGCCGCCCTGGCCGGTCAGCCCCGGCGCCGCCGGTTGGAGCGTCTCACCGACGGCGGGCATGAACGGCAGCGGCGCCTTGGAACTGTCCACGGTGGCCGCCACCAGCAGCGTCATTTGCACGCCGCCGCTCACGCTGGACAGCGGCACGGTGTACGACGTCGGCCACCTGCTGTTGCGCATGCAAACCGCGTGGTGCGGCGTGGCGAGCTACGTCAACCCGCCGGGCTCGCAGGCGTCGTGCAGCACCAACAGCGGCTGCAGCGCGCCGGGCGAGTCCTGCAGCCAGGGCCAATGCGTGATCAGCGGGCCGATCGACAGGCTGAGCGTCACCTTCAAGGTCAATGGCGCGTACTGCGGCGCCAGCGGCTGCGCCGGCAGCGTGCAAGCCCTCGCCAAACCGCTGTGGAGCAGCGACGCCATCGCCGGCTGCGCGGTCGACTTCACGCCCATCAGCTTCCCCCTGACAAACTTCGCCGGCGCGACCGGGCAGCTGTGCTTTGCCTATGCCGCCGGCGGCGCATCGCCGGACGCCGTGGACATCGCCATCGACAACCTGAGCCTGGACGTGACCTGCACCGGTAGCTGACGCCGCACTTTGCGCTGGCGCCGCACCCGCCGCTGCGTGTACCGTCGCTCCTGCGGGCCGTTCTGGCCGTGGAGTTGCTGCCGATGTCGCCACCGGATCCCCACATCCAGCTGTTGCCACTGACCGAGGCCGATTTTGCGCCGCTCGCAGCGTTGGCGCAGGAGATTTGGCACCAGCATTACGTCGGCATCGTCAGTGCGGAACAGCTGGATTACATGTTGGCGGGGCGCTACACGCCGGCGCGGCTGCGGTTGTACCTGCCGGGACAGGACAGCTGGCTGCGGGTGTTGAAGGTGGGCGGCGAGTTCGTGGGGTATTGCAGCTATGCGCTGACGGACATGCCACGGGAGATGAAGCTGGAGCAGCTGTACCTGCGCGCCGACCACAAGGGCGAGGGGCTGGGTGGGCGGATGCTGCGCCACGTGGACGCGGAGGCGCGGCTGCGTGGCTGCACGCGGGTGATGCTGACGGTGAACAAGAAGAATGTGGACTCGATTGCGATCTATCAAAAATTTGGTTTTGTGATCCGTGAAGCCGCGGTGTTTGCGATTGGCCGCGGCTTTGTGATGGATGATTTCGTGATGGAGAAGGCGCTGTAGGGGCCACGCCCGGCGCTTGGGCTGCGTGAACGTACGAATGCGCGACCAGTCAGGGCGCTTGGAAGGCAGGAACGCTCCCACGCCAGGCCGATTTCGCCCTACGCGGCGGACGACTTGCGCGTCGCGGCGAGCGCGAGGACGCCACCGACGGCCATCACCAGCAAGCCGCCCATCCCCGCCAGCAGGAAATTGGTCGCGGATTCATGGATGCCGACGGCCACGAATGTTGCAGCGCTGGCGGCCTTTTCAGGTGGCAGTTTCTCAATGAATTTGTCGACAGAGATCGTCCCGCTGCCGAACCCCATCGCGCCGCTGGCCAAGATGACCGCGGTCCAAGCGGCAGCAAAGCTGCCCGGACGGCCCGACTTGCGCCCGGCGGTCAGCACGACCACGAGCCCAATGGCGGTGAAAATCAACGTTGGATACGCGCCCCAACCTGCCTGCTCAATCAGCGTCATCATGAAAACCTCCCCTCAGTCTGTGGTGATCGACTGCACCGAAAGTGCAATGTGTTTGCCAACTCTGGCCGTGCATGTGCTGAAAATACACGGGCCTTGGCGCGGCGGCAAGCGGTTCTGCAGGCAACCGCGAGAATTCACACTGGCGCGCGCAATGGCGGCTGTCGCCTGCGAAAAAGTCCTTTGATAATCCATGCTATGGTGAGACAGATGTGACTTCGGCGGCGCCCTTGTCTCACCTTGTCACAATGCCTGCGACTCCGGGGCAATCGCCGCGCGCCAGGATGCAACCGTTGTCAATTTCCCGCCCAAGACATGGGGGCCCAGCGTCCCCACACGCGCGCGGCCTTTTGCCACTTGACAGCGTGCCGCGAAAGCCGGGATGCTCGGCAACAGACACACCAGGTCGGTGTTATCGTTTGTCCACATGGGATGCGCGAAGGGACTGGGCAGCCGCCAGCGGTTGCTGGCCAAGTTGCCCGGATAGTTCAGCGTATTCCTTGCCTTGATGGAGTTCACATGCGTCGTTTGTCTGTCCTCTGCGCTCTCGCATCGCTCGCAATCGCCACGCCCGCGCTGGCCGCTGGCTACGGCTCGGCGGGTTGCGGCTTGGGCTCCATGCTCTTTGGCCCCGGCAATGGCTTCGTCCAGGTCTTCGCCGCCACGACGAACGGCTTGTCGGCGTCGCAGACTTTTGGCATCAGCAGCGGCACCAGCAACTGCGCTGACACCTCGGGCGGCCACGCCAGCGCCAAGGTCTTCATCGAGGTCAACCGCGAAGCGCTCGCCAAGGACATGTCGCGCGGCAGCGGCGAGACCCTGGCCAACTTGTCGGCGCTCGCCGGCTGTTCCGATGCCGCCGCCGTCGGCGTGAGCCTGCAGAAGAACTTCAAGTCGATCGTCCCGTCGGCGGACGTCTCGACCGAGAACATGTCCACCAACATCCTCTCGACCCTGAAGGCGGACAAGACGCTCAGCTGCAACAAGCTGGGCTAAGCCTGCGTCAACCCTGCAAGATGTCCCCGGCGACGGCTTGGCCGCACGTTACCAGCCAGCCGTCGCCGGCGGATCAGGATGTCCTGTGTCCCGAATTCGCGTCCTCGCCGCCCTGGTCCAGCTCCTGCTCGCTGTCGGCTTTGCCGCGCCCGCATTGGCGCAGACGGCCGACGCCACAGCTGAACACCAAGCGGCGTTGCGGGCGCTCGCGCAACGCCGGGACTTCGCCCATTCCGCGCCATGGCTGGCGATTGGCCATTGGCAGCGCGCCGCGGGGGGCGGTTGGCGCAGCGGCGCGGACGCTGGGACGTTCTTTTTGGCGCCGACGGGGCAGACGGATCCGCAAGCTGAACTGAACGCCTTGATTGCCGCGGTCTTTGCCCCGCCCGATGACGCCACGCCGACGGCTTTGGCCGATGGCGCAACGCCGACGGACCCGCACGACAAGCACGCGATTTGCCGTTTCCCCGCCCGGACGGCGCTGCTCGTCGATCACCTCGACCTGGACGCGCATTTGCTGCCGCACGTGCGCTGCGCTGGCCTCGCGCGGTTCTGGGAGCGGGTCTCGCCCAAGTCGGCGACGGTCGTGTTCTCGTCCTATTACCTCAGCGCGCCGGCGTCGGCGTTCGGCCACACGTTCCTGCGCTTCAACCACCTGGATCACCCGAGCACGGGGCGGACGCTCGAGCTGCTGGACCACGGCACGGACTTCTCGGCGCAGGTCGATACCGGCAATGCCGTGCTGTATGCAATCAAGGGCCTGCTCGGCTTTTTCCCCGGGCGCTTCATGGCCTATCCGTACTTCTACAAGGTCCGCGAGTACAACGATTTTGAGTCGCGCGACCTGTGGGAGTACGACCTCGACCTGCCACCGGACCGCGTCGCGCTGGCTTTTGCCCATCTGAGGGAGCTCGGCCAGACCGCGTTTCCGTACTATTACGTCTCCGAGAACTGTTCGTGGCATGTGCTGGGCCTGATCAACGCCGTGCAGCCGCACCTGCACTTGCTGGCCAAGGTCGGCTGGCCCGTGGTCCCCGCTGATACCGTCAAGGCGCTGACGCGCACGCCCGGGCTGGTGCGCGAGGTGCGCTTTCGCCCATCCATTCGCCGGCAGTTTCAGGAACGGATTGCGGCGATGCCGGAGGCGCTGCTGCGCCGCGTCGAGGCGGTGACCGCGCAGCCCGATGCGGACCTGAGCGACCTGCCGCCGGCTGAGCAGGCGCAGGTACTGGACGCCGGCATCGACTACATCGACTTCCGCCACGCCAAGGAGCTGCTGCCGGGGAACGACTCGGCAGCGGGGCCCCTGCGGCAGCGGCTCCTGGAACGCCGCGCGGAGCTGCAGGTGCCCAGCCCGGCGCTCGCGCGCCTGAGCCCGATGGCGGAGCGGCCCGATCTCGGCCACGATTCCAAGCGCTTTGGCCTTGGCGTCGGCATGACGCAGGCCGGGACGCCGTACATCGACCTCCACGCGCGGCTGGCGCTGCACGACCTCGTCGATCCGCCCAACGGCTACCCCGAGCTGGGCCGCCTGGAGTTCCTGCCGACCCAGCTGCGGCTCTTTCTCGGGCGCGATGAGCATTACCAGCTGGAATCGCTGGAGCTGATGCACGTTGGTACGCTGGTTCCGGTGTCGCGGTTCTCGCTCAAGCCGAGCTGGGACCTGCGGCTGGGGCTTGTGACGCGCCACGACGCCGGCTGCGATGGCTGTCTGGTGGGCAGGGCGCGCATCGGCGGCGGGTTTACGTTCGCCAGCGCCGGCGAGCGCTTCGCCACGTATGCGCTGCTCGCCGCTGAGGTGAGCGCCGGGCCCTCCGAGCGGCTCGCGGCCTACGTGCCGGTGGCCGGCGGCGTCGGTCCGCACCTCGGCGTGCGCGTGCGCTGGGCGCCGACGGTCATTTCGCTCGCTGAGGCGCGCTGGCTGTACTTTCCGCTGCAGCCCGGGGCGCAGCGCTGGGCGGCCAACCTCGCGACGCGCTGGCAAGTGCTGCCGGACCTCGGTCTCGGCTTCGATCTGACGCACAACGGCGTGAAGGTGGAGGGCGGGCTGTCGGCTTGGGTGTTTTTGTAGCGCTGGGCGCTGGCGACGCCGCAGGCGCGCCGCGTGTGAGAGGAACCTGCCGCGCGCCCGGTCAGCCGTTCGGGTCGCGCGCCAAGTCCCCGCCGTTGCCGCCCCCCGCTCAAGGCACCAACCGCAGACTGCCGCACACCGCCTCCGCGTCACCGCGCCCGCGGCAGTGCGCGCGCCACCACGCCTTGCCGTTGCCCAGCAGCGTCCAGACGTGGCCGCGGTCGGCGTGCGCCACCGGGTTGGGCTTGACAAGCAGCAGGCCGCCCGCGGGCGTGCGGCGCTCGCGCATGACGTCGGTGCGGCCGCCGATGGTCGCCAGCGCCGCCTCTTCGTTCGTGATGGCGGCGTCCAGGCGCTCAACTTGCACCTCCAGGTCGGCGGAGCGCCATGTCGCCACATTGCTGCCAGTGACCCGGGTCAGCTCCGCCGGCAGCTGCAGGCCGATGCCCAGCGCCGTGTCGACGACTTCCGGCACCGGCTGAGACGGCGGCGGCGCAGCGCGCGGCAGGCCGTAGTTTGGATACACCGGCTCGCTCGCCGGCGCGGGCGCGGGGCGGATCCACGCGAGATAGGCGAGCGCGCCGACAATCGCGGTGGCGGCGAGGAAGCTGGCGATGCGGGTGCTGGACATGGGCGGTCTCCGGCGGCGTTGCCGGTAGCTTCGCCGAAGGTCGTTGAAGTTACAAGCGGAAGCCATGCTGGGGCCGCCGCCTGCCAGACGGCCCCAGGGCGGTCGCAAGCTCGACCTCGTGCACCCGGGACTGAAGTCCCGGGCTAT
>CAIPXZ010000715.1 GCA_903869075.1 uncultured Myxococcales bacterium | reverse complement strand
AGCGCGTCGCGCAGCAGCGCATCGCCGAAGCGGACCATCGCGAAGTTGCAGTTTTCAAAGCGACAATCGCGGAACACCGCGTCGCTGACCGCCGCGCCGGGAAATTCGCAGCGCTCAAAGGTGCAGCCCTCGAATTCGCTGCCCGCGAGCTCCAAGCTGTCGCTTGTGTCGTTGCTGAATGTGCTCTTTTGGTACAGCGTCTCCACTCCAACCTCCCGCCCCCGGCGCCGCGCCGCTGGACGACCGCTCCGTCCGTGCGTGGCCAGCATGCGGAGGCGACCCGGGCGTGTCAAACCCGCCGCTTGACCGCGACGCCGACTCGCCGCACGCTTGGCACCGATCACGCGCGGCCAGGATGCGCGCGCCGGAGCTGTCATGAATTTCGCTTGGTTGTTGCCCTTTGCCCTGCTGACCGCCTGCGCTTCGACGCCGGCACCGGCGGATTCTGACGCCACCGCCGACGATACTGCCGGGGCGAGTGACGCCACCGGGCTGGCGGGTGACGTCTCACCGGGTCAAGCGATCCCGCAAGGCGAATTCTACATCAACGTCGACGTCGTGCCATTTGGCGACCTGCTGTTGCCGTTCAAGGCGACAATCACCGCGACCGGCAGCATCGCCGACGGCGGCACTTTTGCGACGTTCGAGCTGCGCGCGGTCTCGGAAAAGAGCGACCCGGTGTACATCAGCGACCCGATTGCCACGCTGACCAACGTCCCGGTCGCCAAGGGCGGCACCTTCACGGTGCTGACCGACACGATCACCTTGCCCGGCAAAGCCTCGCCGACCGGCACGGACGTGCACATCGCCAACTTCGCGCTGAACGGCACGCTGCAGGCGGACGGCACGTTCTGCGGCAGCGTTGGCGGCACCGTCTTGGAATTCATCAAGGATATCGCGACGTCCACGTTCAAGGCCGTGCCGTGGGGCACGCAAGGCGCGACGCCGGGCGCTTCCTGCGCCGCCGTCACGGTCAAGCACTACGCGCCGATTGCCAGCTGCCCGACGCTTGTCGCCGGCGTCAACGCGATGATCAGCGCCGAGCGCCAGCGCAAGTTCACGGTAGTCCTGCCCGACGACGCCACAGCGCAGAACATGCCGATTGTCTTCCTGTTTCACGGCGTCGCGGCTGACATGGGCGACATCCTCGGCGAGACGAACTACGCGGCGATGCAGAAGCAGGCGCCGTTCGTGCTCGTGGTGCCGCAGTCCGAGCGCGACGCCAACGGCAAGGCGGTCAGCCAGACCGACTGGGACTACGGCATGCACGCGTTTGACGACGATAACCCCGACCTCGTGTTTTTTGACGACATGCTCAAGTGCGCGAGCGCCCAGTACAAGACCGACCCCAAGCGCGTCTACGTGACCGGCATGTCCGGCGGCGGCTTGATGACCGCGTTCACCGCCCTGTCGCGCGAGAAGGTCATCGCCGCGGCAGCGCCGTCATCGGGCGGCTACTTGTTCAAATTCCCCAGCACAACCAATAAGTTTCCCATGCTCATCACCTGGGGCGGCGCGGGCGACAGCGCGTATGGCCAGAACTTTGACCTCATGGCCCACGACCTCATCGCGTTTGTCATCGCCGACAAGCACTACGCCATCCAGTGCAACCACGACACCGGCCACAAATGGCCCGCGGAGATGACGGCCGCCAACTGGACGTTCCTCAGCCGGTTTCGCTTGGGCGAGGCGCCGGTGCCGTTCGCCGACGGCACGCTGCCCGCGGTGTTTCCCAACTACTGCTCGGTCACCAAATAACGCCGCGGATCATCGAGAGGCAGACCATGCACGCCGCTAAATTCCCGCTCTTTCAGACCCTTGGACGCCGCGCGCTGCCGCTGCTGGTGCTGACGCTGGGTCTGCTGGCGGGCGCGACGCCGGCGCTGGCGCAGTGGGGCCCGCCGCCGGGAATGCCGTATGGCGGGCCGTCCGAGCCGGCGCACGATGGCCTCTGGCTGCGCGCGCACGCGGGGCTGGCGTACGCGAGCTCAAAGCAGAGCTACAGCGACGGCGACGTCAGCGCGAGCGGCCTTGGCCTGACGCTGGGCGGCCAGTTTGGCGCGGCGCTGCGACAAGACCTGATTCTACATCTGGATGTCGCCGTGGTCATGGTCCGCGACCCGGCAATCGCGGTCGCCCATGGCGGCACGTCCACCGACTACGGCAACTCCAGCGGCGACTTGAGCCCAGTGTTCTTCGGCGCCGGCGCCACCACGTATTTTGGCCCGGCGTTCCTCTCGGTCGCCGTCGGCGCCGCCGCTGTCGCGCTCGGGGACACGCAAACCGGCATCGGCTACGGCATCAACGTCCTCGCCGGGCTGGAGGGCCAAATCCGCCGCCGCAGCTTCCTCGGCGGCGCGCTGCAGCTGTTGTTCACGTCCGTGCCGCACGCAGACACCAGCGGCGACAGCCCGTGGGTCAACACGCTGACATTCGGCTTCGTCCTCATGAGCGGCTACCGCTAAGCCTGCGGACCAATGGCCAACACCCAGTTCTTCTCGTCAGGCCGATTGCCGTTCGGACTGGATCCGTGAGCGCGCACCGCTGGCGGCACGCCGCGGCTGAAGACGGCTTGTTCGCGAACCACCGTCGGCGTGTCGACGGGATTGACAGCGCCATCTCCGGACGACAGACTCGCTCAAGTCAGGCTGGAGCCGCCGCGCTTCGGCCACGTTGAGCGTGTCACTTGCAAGGAGTTTCGCCATGGTAGCCATCCTTCCCGCCATCGCCGATCGGCGCAGTATCCGCGTGTTCTTGGACCGCCCAGTCGAGCAAGAAAAGATCGAGGCGATGATTGAAGCCGGGCGCCTCGCGCCGTCGTCGATCAACCTGCAGCACTTTCGCGTGCTTGTCGCTGAAACGCCAGAGGATTTGGCGGCGGTGCGCGCCGCGGCGTATCACCTGCCGGCGCTGATGAACGCGCCCGTCGTGCTCGTGTGCATGGCGGACGTCGGCGCCGACGCGGAGCTGCAGCAGCACATCGGCGAGGTCATGGCGGCGTCGCCCAAGGCGGATCTCGGCACGCTGCGCTCGGGGCGCGGCAATGGCTTGTCGCTGAAGATGGGCCGCGAGTGGGCGCTGATCAACGCGGCAATCGCTACGGAAAACATGGTATTGCAGGCGGTGTCGATGGGCCTCGGCACCGTGTGGAACCACCATTTTGAACACGACGAGGTCCGCGCGCACTTCAACCTGCCGGACAACGTCGCGCTGCTGACGCTGCTGCCGGTTGGCTATCCCGCCGAGACGCCGCCGCCGCGGCCGCGCCGCGCTTCCGTGCGCTGGAACCCCGCGTAGCGGCTCAGTAAAAGACCTCGATGCCGGCGACAGTGAACGCCGTGCTGCCGGCGAACCAGCTGCTGCACGGCGCGCCGAGGCAGCTGAGCGGCGCCGTGCTGTACGAGTCGCCGAGGTTCAACGTGCCGCTGCCGAGATCGCTGGCCAGGACGAGGTCGGATTGGCCGAATTTCGGCCCCGGCATCGTGGGTTGCACGTAGAAGCCCCAGAAAGCGTAGGTGCCAAACGACGTGGTGACCGGCAGCTTGGCGTTTTTGTCGAGCGAGAACAGGAACGCGGCGCTGTCGTCGGCGTAGACGTTGACGGTGGAGCTGGCCGAGGTCATCCACGGCTGCGACTGGTACGCGCCAAAAGTGTGCAAAACGCTGGGATTTTTGGCGTCGTACGCGGTGATGACCGTGTAGCTGGGGCCCTTGCCGACGCACGCGCTGAACAGCTTGGCGGCGCTGCCGCTGCCGCCGGGCCCGCCGTAGCAGCGCTGCCAGCTGTGGCTGGCGCTGACGCCCGCCCAGGCGTTGAGCTGCGCCTGTTCGGCCATCGTCAGCTGCGTTGTGGCGGTGAACAGCGACGTGCACGTGCCGGCGACGCACGCCTGCGTGCTCGCACAGACGACGGGCAAGCCGGCGCACTGGCCGCCGCCGCAGCTGTCGCCGGTTGTGCACGGGTCGCCGTCGTTGCAGCTGCCGCTCGCGGGCGTGTGCGCGCAGGCGGCGGTGAGCGCGTCGCAGGTGTCCAGCGTGCACGGGTTGCCGTCATCGCAGACGTTTTGCGGCAGGATGATGTTGCGCAGCTCGCCGCTGTGGCCGATGACGATGCGGTTGGGCTCGGCGACGGCGATGACCTTCCAGGAGCTGAGGTCGGCGGCGCCCAACAGCTGGTCGCCGGCCTTGGTGCCGTTGGCGGCGATGGGCGTCGTCAAGCCGGTGCCCGGGTCAAAGCGCGACAAGGCGCCGCTGATCAGTCCGTAAATGGCGCCCTGCGGCGCGGCGGCGATGGCGACGCCGTCGGACAACGCGCCGGTGGCGGTGAAGGTGCCGGGGAAGACGTTGTAGATTTCGCCGTAGGAATCGATGGCGCGCACCGTGCCGTTGGCGTCCTGCGCCGCGCCGGACCAGCTGGCGGACGGCGCGCCGCTGGCGACGAGCACGACTTCGCCGCTGGCCAGCACTTGGAACACGTGGGCGGTGTAGGTGTAGTAGAAATTGGCGTAACTGCTGGTGACTTGCGTGGCGATGATCGAGCCGTCGGGGCCGCCGAAGAAATAGCTGCCTGGGTCAATTTTGCCGACGCCGGGGCCGCCGACGACCGCCGGCCACGCTGCGCCGCAGCGCTTTTTGACGGTGCCGAGGCCGGTCGCGGTGTCGACCGTGTAGTCGAAGTAGCCGTCGCTTGTGGCAAAACCGGCGAGGCCCTGGGCGCGACAGACGACGGCTTGGAGGTTGACAGCGGCGGTGGCGAGCGCGGGGCCGTCGCTGGTGCCGGTGGTGGGCGCGCTGGCGCTGCCGACGACGGTTGTGGTGCTGCCGTCTGGGGCGACGCGGCGGATCCGCAGGTTGCCGACGTCGAGGACGTAGACGTTGCCGGCGGCGTCGGCGCAGCCTTCGTTGACGGTCTGGAAGCGCGCGCTCCAGGCGTCGCCGTCGGCAAAGCCGGTGGCGCTCTGCGTCGAGCCGGCGAGGTGGACGACGAGCGCGGTCTTGGCGGTGCAGCTGCCGCCGAAGCACGCCTCGGCGCCGGTGCAGGCGCTGCCGTCCGTGCAATAGCCAGGCCGCGCGATGTGCTCGCAGGCGCCGGTGTACGGGCTACAGTTGTCTGCAGTGCAGGCTTCGCCGTCGTCGCAGCTGTTGACAGTGCCGGTGCAGGCGCCGCTGGCGCAGGCGTCATCGCTGCTGCATGCGTCGCCGTCGTCGCAGGCGCTGGCGTCGGCGGCGTTGACGTGCAGGCAGGCGCCGCTGGCGGCGTCACAGCTGTCGGCGGTGCACGGGCTGCCGTCGTCGCAGGTGCGGATGTAGGCGGTCAGGTGGCGGACCGTGCGGTCGTCGGCGAATTCGACGCTGCCATCGCCGTTGGCGACGGTGCCGGCGACCTGGATCTGCTGCGCCTTGGTCGTCGGGCCGTCGATGATGTAGCCGCCGGAGTAGACCGGCACCGGGCCGACGACGTCGGTCGCCGTCGCGCCGGTGATGCGCCAAAGCCGCGTCTTGTCCGCAACATACAGCGCGCCGCTGAAGTCGAGCGTCAGCCAGGTCGGCTGCGCGAGCGCGAGCTGGCTTGTCGCCACCGGGCTGGCGACGCTGTTGCCGCCGCCGGCAATCGTCGAGACGATGCCGGCTTTGAGCTTGCGAATCCGCAAGTTGCCGTCGTCGCTGATGTACACGCTGCCGTCAGCGCCCACCGCGATGCCGCGCGGCGTGTCGAACTGCGCGGTCTTGGCCGGGCCGTCGGTGTAGCCCTTGGTGCCGGTGCCGGCGAGCGTCGTGACGGTGCCGGTCGGGCTGATGGCGCGCACGACGTGGTTGCCGCTGTCCGCGACGTAGAGCGTGCCCTCGGCGCCAAAAGCCAATTGTTGCGGGCTTTTGAACTGCGCCGTGGCGCACGCGCCATCGCTGTAGCCGCTGTAGCCGCCGCACCAGAGCCCGACCTGGCCCTGGACGACGCGGACGATTTGGTCGTAGCTTGAAAAATAGACCGTGCCGCGGCGGTCCTGCGTGACGCCGAGCGGCTTGCCCATGCCGACGCTGCCGAGCGGCCCGCTGGCGACGGTGCCGCCGGCGCTGCCCCAGGTGGTGACGTCGTTGCCGGCGGTGAGGCGGCGCAGCGCGAGGTTGGCGGGGTCGGCGACCAAAAGTGCGCCGTCCGCTTGGGCGATCAGCCCGCCGAGGCCGCTGCCAAAGCGCGCCGTCAGGCCGTTGGCGTCGACGTAGCCGGCGCTGGCGGTGGCGCCGCCGGCGCGCGTTGTCTCGTTGGCGGGTCCGGCGCCGCAGGTGCCCAAGCTGCAGACCATGGCGAGGTTGCAGGCGTCGCCGGCGGTGCACGGCCGGATGCTCTGCGTGTGGGCGCACTGGCCGGTCCAGGGGTCGCAGGCGTCGTCGGTGCACTCGTTGCCGTCGCCGCAGTTGAGCAGCGCGCCGCCCTGGCAGCTGCCGCCGCCGCAGGTGTCGCCGAGCGTGCAGCTGTTGCCGTCCGTGCAGGTCTGGCCGGCGGCGAGGGCGACGTGCGCGCAAGTGCCGTCGGGCTGACAGCTGTCGGCGGTACAGCTGTTGGCGTCGTCGCAGCCGCCAAGCACATGATTGACCTTGCGCAATGCGTTGTTGGCGGTGTCGGCCAAGAGCCATGTGCCGTCGCTTGTGAGCAGCATCCGCGCGGCGTTGCCGATCAAGCCGGCGGTGAAGACGCCGTCGGCGAAACCGCCCGACCACACGCCGCCGTACAGGCCGTAGCTGCCGCCGGTTGTGCCGCGGTAGAGGTTGCCGCTGTCCTGGAACCAGATGACGCCGTGGCTGTCGACGACCATGGCGCCGTCGGCGTCAAAGGCCAGCGTGACGTCGTTCTGCGGTGAAATTCGGAAGATTTGCTGGGAGTTGTAGTACAGCGACACGAAGATGCTGCCGTCCGGCGCGAAGGCGAATTCCAGCGGCGGCACGTAGTTGACCTGCCACAGCGCGCCGGTGGCTTTCTGGTACGGACCGGCGCCGCCCAAGAACGTCGTGACGCTGCCGTCGGCGGCGATGCGCCGGAGGTAGTAGCTGCTGGCCGCCCACAGCGCGCCGTCGGGGCCGCGGTGCAAGGCTGCGAAACCGTTGAACTGCGCCGTCGTGGCCGGGCCGTCGGCATAGCCGGCGACGCCGCTGCCGCTGAACGTGCTGACGACGCCGCCCTTGATTTGCCGGATGCGGTTGTTGCCGGAGTCCGCCACGTAGACAGTGCCATCGGCGCCGACGGCGACGCCCGTGGGCGACTTGAACTGCGCGAGCATGGCGTCGCCTTCCATGAAGCCGGCGAAACCGGCGCCGGCAAAGGTCGTGACGCTCTTGCCCGGCGTCCACAAGCGGATGCAGTGGTTGCCGGTGTCGGCGATGAGGATGCTGCCGTCGGCGCGCTCCGCCATGCCCTCGGGCTTGTTGAAGCGGGCGACGGACTCCAAGCCGTCGACGTAGCCCGCGGTGCCGTTGCCGGCGATTGTCACGACGTCAGCGACGCCGTGGCTCTGGCATTGGCCCTGGAAGCAGAAATCGAGCGGCGTGCACGGGTCGCCGTCGCTGCACGGCTGGTTATCGCCCCACGCGCCGACGCACTTGCCGTACATGCAGGTGTCGGCGGTACACGGGTTGCCGTCCTCGCAAACCATTGCATTGTGTACGCATTTTTGGCCAATCGGGTCGCAGCCGTCGTTGGTGCAGCTCTGACCGTCGTCGCAGGTGTCGACCCACCAGCCGGTGGCGTCGGTTTTGCACGTCAGCAAGTGGCCGGAATCGCAGCTCTTGGTGCCGGGCAGGCACGCGGCGATGACGCACGCGCCGTTGGCGCAGGCCTTGCCGCTGACGGCGCAGTTCTCGACGGCGGTGCCGCCCTGCCCGTCCGCGCCGCACTGGGCGACGACGGCGCCCTGGCAATACAGGCTGTTGGGCGCGCAGACTGCCGTCACGCACTGCTTGCCGAGGCACAGCTGGCCGTAGCCGCACACGCTGGCGTCCCAGCCGGTGCCCTTGGCGTTGCAGGTGGCGGGGATGCCGCCGGTGCACTGCGTGTCGCCGGGCTGGCAGATGACTGGCATGCAGGCGCCCTGCCAACAGACCTGGCCGCTGGCGGCGCAGTCGGGCGTGGCGCTGGCGCTGAGACCGGCGGCGTCGCAGCCGACGACGACGTCGCCCCAGCACGCGCTGCTGCCGGGCTGGCAGAGGTGGTTGACGCACAAGCCGCCGCTGCAGGCCTGGTAGGCGTTGCAGGTGGCCTGCTGCAAGCTCAGGCCGTCGGCGCTGCAGTGGCTGGCTTGCGCGCCGTTGCATGCGTTGTCGGCGGGCGTGCACACCGGCGCCACGCAGCTGCCGGCCTGGCAGGTCTGGCCGGTGGCGGCGCAGTCCTGGACGGTTGTGAAGTCGAGGCCGGCGGCGCCGCACTGGATGACCGCCTTGCCGACGCAGCGGAACTGGCCGGGCGTGCAGATCTGCTCGTGGCAGGCGCCGGCGTTGCAGGCGTAGCCGTCCGCGCACGCGGTTTCGCTGTAGCTGAGGCCGGGTGGCAGGCAGGTGCGCACGCCGGTGGCGCCGCAGTCGATGGCGCCGGGCGTGCAGATGGGCGCGACGCAGGCGCCGTTGGCGCAGACCGTGGCGCTCGGGCCGCAGTCCTCCGTGACGGCGTAGGCGAGGCCGAGCGCGTCGCAGACCTGGCGGGTGTTGCCGGCGCAGGTGGCGGTGCCAGCGCTGCAGATCTGCGGCTGGCAGGCGCCGTTCCAGCAGCTGCTGCCGTTGGCGCAGGGGCTGGCGGCGCTCCAGAATCCAAGACTATCGCAGAGTTGCGTGGCGTTGCCGCTGCAGGTGGCGGTGGCGGGCGTGCACTCGGCGGGCAGGCAGGCGCCGGTCTGGCACTTGCCGCCGGCGCACGGCGTGGCGTCCGGTTGCGCGCTGGGCGTGCACGTGACCTGGCCGGCTGCGCATTGCGCCGCGACGGTCTGGCACACCGCGGGCGCGCACGCGCTCGGGTCGGGCGTGGCGTTGGCGTCGGGCGTGTGGTCGCAGCTGCCGGTGGCGGCAGCGCAGGCGTCCAACGTGCAGACATTGCCGTCGTCACAGCTTGTCGGCGTGCCACTGCAGGCGAGCGCGGCGCAGGTGTCGCCGGTCGTGCACAGGTCGCCGTCGCTGCACGGCTGGCCGTCGCAGCTGCCGCCGCAGCCGTCGTTACAGCTGGTGCCGTCGCAAGTGGCGACGCAGACGGCGACGTCGATGGTCGCGGCGTCAGCGGCATCCACGGCGTCGACCGCCGCGTCCGCTGGCACATCCGGCGCGCTGGCGTCCGGCACACCGCCATCGGCGACGTCAACGGCAGCATCGGCGGCGTCCGGCGCCACATCAGGCACGTCCGGTCCGGCATCCTTGGCGTCCGCTTTGGTGTCCGGCTTGGCGTCGGGTTTGGCGTCCGCCACGTCGGCATCATCGGGTTCGGCGGTGTCGGGTTCGGCGGTGTCGGCGACGTCCGTGCCCATTTGCTTCACGTCCGGGGCGACCTCAGCCGTCACATCCGGCGCCACATCGGCGACAAGCGCGCCGCCATCGCCGGTCGGCGTCTGCCCGCAAGCCGTTGCCAGCACCGTCCAAAGCAGCAGCAGACGTCCCGTTCCCAGCTTCATGACCGCGGCCTCCGGCACGCCATTTCCGGGGTGAGGCCCGCGACGTTGCGGCGGGATCCTATGCGCCGTGCTCGCGGCGTCAATGGTCTCCGGCTCACCCACACGCGTCCGCCGTCAACCAGACGCCACGTCCGGTGACTTGTCGGCAAGACCGCGCACGCCTACGCCCGCGCGGCTTGCAGCCGCGCCCGACCAAGCGCAAGATGGGTCCGCTGCGCCGCGGCCTCGCCGTGCCGGAGCGGGAGGGGATCGATGGCAAGTCTTGGCTGGAGTTGGCGCCGCAGCGGCGCGCTTGTT
>CAIPXZ010000714.1 GCA_903869075.1 uncultured Myxococcales bacterium | reverse complement strand
CGGCGGCGACGTCGTCGGCGCTGACCGATGGCGCGGGCTGCGTGCTGCTGATGCGCGAAAGCCGGGCGAAAGAGCTGGGTTACACGCCGCTGGGCTTTGTCCGCAGCTTCGCGTTTGCCGGCCAGGATCCGCGCGAGAACATGCTGCTGGGCAACGTCTACTCGACGCCGCTGGCGCTGGACCGCGCCGGGCTGTGGCTTGGCGACATGGACCTTCTGGAAATCCACGAGGCGTTCGCCGCGCAGGTGCTTTCGAACATCAAAATGTTCAATGACAAGGCGTTCTTTGCCGACAAGCTGAACCGCACCAAGCTGCTGGGTGAGGTCGACCACGCCAAGCTCAACGTCCGCGGCGGCTCGCTGGCGTACGGCCACCCGTTCGCGGCGACCGGCATCCGCATCGCCACGACGATGCTGAATGCGCTGCGGCAGGAGGACAAGCAGTTCGGCCTCGGCACGATTTGCGCCGCGGGCGGCATGGGTACCGCGATGGTGTTTGAACGCAACTGAGTCGCCCGCTGAACCGGGCAAGGATGCCCGGTCGGCTGAATTTCCCTCTTCAAATCAGGTGATTCCATGGCAAACCCCGGCAAGAATCCAGCAGTCCGCCTCGAAGGCCCGGATGGCGACGGCATCGCCACGGTGTGGATCGACTGTCCGGACAGCAAGGTCAACACGCTATCGGTGGACTTGCTGCCGGAATTCGAGGCGCTGTTCAGCAAGATCGGCGCGGATTCCCGCATCAAGGCCGTGGTCATCGCGTCGGGCAAGGACGCGGGCTTCATCGCCGGCGCCAACATCGACGATTTGGGCCTTGTCCGCACGGTCGCCGAGGGCGCCAAGCTCTCCAAAAATGCCCAGGATTCGTTCCGCAAGCTGGAGAAGCTCGGCATTCCGACGGTCGCGGCGATCCACGGCGACTGTCTGGGCGGTGGCCTCGAGCTCGCGCTGGCATGCACGGCGCGCGTGGCGACCGACCACCGCAAGACAAAGCTGGCGCTGCCGGAAGTGATGCTGGGCCTGCTGCCGGGCGGTGGCGGTACGGTGCGGCTGCCCAAGCTGATCGGTCTGGCAAACGCGCTGGACATGATGCTGACGGGCAAGAACATCCGCGCCAGCAAGGCGCTCAAGCTCGGCCTGATCGACGCGGCGGTGCCGGCGGGCAAGCTGCTGGAGTCGGCGCGCAAGCTGGCGGTGGATCTGGCGCATGGCAAGCCGGCGCACGCCAAGAAGAAGCCGAATGTGCAGGAGGAAGTGCAGACGTTCCTGCTGGAAGGCAACCAGCTGGGCCGGCGCGTTGTGCTGCATGAAGCGCGCAAGAAGGTGCTGAAGCAGACAAAGGGCCTGTATCCGGCGCCGCTGAAGATTCTGGACGTGATTGGCAAGGGCACCTACGAGGCGGAGGCGCAGGGCTTTGGTGAGCTGCTGCTGACCGCTGAATCCCACGGCTTGCAGCACCTTTTCCACGCGATTACGGCGCTGAAAAAGGACAATGGCCCGGGGACGGAAGGCGTCACGGCGCCGAAGGTCACGCGCGTCGGCATCCTCGGCGCCGGCTTGATGGGCGCGGGCGTCGGCACGGTGCTGGCGGACCAGGGCTACACGGTGCGGCTCAAAGATCGCGACCACGAGGCCGTCGGCCGCGGCTTGGACTACGCGCGCAAGGTGTTCGGCAAGGCCCGCAAGCGCAAGGTCTACGGCGACGCCGGCTACGACGAGCGCATGGCGCGCATCTCCGGCGGCACCGACTACAGCGGCTTTGGCCGGTGCGAGATGGTCATCGAGGCGGTGTTTGAGGACCTCGGCTTGAAGCAGCGGATGGTCGACGACATCGAGAAAGTGACGCAGGTGGGTGGCATTTTTGCCAGCAACACGTCGTCGCTGCCGATCGCCGACATCGCGGCGAAGGCCAAGCACCCGGAGCGGGTCATCGGCATGCACTTCTTCTCGCCGGTCGAGAAGATGCCGCTCGTCGAGATCATCGTGACGCCCAAGACCGCGCCGGAAGTGACTGCGGCGACGGTCGCGGTGGCGCGCAAGATGGGCAAGCACGTGATTGTCGTCAATGATTGCCCGGGCTTTTACACGACGCGCGCCTTGGTGCCGTACATGACCGAGGCGATCTTCCTCGCGGTCGAGGGCTTCGCGCTGGAGTCGATTGACGAAGCGGCGACGACGCACGGCTTCCCGGTTGGGCCGATCACGTTGATGGATGAAGTCGGCATCGACGTCGGCCTCAAGGTCATGAAAGTGATGAAAGAGCACTACCACGACCGCATGCAGTTCCCGCCGGACATCAGCCAGGCGCTGATCGACGAAGGGCGCCTGGGTCGCAAGAACAACAAGGGCTTTTTCAAGTACGAAAACGGCAAGTCCGTGCTGGAAAAGGGCGAAAAAGTCGTCGATGAGACGGTTTACAAGCACCTGCCCAACGGCGCGGCGACCCAGGCGGGCAACCTGCCGGAGATGGCCGAGCGGATGATCCTCGGGCTGTGCAATGAAGCGGCTTTGTGCTTGCAGGACGGCACCTTGCGCGACGCCTACGCGGGCGATCTCGGCGCTGTCATGGGCATCGGCTTCCCGCCGTTCGAGGGTGGGCCGTTCCGCTACATGGACCGCATCGGCGTCAAGACCGTCGTCGAGAAGTTGAAGGCGCTGGAAGCCAAGCACGGCAAGCGCTTCAAGCCGTGCCAGCTGCTGCTCGACAAGGCTGCCAAGGGCGAACGCTTCTTTTAGCCGCCGCCGCGGGCGCAAGACAACGCCGCTGATTCATGGCAAAGTTCGCAGCACGCGCCGGATTTGCACCGGCCCGATGAGGCGAACGTGGTTGCTCTTGCTCAGTCTGACGTCAATGGCGTGGCTTTTGTCGATTCGCTCGTGATTCACGCGCCTTCCAGCGGGGAGCTGCTGGGTGAAGCGCCGGTGATGGCGCCGAGCGATGTGCATGCCGCAGTGGCGCGGGCGCGCATCGCCCAGGTCGCCTGGGGTGCGCTGCCGGTGCGGGAACGCTGCGAGGCGCTGCGGGCATTTCGCCACCAAATCGCCCAACATGCCGACGACTTGGCGCGCGCCGTGTCCCTGGAGAACGGTAAGCCGCTGCAGGAAGCGCTCGTCCACGACGTGCTGCCGTTTTGCGACCTGATGGCCTATTTTGAGAGCCGCGCGCCGAAGATTTTGGCGCCGCAGAGCATCTCGCTGCACCTGATGGTCCAGCGCCGGAGCTACCTGCACTGCGTGCCGCGCGGCGTGATCGGCGTGATCGGCCCGTGGAACTTCCCGTTTTCCATCCCGATTGGCGACGCCGTCATGGCGATGTTCGCCGGCAACGCGACCGTCATCAAGCCTTCCGAGGTGACGCCGCTGATCGCGCTCAAGGCCAAGGCGCTGTGGGACGCGGCGTGCCAGGATGAGCCGCGGCTGAATCCGGACTTGATGCAGATCGTCACCGGTCGCGGCCAGACCGGCGCCGCGCTGTGCACGTCGGGCGTCGATCAGGTCATGTTCACCGGCAGCGTGCCCACCGGCAAAAAAGTCGCGGTGGCGTGCGCGGAGCGGCTGATCCCGTGCGTGCTGGAGCTGGGTGGCATCAACCCGGCGATCGTCACCGCCGACGTCGACATCGAGCGCACCGCCCACGCCATCCTCTGGGGCGCGTTTGCCAACAGCGGTCAGGTCTGTGCGTCGATCTCGCGCGTCTACGTGGCGCGGCCGATCGCCGAGAAGCTGACGGCGCGCGTCGTCGAGCTCGCCGGCGGGCTCGTGCAGGGCGACCCGCTCAACCCGGACAATGAGCTGGGGGCGATGACGTTCCTGCCGCAGATCGCCATCGGCCAGGCGATCCTGGATGACGCCATCGCCCAAGGCGCGCGCGTGCGCTGCGGCGGTACGCCCAACGGTCGGTATTTTCCGCCGACGGTGCTGGACAATGTGGCGCACGGCT
>CAIPXZ010000713.1 GCA_903869075.1 uncultured Myxococcales bacterium | reverse complement strand
TTCCTCGCCCGCGACGGCGCCGGTGCATGGCCCGATCACGCATTTCCGCGGCGTCGCGTACACGTTCAACACGCCCAAGCCGATCCCCGGCGCGACAATCAGCGTCGCCGAGCTGCCGCAGTTCTCGACCGTCACCGACGATAATGGCTATTACGATCTGGCAGTTGAGATCGCAGTGGCCAACCAAAAGGTGACGCCGTTCATCGTCAAACAGGATTTCCACACGATTTACCTGCAGACCTGGACGCTGCAGCCGGGCGATCCGGACCAGGAGCACGTGCATTTCCAGACGCCGGACGAGGGCACTTTCGTGCTGCTGTCGACGTTGGTCGGCGTGGGGCCCAAGACGACGCAGTGCCAGGTCGTGACGACGGTCAGCGACAAGGTCATCCAAGGCATGACCTATGAACAATTTCGCGATCATGGCGCGCACGGCGTGGCCGGCGTTGTGGCGAGCGCGACGCCCGAGCTGCCCAAGCCGATCTACTTCAACGCCAAGGTCGTGCCGCAGGCGGACCTGACCGAGTCGTCGGACGACGGCGGCGTGCTGTGGATCAACGTGCCGCCGGGCGAGTACAC
This sequence comes from uncultured Myxococcales bacterium, assembly GCA_903869075.1. GTDB lineage: Bacteria > Myxococcota_A > UBA9042 > UBA9042 > UBA9042 > CAIYBN01. Next base: position 2,985 of record CAIPXZ010000713.1, on the reverse strand, counting down.
GCTCGCGGCGAGCCACCCTACGCGGAAATTTACTTCCATTACGGTGACTTGCGCGGAGAATCGCATCGTCAATGCCAACCCGCCGTGGGGCCTGCACGAGCTGCCGTAGCGGCTACTTCAGGCAGTCCGGGTCGACTTTCAGGCACGTGTCGCAGGTGCCGTTGCTGTACAGGCTGCTCGTCGTGCATTCGTCCTTGCACGTGCCGGTGGTGTCGCCGGCGGCGGCGGGAAAGCACGCCAAGCCGGGGAGGCAGCCGCCGACGCCCGCGCCGCAGACGTCCCCCGCGGCGCCGGCCTTGAAGCACCCGAGCGTCGTCTGGCTGCTGTCGGTGTAGGTGCACTGCAAGAACGCCGCACACAAGCCGAGGTTGTAGCCGCACGCGCCGCCGGATGCGGCGAACGCCCGGCAGTGGCTTGTGCTGCCGGTGGCGCTGCTGTCGGGCGTGCACGCGGCCCAGGGCACGCAGTCGCCGGGCTGGCCGTAGCCGCCGCACGCGTCGCCGACCTGGCCGGACGACTGGCACGTCGCGCTGGCCTGGCTGCTGCTGTCGTAGATGCAGGTGCTGCCGAGCGCGCACTCGCCCACGCCCGCGCCGCACAAGCCGCCGGCGGGAACTTCGGCGAGGCACTGGCCGCCTGTGCCGCTGGTGGGCGGCGTGCAGGAATAGCCGGCGCCGCAGAGGCCAACGCTGACGACGCCGCAGCTGCCGCCGGGGCCGATGACGGCCGTGCACTGCGTGCCGGTGCCCTGGGCGTCCGTGTAGATGCAGTTGCCGCCGGGGGCGCAGTCGCCGGTGCCGGGCACGGAGCAGGTGCCGCCGAGGCTGACATTCGCATAGCATTTCATGGCTTTGAGCGTGTAGTCGGTGAAGCCGCACACCGCGCCGCTGCCGCAGTCGCCGATGCCGGGGCCGCACGACTGGCCGGCGGTGCGGGTCTTCTGGCAGACCCAGTCGCTGAGGTCGGCGTTGGCGGCGCAGGTGCTGCCGGCGGCGCACGGCTGGGTCTTGCCGAAGCAGCTGGCGCCCTGGGCGATGGTGCCGCCGCTGTCGGGCACGCAGTTGCCGCTCAAGTCGCAGACTTCATTGCTGTTGCACAAGCCGCAGCTGCCGCCGCAGCCGTTGGGACCGCAGGCTTTGGCGGCGCATTGCGGCGTGCACACGTCGGCCGTGATGTCCGGTCCGGTGTCGGTTTGGCCGATTGCGTCGGTGCCGCCGGCGTCGGTGCCGCCGGCGCTGTCGCTGACTGTCGCGTCGCTGCCGCTGCTGTCGCTCGTCGTGGTGTCGCTGTCGCCGCCGGTGCTGACGTCCGCGGCGACGGTGCTGGCGGCGCAGTTCGTCACGTGCTTGGTGGTGCCGGGCGCTGCCGGGTCGGCGCTCTCGGTGCAGTGTTCGCTGGCACCGCACGTCGCGAGCAGCGCCCACTTACCAGCGACGCACTGCATCCGGCTGCCGCCGAAACAGCCTTCGTTCGCGGATTGCGCCGCGCAGATGGTGCCGATCGCGCCGCCCGTGGAGACGCTGCCGCCGCCGCCGCCACCACCGCCTGTCGTGGTGCCGCACGCCGCGACGACCAGGGCGCTCGACCACAAACCTGTCAGATTGCACCACTTTGCCATCACGCCCTCGAATCGCGGCGCCGCTGCGCCGTCATGCCTTGGCCTTGACCTCGAACACTTTGACCGCCTGCTTGCGGCCTTTCACGGTGATTTCATCGACATAGCGCAGGTCGAATTCGTCGCCGAGAAATGCCGCCGTGTCCTCGCTGATCAGCACGTCCACCGCCAACTCCTTGGTCGCCGACTCCAGCCGCGACGCCAGGTTCACCGCGTCGCCAATCACCGTGTACTCCATCCGCGCTTCCGAGCCGATGTTGCCGGCAATCACCTCGCCGGTATGCAGCCCAATGCCGGTCCGCAGCGGCGCAATGCCGCGCGTTGCCAGCCGCGCGTTCAGCGTCTCCAGCGCCGCGCGCATGCGCACAGCCGCGCGCACCGCCCGCAGCGCGTCATCCGGCTTGGGCACCGGCGCGCCAAAGACCGCCATGATCGCGTCGCCGATGTACTTGTCGACGACGCCGCCCTCTTCCATGACGATGCCGACCATGTCGGTGAAGTATTCGTTGAGCAGCTGCACAAGGTCGTGCGCGCTCATCGTCTCGGAAATCGACGTGAAGCTGCGGATATCCGTGAACAAAATCGTCACCGGCAGCGTCACGCCGCCCAGCTGCACGCGGCCGGCCATGAGGTGCTCGACGACCTGTTCGGTCATGTACTTGCCCATCGTCGAGCGCAGCCGATCGCGCTCTTCCAAGCCGTCGACCATCGCGTTGAAGCCCTCGGCGAGGTCCTCGATCTCGTCGCCGGTCTTGATCTCCGCAACCTTGACGTACTGCTGGTCCTGCAGCTTCTTGTGCGCCTGGGTAATCCGCTTCAAATTCACGGACATCACGCTGGCAATCCGCAGCCCGAGCGTCATCGCCAACAGCGCCGCCAGCGCCACAAGCCCCGACGCGATGTGCAGGTGGTTGTCCAGCGTCTGGTGCAGACCGATCTTCATCGCCGCGTGCACCGTCATGCCCGGCAGCTGCTTGGGCGCAAACTGCGCGCGGGCATTCGCCCGGTCCAGCACCACGGTATTGCCCGCCGCGCTCGCCTGGCACGCGTTGACCGCGTTGAGCGCGAACTGGCCGGCGATGTGCTTGTTGGCGTCGTACAGGCACAGCGAGACGCCGATCTTCTCTGCCAAATTCTGCGCGAATGCGCTGTCCAGCGGCAGGCATGCAACGACGAGGCCAGCGCCTGGCACCGGGATCGCCACGGTCCACGCCGGCGGCGGCGGCGTTTTCGGGTCGAGCAGCGCCTCACAGCCCGACGCGACAACACCATGGAACTCCGGACCATTTTGCGCGCTGGCAAAAGCCTGCTGCGCCAGCGTCTCGGCCGGATGCGCGCAGCCCAGCGACGTCACGAGCTTGCCGTTGGCG
>CAIPXZ010000712.1 GCA_903869075.1 uncultured Myxococcales bacterium | reverse complement strand
GTCAAACGTCAGCCAGCCGCCCTCGTCGGCGCGCGCGATGTCAAAGCCGTTCTCCACCGCGAGGGTGTACAGTCGGATGTGTGTGCACTGGTGGATCGGCTGCGTCATCGTGCCTCATGATTCTGCGCATTGCGTCGATGTGTTGGATGCGACTCACACCTTTTCTCCGCATCGACGGCCAAGGCATGATGGTGTCAGGCGTGTTCGGCCCTTGGCAGTCGTTCGGTACCGTTTTGGCGGACTCGGAGGCTTGCCCGGCAGCGTCACTCCGAAACAGCTGCTCCTCGAGCGCCGGCGACAAGTAGTTCGCGCCGAAGCGGTCATCTTGGCGCCGATTGCGCCGCAGCCTGACCTCCCGGTGGGTCAAAGCGCCTTTCATCACCTGAAGCAATTTGATGACTTCCAATGCAGCTTCCCCGGTGACGCGCGCTGTCCCGCGCGTTGGCGCAACAAGATCTGTGTCAATCGCCCGCCGGCCTGGCGAAACCTCGGCGGCGGCAGCCCCGCGCGCGCGTTCGGGTTGGTGCTAAGGCTGGACCCGCCGGATCGCGAAGCAGTCAACGCGCTGGTCCCGCGCTTGGCAGCACGGGCCGGGAACCTCTCGCTGACGAATCCTTCGCCGTGGCGTAAAACCTGACGACTTGCTGCCTGAGTATCACAGGCGGATGACACCACAAGCCTTACCGATCGCTCTTGCGTGGTAATGGTGCCCGGCCGAGTCGCCACGAACGTGCCGTGAACGAAGCGCCCAGTGCACGTAGAATGTAAGCATTGTGGACGTGAACTGACGACGAACTGGCCACCAGCTACACGACACAAGTTATTCAATTTACGTTGAATTCATGGCGCCTCGTGGCACCATTGGTCAGGTTCGTTGCCCCCCTTGACCACCGCAGGAGTCCACCATACCAGCCCGTGTCCCGACCCCCGTCAAAAAGCGGATAGTGAAGCTTGCTGAGGAAGGATTCAGCCAAGTCGAGATTGCCCGCGAACTGAACATCAACCGCCGGACCGTCGCGCACTACATCGAGGGCGTCGGTGGCGCCACGCCGAAGGCCGGTGCCGCGGCCACGCTGACGCCGGAGCTGATCGGCAAATTGCAGTTTCTGGCAAAGAGCGTCGGATCTGGAGCCTGCCCTTCGTGCCGCGGCGTGATTTACCACCGCGTGGGACAGGCTTCAGTACGGTGCCCGCAGTGCAAGGAGGTGTGGAGCATCACGGTTGAGCGTACCGTCCAAGGCCCGACCGCCGCCACCGCCAGCCAAGCGTACCGTCGCTCGGCGACAGAGACGGTCAATCGCCGCAGCGTCTGATAACGCTGACCACGGGCTACGACCACGCGGAACTCTCGGGTCTGCGTCGTCGTCCCAGAGCGTCAGTACTGGCGGAAGCCTTGACGGCTCAGGATAACCGCGTGTCCGATGCCGCCCCGCTGTCGTCATCCTGTTCCGGCGGGTTCCCAAGTTTCGGACGGCGGCGGAGGCGTCCGTCGGCAGCGACGAGGGCGGACGCAGTGACCGAGGAGCCAAGGACTCCGGTTGGTCGCCTGAACGGACAAAAGGCCTTGACGTACCAACCGTTCTTCGGCAATGGACGGGACAGGAGGTTTCGATGCTCTATCTGGTTCGTTGGCCAAACCTGTCGTGCTCGCTTGTGCGTGCCACCAGCGAGCGTGAGGTTGTCGACATCATTGACGAACTCGGCAACCCGGACGGGGTGAAGATTTTCCCC
>CAIPXZ010000711.1 GCA_903869075.1 uncultured Myxococcales bacterium | reverse complement strand
TGTTAGCGGCTCGGCCTGCAAGACCCGCACGCAGCGCTCGGCGGCTTTGCTGTTGCTGGTGCCAGTGAGCTGCGCGCTCGTGCCGTTGGTGAAGCCGACCGCCCACCGTGTGGCGCTGGCGGTCGTGAAGCCGGTCCATTCGAACGCGCCGGACGGTCCGTTCGCGCTGTGGAAGAGGAACGGTGCGACCAAAAGCGCCGGGCTGTAGCCGTCATTCGCGACCACGGCGCTCCAGTTCAGGATCGAGTACAGCTCGGTACGCGACGGCTCGCGCCAGTCCTTGAAGCCGCCGACGCTGCTGGAGGAGCAGTACCAGCCGACGTTGAAGTCGACGTCCTTGGTCCACATCAGGTGCGTGAAGCTGTCGGTCACGGTGCCGTCGCCGTTGTCGGTGAGGCTGTTCGGCGTGAGCGGCTCGATGCCCCAGCTCGGGTAGTCCGGCACGCAAGCGACCACGGCGACGTTGTTGACGCTGTACTGCAACGCGGCTTCCGTGCACGCGACCGTGACGCCGCTGGCGCAGTACGAGCAGCCGCCGGCGATGGAGCAGATCCCGCTGATGTACTTGCCGTCGACCTCACTGGCGCCGGCGACGCAGGTGCCACCGCTGCAGGCGTCGTTCGCCGTGCAGTCGTTGCCGTCGTCGCAGCCGCCGGTCGTTGGCGGGAACGTGCAGCCCGTGTCCGGGTTGCAGACATTGGTTGTGCAGGCGTTGGCGTCGTCGCAGCCTGTGTTCTGCGCCGCGTGGCTACAGTTGCCGCTCCCCGGGTTGCAGAAGTCGGTCGTGCAGGCGATGCCGTCGTCGCACGTGTTCACCGGACCGGGGGCGCACGCGCCGGCCTTGCAGACGTCGGCGACCGTGCAGCCGTTGCCGTCATCGCAAGCGCCGCTGTCCATCGCCGCGTTGACGCAGCCTTTGGCGGCGTCGCAGCTGTCCGTGGTGCACGGGTTGCCGTCATCGCACGAGTCGCTGACGTGGCTGCATGCGCTGCTGGCGCAGAGGTCGACCGTGCACGGCAGCCCGTCGTCGCAGCCGGCGAGGCCCTTGGTGACGCAGCTGCCGGACGCTGTGCAGTCGCCGTTCGCCCACGGGTCGACGCGCCAGAGCCGCACGTCGCGGGAGTTGAGGTCGGCAAGGTTCGGCGGCACGCTGGCGCCGGTCAGCAACGTCGCGCCGGTGGCGACGACGTACATCGGGCTGTAGGCCGGATCGGTGCCAAGCGGCGTTGTCCACTGCACTTCGCCGACGGGTCCGACGCCGCGCACCGCGTAGCTGTTGGCGATGTCCATGCCGATGACGAAGCCGCCGTTGCCGGCGAGGGCGAGGCTCGGCGGGGACTGGGAGGACTCCTTGAACGTGTGCTGCCACAAGATGTTGCCGGCGGCGTCGGTGCGCGCATACAGGATCCGCGGCGGATTGCCGGTCTGCCCGGCAACGACGAAGCCGCCGCCCATCGCGACAATTCCGGAGAGCTGTTCAAACATCGCGGCTGTGCCGAAGCGCTGTTCCCACAGCTGCGTGCCGTTCAGGTCGGTCTTGATGAGGCACATGTGCTTCAAGCCCGACGCCTTGGGGGCGCCGCCGCCGGCGAGCAGTACGCCATCGGCGACGGGCAACACGGCGTTGAACACGCCGCCGTATTCGTTGGGGAAAGTCACGTCCCACGTCACGAGGCCGTTGCTGTCGACCTGGACGGCGCGCGCTGTGTAGTCGTTTGAGCCGCCTGCGACGAAGCCGCCGGCGTTGGCCGCGACGGCGCTGAACGCGTCCGTCTTGTTGAGGACGTCGAACGTCTTGTTCCACACCGGGACGCCCTTGAGGTCGGTGCGGACGAGCCACGACGCGCCGTTGGGGAAGCCGGAGGCGGTCGAGCCGGCGAAGACGAAGCCGTCGGGGATCGCGATGACCGCGCTGCCGGTGTCGCTGCCGGTGCCGCCGAACGTGGTGTCGACCTGCACGCTGCCGTCCGTGCCCGTGCGCACGAGCCAGGCGTCGGTACCGCCCGCGCCCTTGGAGGTCGTTGAGCCGATGAACACAGCGCCGTCGGTGAGGCCAGCGAGGCCGTTGATCCACTCGTCGCCGGTGCCGCCGTACATCGCTTGCCAGAGCGTCGGCGCCCCGGGCGCGCAGGTGCCGCCGGCGCAGAAGTCGCCGACCGTGCACGGGTTGCCGTCGTCGCAGGTGGTGCTGTTGGCGATGGGCAAGTGGGCGCAGCCGTTGGCGTCGCAGGAATCGGTTGTGCAGCCGTTGCCGTCATTGCACGCCGTGCCGTGGACGCACTGGCCGGTGGCGGCGTCGCAGCTGTCAGCGGTGCACAGGTCGCCGTCATCGCAGTTCTTGGCGGCGCTGGAGCACGCGCCGGTGGCCGGGGCGCAGCTGTCGTCGGTGCATGCGAGGCCGTCGTCGCAGCTTTTGGCGGTGTTGCTGCACTTGCCGGTGGCGGAATCGCACGCGTCGATGGTGCAGGCGAGGCCGTCGGCGCAGCTGGTCTGGACGTGGCTGCACGCGCCGCTGGGCGCGCAGGCGTCGGTGGTGCACAGGTCGCCGTCGTCGCAGACGCCCTTGGCGCTGGAAACGCAGCCCTTTTGCGGGTCGCACACGTCGCCGGTGCATGCATTGCCGTCGTCGCAGTCGGCGCTGGTCTTGCCCAGGCAGAGGTCGCTGCAGGCGATCTGGCCCCAGGGGCTGGCGCGTACGACGAGCGCTTGGCCGCCGACGCCGCCCGCGGTTGTGCCAACGGCGAGCAGGTCGCCCTGCCAACTGACAAGTCCGTTCAGGGTCGGTACCGCGCCGCCCGGGACCGCGAATGTGCTGGCGACTTCCGGCGTGCCGGCGGCGTTGAGCAGCAGGATCGTCGCGCCGGTGCCCGTCACGGCGTCGCCGCTGGCACCGCCGACCGCAGCGAAGCCGCTCCCCAAGGCGACGATGCCGGTGAGCGAGGAGACGACGCCCGCCTGACCCCACGTGGTGTGCCAGAGCTCCGCGCCGCTCAAGTCCGTACGGACGAGGTAGGCGTTGCTGTCCGCGCCGGGAGGCGTGCTGCCACCAGCGAGCAGAAAGCCGTCCGGCAGGGCGGTGATGGCAGTGAAGGCCTGCTCGCCTGCGCCGCCGTATTTGTGCTCCGATTGCACGTTGCCGTCGAGATCGGTGATGACAAGCCAGCCGTCGTTGTCGCCCGCGGCGGTGGAGGCGCTGTAGCCGGCGATTGCCAGCGTGCTGGCGGTTGCTGCGATCGCCGTTACGTACTCGGCGCCGGTGCCACCATAGGTCTTTTGCCAAATGAACCCGCCGCTGTTGTCGAGGCGCACAACCAGGCCGTCGTCGTGGGAGGCGTTCGCGCCGACGCCAAATTGCCCACCGCCCGCGACTACGCCGTCGGGCAGCAAGGCCAGCGCCGCAGTGTCAGCGTCCGCGGTACCAATCGCTTTGCTCCAGCTGACAACGCCATCGGCGGTCACGCGGCCAACATGCGCGGAAGCGCCATTTCTACCCGTAAAAACAATGCGGTTTCCGTCAGTTGCGACCGCATTCACTCCGCCGTCGTCGGCGACTTTGGTGGACCACAGCGGCGCGCCGGTGGGTGTCGTCGCAAACAGCCAGCCGCGCGCATGTTGGCTCTGCCCGGCGACGACCTCATCAAACCCGCCGCCGACGATGAATGCGCTGTCGGTCGCTGTGATGGCCATGCCGAGGGAGAACTCAATCTGGGTGCCGTCCGGGCTCAACGTGCCGCTGAAGCCTTTTGCCCACCAAGCGGCCGCGCCGGTGCATACGCCCGCCGCGCAGGCGTCGCCTGAAGTGCAGGCTGTGCCGTCGTCGCAGCTGCCCGCGACCGGCGCGTGGCCGCAGCCCGCGGCGGGATCGCAGCTGTCCGCGGTGCAGACGTTGCCGTCGCCGCAATCCAGCGTCGTGCCCGCGCACAGCCCGACCGCGCACGCGTCGCCGATCGTGCAGGCAGAGCCGTCGTTGCACGCGCTGCCGTTCGCCAGCGGCGTGGGCTTGCAGGTGCCCGTGGCCGCGTCGCAGGCGGCGTGCACGCACGCGGTGTCGGCGGCGGCGGAGCAGGTCACAACCGTCGTCGCGTCGATGACGCAGGCGTTCGCCGTGCAGATCAGCGTGCCACTGCACAGGTTGCCGTCCTCAAACGGCGCGCAGTCGGCATTTTTCTGGCAGGCGCACGTCGCGGTGCCGCCGCCGCAGCTGCCGGCCACGCACGCTTCGCCGCTCGTACAGCTGTTGCCGTCGTCGCAAGGCGCCGTGGTGTTGGCATGGGTGCAGCCGGTCTTGGCATCGCAGCCGTCGTCTGTGCAGGCGTTGCCGTCGCTGCAATCGGTGGTGCCGGCGCCCGCGCACGCGCTGTTGGTGCAGAGGTCGTTGCTCGTGCACGGGTTGCCGTCATCGCAGACGCCCGGGTTCGCCGTGTGGCTGCAGCCGGTGGCCGCCACGCAGGCGTCGGTCGTGCAGGGGTTGCCGTCGTCGCAGCCCTGGTCGGTGCCCGTGCAGACGCCGGACTTGCAGGCGTCGCCGACAGTACACAGCAGGCCGTCGTCGCAGCTGGCGTTGTCGGCGACGGGGGTTTGGCTGCACAGGCCCGTGAGCGGCGCGCACTTGTTCTTGGCGCACGTGGTGTCGGCGCCGGTCGGGCAGACGATGATCGACCCGGCGTTCACCTGGCAAACCGCGGCGACGCAGACCAGCGTGCCGTCGCACAAGTTTCCGTTGTCAAAGGCTTTACAGTCGGCGTCCGCCTTGCATGGGCAGGTGTTGTTGCCGCCGACGCACTTGCCGCCGGCGCACGCATCGCTCGTCGTGCAGCTGTTGCCGTCGTCGCAGGCGGCCGTGTTGAAGGTGTGCGCGCAGCCGGTCGCCGGTACGCACGAGTCGCTGGTGCACGGGTTGTCGTCGTCGCAGGCGACGGCGGTCGGGCCGGCACAGGCGGTGTTTTTGCAAGTGTCGCCGAGCGTGCACGCATCGCCATCGTCGCAAGCGAGCGCGTTGGCCACATGCGTACAGCCGGCCGCGCCCGCGCATGCGTCGGTGGTGCAGACGTTCTTGTCATCGCAATCGGCCGCCGTCACGCATTCCGGGCTGGCGTCCTTGGCGGCGTCGGCTGGCGTCGCGGCGTCGGTTCCGGCGGTGTCCCCATCGACCGCCGCGTCGGCGTCCGTGGCATCGTCGCCGGCGTCGTCGGTCGCGGTTGCCGCGGCGTGCGGGCCACAGCCGATCAGGCCGCCGGCCAGCAGTCCAACCGCCAGCAGCTTCAGTGAGTTTGCGATGGTGAAAACGCGCATGAAAGGTTCCTCCGCCTGATGGTGCGCGGCGCGGGGCGGCGCCTGCGCGCCCGGTTCCCGCAGCGCGCGATGCCTTACAATCCCTTGCAGATGCCCGTGGTGCAGGTGTCGCCAGCGGTCGTCGGCACGCCGTCGTCGCACCGGGCGCCGTCCGCGAACGTGGTGTGGTAGCAGCCGGCGTGGGCGTGGTTGCAGCGATCCGCCGTGCAGACGTCGCCGTCGTCGCACGCCGTGGGCGCAAACGTGTCGCATTTGCCGGAGCCGGTGCACAGGTCGTTGCCAAAGCCGTCGACGCGCGTGAGCCAGAAGTCGTTGCCCGTCGCTGCGGAGTTGATGCTGCCGACCAGGGCGAAGCCGTCGTTGAGCACGACAGCGGCGGACGCGTCCTCGGCACCTGCGCCGCCAATGGCGTCGTCCCACACCGAGTTGCCGTACGCGTCCGTGCGCACGAGCCAGAAGTCCAAGCCGCCGCCGCCTTTGCCCAGCGTGCTTGTCAAGCTGCCGGTGAGCGCGAAGCCATTGCGCAGCGGCGCGATCGCGTAGCCGACGTCATTGCCGGTGCTGCCGTAGGTCTGGTCCCACAGCTTGACGCCGGCCTTGTCGGTGCGGACGAGGTAGAAGTCGCTGCCGCCGGCGCCCTTGGACGTCGTGCTGCCGAGGAGCGCGAACCCGTCGGCGAGCGGCGCGATGGCGTACGCGATGTCATCCCCGGTGCCGCCGTAGGTGACCTGCTGCGCCGCGCTGCTGATGCCGTTGGCGTCGGTGAGGACCAACCAAAAATCCTTGCCGCCCGCGCCCTTGGATGCGGTGACGCCGGCCATCGCGTAGGTGCCGTCCGCCAGCAAGACCGCGGCGTTGGCGGTCTCTGCCGCCGTGCCGCCGTAGGTGTAGTTCCAGACCACGGCGCCGTTGTTCTTCATGTTGACGAGGTTGAAGTCCCGGCCGCCGGCGCCTTTTGAAGTCGTGTAGCCCGCCAAGGTGTAGCTGCCGTCGGCGGGGAACATCGCGGCGTAGGCGGCCTCGGCGCCAGCGCCGGGGACGGTGAGCGTGGTGCCGTACTTGCCGTCGCCGGAGACGATCTGCAGCAACATGTCCGGGTTCGTCGCGCCGACTGAGCCGGCGATCGCGTAGCCCGTGCCCACGGTGACCAACGCGTTGGCAGTCTCGGCGTCGGTGCCGCCAAACGTGCTGTCCCAGGTCGTGGTGCCGTCCAGGCCGGTGCGGATGACCCAGATGTCGCTGCTGCCCGCGCCCTTGGAATACGTTGTGCCCGCAAGCACATAGCCGTCACTCAGCGCGATCACCCCGGCCGCGAAGTCTGACGCGGTGCCGCCGTACGTGGCGTTGAAGAGCTTGGCGGCGGTGCCGGCGACGCACACACCGCTCAGGCACGCGTCGCCGAGCGTGCAGCCATTGCCGGAGTCGCAGGCTTTGCCGTCCGCCACCTTGCTGCTGCCGCCGCATACGCCGGTCGTGCAGGACTCGAGGTAGGTGCACGGGTTGCCGTCGTCGCATTTGGAGAGGTACGGCAGGTTGGAATGCGTGCAACCGGTCGAGACGCACGCGTCGGCGGTGCATGGGTTGGCGTCGTCACAGCCGGGGCTGGCCTCGGCGGCGCAGAGGCCGGGCGTCGTGCAGGTCGTGGCGCCAAACGCGTCGGTGCGCAGGAGCGCGAAGTCGTTGTTGTTGGCCACGGTGTTCTTGGTCCCGACGATCGCGAAGCCATTGCTGAGCGCCGCGAGGCCGACGGACGAGGGTGCGGCGCTGGCCTCCCACAGCGTGTTGCCAAACGCGTCGCCGCGCCAGAGGCGGTAGCCGGTGCTGCTGTCATTGCGGAGCATCGCATAGCCGTCGCCGACGCTGACCAGGCTGCCGCAGCCGGTCGACGAGGCGAGCGACTTGGTCCAGCTTGTCGCGCCGCTGGCGGTGATGGCGATGACGCTGCACGTCGTGGCGGTCACAGAGAACCTGCCGCCGAGCATGAAGCCGTCGCTCGTCGCCAGCACGGCGGGCATCCCGACGGTGCTGCCGAGGTTGGCGCTCGACCAGAGCAACGTGCCTTGGGTGTCGGTGCGGATGAGGTAGCCCAAGCCCGACGTGACCATCGCGTAGCCGTCCGCAAGCGCGAGGACGTTGCCGCCCTTGGCGCCCGCGGCGTAGTAGCCAATCCATTTCTGCACGCCGCCCAGGTCGGTGCGCACGATGGCCGCCTTGTTGTTGATCGTCGCGCCGAGCGCGAAGCCGTCGCCGACGGCGATGAGCGACTGCGCGGTGTCGTCCGCGGTCGTGCCGTAGGTCTGGCTCCACAGCTTGTTGCCGCTCGCGTCGAGGCGCCAGAGCGCGACGTCCTTGCCGCCCGCTCCGGCGGAAGTCGTGTAGCCTGCGATGACAAACCCGCCGTCGGTCGTGGTGAGAACGGCCGCCGGCACGTCGTCGCCCGCGCCGGTGATGGTTTTGGCCCACTGGCTGGTGCCGTACAGGTCCGTGCGCACGACCCAGACGTCGGCCGCGCCCGCGGTGCCGACGCTGCCGACGAGGATGTAGCCATCGGTGAGCGCCGTGAAGGCCGTCGCCGTCTCGATCGCTGTTGTGCCATAGGATGTTGAAAATAGGTAGGTTTTTGCGGAACAAGCGCCGGCCGCACACGCGTCGCCGATGGTGCAGGCGCTGCCGTCCGAGCACGCGGTGCCGTTGGTCACCGCCATGTTCAGGCAGCCGACGGCCAGGCCGACGGCCGCGCAGGTGTCGGTCGTGCAGGTGTTGGCGTCGTCGCACAGCGCGTTGGATTTGGCGTGGCCACAGCCGAGCGTCGTGCTGCAGCTGTCCACCGTGCACGCGACGCCGTCGCTGCATTTGCTGTCGTCCGCGGTGTGCTGGCAGCCAGCGATCGGATCGCACGCGTCGGCGGTACAGGTGAAGCTGTCGCTGCATTTGCCGGCGTTGGCGGTGTGGCTGCAGCCCGTCGTGGCGCTGCAGGCGTCGTCGGTGCAGGTGACGCCGTCGTCGCATTTGCTCGCGTCGGCGGTGTGCGTGCAGCCGGAGGCGGCGCAGGCGTCAAGCGTGCAGCTCACCGCGTCGTCGCACAGCCCGGCATCGCTGACGCAGCTGCCGCCCTTGCAGCTGTCGGTGAGCGTGCACGGGTTGCCGTCTGTGCACTTGGTGCCGTCGGCGGCGGCTTTGGTCGTGCAGCCGGTGGACGCGTTGCAGACGCCGACCGCGCACGCCACCGCAGTCGTGCACTTGGCGTCGTCGGGCTCGAAGAAGCAGCCGCTGGACGGGTCGCAGGTGTCGGCCGTGCAGGCGATGCCGTCGTCGCAGGTGATGGCCACCGAGACGCAGCCGACGCCGCCGCTGGCCACGCAACTGTCGGTGGTGCAGACCGAGCCGTCCGAGCACTTGCTGTTGTCGGCGGTGTTGACGCAACCCAGCTTGGCGTCGCAGGAATCCGCGGTGCACGCGTAGCCGTCGTCGCAGTTCTTGGCGGCGTGGGCGCAGGTCCCGACGCTGTCACAGCTGTCCGTTGTGCAGACAAGCCCGTCGTCGCAGTTCGCCGCGACGTTGCTGCAGCCGCTGGCGGTGCACTTGTCGACGGTACAATTCAGCGCGTCGACGCACTTGCTGTCATCGCCGGCGTGCTGGCAACCTTTTGTTTTGTCGCAAGAATCTGTCGTGCAGGCAACGCCGTCGTCGCACGAATTCGCGACGTTGCTGCAGCCGGTGACGCCATTGCAGCTGTCCGTGGTGCAGGCGTTGGTGTCGTCGCAGGCGCTGTTGACGGCCGTGTAGGTGCAGCCGAGCGTCTTGTCGCAGACGTCGGTTGTGCACGCGACGCCGTCGTTGCAGGAAATGGCCGCGTGCAGGCAACCCTTCGTGGCGTCGCAGGAATCCGTTGTGCACGCGTTGCCGTCGTCACACGTCTCGCTCACGACGTGCTGGCAGCCGGAGGTCGCGCTGCAGCTGTCGACCGTGCAGTTCACGCCGTCGCTGCACGCCGCGTCGCTGGTTGTGTGCTGGCAGCCGGCCGCGCTGTCGCACGCGTCGGTGGTGCACGCGATCGCGTCCGCGCACGCCGCGTTGTTGGCGGTGTGGGTGCAGCCCTTGGCGGCGTCGCAGGCGTCGACGGTGCAGCTGATGGCGTCGTCGCACGCCCCGCTGGCCGCGTGCTGGCAACCCTTTTGCAGGTCGCAGCTGTCCGCGGTGCAGTCGATGCCGTCATCGCACGTCGCTGCCGCTGCTGTGTGCGTGCAGCCGCTGCCGTCGGCGCAGGCGTCCACCGTGCACGCCACGCCGTCGTCGCACGGCAACCCGCTGCCGCCCGAGGCGCAGGCGCCGCCGATGCAGCCGTCGCCGACCGTGCAGACGTTGCCGTCGTTGCACGTGGTGCCGTCGGTCAAGCTGGCGTGCCAGCAGCCCTGGTGCGCGGCGTCGCAGCTGTCGTCGGTGCAGGCGTTGCCATCGTCGCAGGCCAACGCGCCGGGCGTGTGGCTGCAGCCGGTCAGCGGATCGCACGTGTCGTCGGTGCAGTCGTTGCCGTCCGAGCACGAAGCCGCGACAGCGAGCGCCACGCAGCCCTTGGCCGGGTCGCAGCTGTCCTGCGTGCAGGCGACGCCGTCATCGCACACTTTGGCGGCGCCCGCGCACGTGCCAGCGCCACACACGTCGTTCACGGTGCAGCTGTCGTTGTCGTCGCAGGCGCCGGCGATGGCGCCGTGGGTGCAGCCGACCGCTGGATCGCAGGCGTCCGACGTGCAGACGTTGCCGTCGTCACAGAGGGTCGCCGCGCCCGGCGCGCACCCGCCACCGCTGCAGGCGTCGCCGCTGGTACACGCGTTGCCGTCGTCGCAGGCGGTGCCGTTGGCAAGCGCCGTGGCCACGCAACCGCCCGTCGCCGGATCGCACGCGGCCACCGCGCAAGGCACTGCCGCGCATGTGACGCCCGCGCACAAATCGGCCGCCGCGTCCACGCCCGCGCCAGCGTCAGCATCTTCGGCAACCTCCACGTCCTCTGCCGCCGCGTCGGTGCCGACCGCGACGTCGGTCCCGCCCGCACCATCGAGGTCCTCTGCCGCTGCGTCGGTGCCTTGCGGGGCGTCGGCGGCGCCGTCGCTGTCGGCGGCGGCATCGGTCCCAGCCGCCGCGTCTGTGCCCGGCGCATCGGCCGCCGCGTCAGCCTGGGGTTGGACATCGACCGTCGCGTCCGTGCCCGGTGCCGCGCCGTCGCCGCTATCCGGCGCATCTGCGCTATCAGCGCCATCCAAGTCCGTTGTGTTTGCGTCCGTGCCCGTCGTCTCTGCTGTCGCCGCGTCCGTCCCGGCAATGTCTGCTGCACCGTCGCTCGCGGCGTCGTCGGGCGCTGCGGTCAGATCGGCGGCGTCCGCTTGGACGTTGACGTCGACAGCTGCATCCGCGTCAGTCGCCGCCGCATCAGCTTCGCCGCCCGGCGCAGTTACCGGCGAGGCGCAGCCTGCCGCCGCCAGCGCACAAAGCGCGGCAAGCGCCCAAAATGACCGCCGCGCCGGTCGCGCTCCCAGCCCCATTCGGCTGTCGACGGCGGCGTTTCGCGCCCAGTGCTTGGCCAATTCGCTGTGCATGGGGCCCCCATTCGCAAATTTATCGTCACCGGAGCTGCAAGATTCTTACGCGCACATCGATTGAGTTTGAACCGATGAATCCCACGCGTCAATGCGGGGCCAGGCGCGCTTGTGCATCGGCCCGGCGCAAGCGATCGTGCGGCTTGTCCCGGGCGCCGGCGACGGTGCGGTCAGTCGACGCCCTCGGCAGATTCCTCGTGGAAACGCAAGCTGAGGCGCTGAAAAAGCTCTTGCGCCGCGCGCGTTTGCAGTCGTTCCTCGCGATCGCTGACCGAGCGCGGATCGATGTGCAGCAGCGGCTGCGCGGCGATGTAGCGCGCGACCGCCGCCTGCGCTTGGCCCGAATGGAGCCGCGCCGCCGCGATGACGTCGGACACCGCCACAAGATCCTCCGCTTTGTGCACCGGCAGCGCCAGCGCGGCGAGGATCCTGTCCGTCGCGTCCTGCTCCACCTTCAGCAAACCCGCGCAGCCGTGGCCGTCATTGACGCGCTCGCGGGTAATCTCATACGCCGCCCGCATCAGCCGCGTAGAATCCGCCAGCAAATCAAGGCCTTCCATCGCCGGATCGTGTGCCCGCAGGACCGCGGCGATGCGCTCGCAATCCGCGCTGTCGGGCCCGCCCCCAGCGAGCGCAATGAGCAGCGTGTCGTACACCGCGTCGGCCAGCGCGATGGCGTCGGTCATGCGCTTGTAGCAGCCGTCCACTTCGTCATCCAAGCCGATGACCGGGTCCCAAGCGGGCGGCACCGGGCGGAGTTGTCGCCACTTTTCAGCGAGATCGGCGGCGCACGCCACCTCTTCAGCCACTTCGGCCAGCGTGGGCAAGGTATCCATGACGTCTGGCGTCGATCTGCGGGCCATCTGCGAAACCCGGACGTCCATGCGCGACGTCGTGCGGCGAAAGCATAGCGAACCGCGGATCGGACGCAAGCTGGCGCCGCGGCGCGCGGTGGCGATCCCACTGCGCGCCGCGCTCAAGCGCCGGAAGCAGCTACGGGTGATTGAACGTAATCTGGAAGACCTGATACGACCGCACGCCCGTGTCGGTATTCGCCACAATCACATTGCGCTTCTTGCCCGCCGTCAGGTCCAGGCCCATCAGCTTCAGGTCAGCGGCGGCGATTGTCTGCGTCGCGCCCACCATCGCCACCTGGGTGTTGGTCGTCAACAGGTAGGCTGCGTCCAGCGTCGCAAACGTCGGCGGCGAGCCCACCGTGTCCAGATCGATGACATACGTCTCGGCGACGACCGCGCCTTGGGTCAAGACGATGTTGCCGCTCGCGCTCGTCACGATGTTGTGCGCATTCACCTTAATATTCAGCCCCGTCAGAACCATCGACGCGTTGGGCGCCGGCACGGTCGACGCCGTCGCGGTCGAGACAACGACGACGTAATTGCTAATCGTGGTCAAATCGGTCTCGCTGACGTTATCGGAATACACCATTTGCACGACCATGTCCGCGGCGAACGCGAGGTCGGGCTGGATGCGGAAGTTGGCGTAAAACTGCACCGGACCGGTGCCGGCGGTCATGAAGGCGATGCCCGCGGTGGCGTACGCAGCGGTCAGCACGAGCGGCGCGGCAGGCTTGTAGGAAACCGGCGTGGCGACCGGACCCGCTTTGACTTCCGTCAGCGTCAGCACGCACGTGGTGTCGTTGGTGACAACCGTCAGCGGCGTCTCGCCGGTGACGAGGACGTAGCTGTTCAAGCCGATGGTCCACGTGCCCGTGCGCGCGGTGCAGCCGGTGCCGTAGGTGCCCTTGAGCGCCATGACGGTGCTGGTGGTCAGGGCGCTGGAGACGCGGTCGAAGAGCTCGACGCGCGCGGTCTGGCTGTCCTCAGCCGGCGTGGCGGCGGTGGTGCAGGCCGTGACGGCGAGGAGGCTGAGGCCCAGCGCGAGGCTGCGCCGGATAGCGGTGGAAATGGCGTTCATGTGAATGTCCTGATGAAAAGAATGGCGAAATAGACACCGGCAAAATGCCCGCGGAAATTCCAGCGGGAGGCCACAGCGTCAGGGATTGACCCGCACAGACAGGTAAGGCCGACATTGGATTATGGCCATGAGAAAAGTCGTGATAGCGCGCAAAGAAAATGCCTAATTGTCCCGGCCGGCGCTGCGGAAATTGCCGGCACGCGCGAAGCTACGGCGCGTGCAGCAGCACCTTGGTCACGCGATGGCGCGCCGCGGCGGCAAATGTTTCGTACGCCACCACGATTTCCGGCAGGGCAAAATGGTGGCTGATCAGCGCGTCAGCGCGCAGGCGCCGGCGCTGGACCAAGGCCAGCAGCATCGCCGTCGAGGTACCGTCAACAAGCCGCGTCGTCAGCGTCATGTTCGCAGACCACAGCCGCTCCAGCTGCAGCGACACGGCGGCGCTGTGTACGCCAACGTTCGCCAGGTGGCCGCCCGCCGCCAGCAGGTCCTGGCACAGCGCGAAAGTCGCCGGCAGCCCCACCGCCTCGATGGCGACGTCCACACCCGCGCCGCCGGTCAGCGCACGGACCTGCTCGGCGACATTGTTCGCAGAGCTGTTGAGGATTTGCGTCGCGCCCAGCAGCCGCGCGGCCTCCAGCCGGTTGTCGTCGAGGTCAATCAGGATGACGTCCGCCGGCGAAAACAGCTGCGCCGTCAGCAGCGTCGCGAGCCCGACCGGCCCGGCGCCGACGATCGCCACCGTGCTGCCCGGCTGCACGTGGCCGCAGCGCACCCCGCACTCGTAGCCGGTGGGCAGCGCGCAGCTGAGCAGCACGGCGCTGAGGTCGGTGACGTCCGCCGGCAGCACGTGCAAGCCATTGTCGGCAAAGGGCACGCGCACGAATTCCGCCTGCGTGCCGTCCAGCGTATTGCCCAGCTGCCAGCCGCCGTCGCGGCAGTGCGATGGCATCCCCTGCCGGCAAAAGCTGCAGCGACCGCACGCCGTAATCACGCTGATAACGACGCGATCGCCCACGCGAATTCCGGTGACCTGCGCCCCGATTTCCTCGACAACGCCCACCCCCTCATGCCCCAGCACGCGCCCGACTGCCACGCCTGGCACTTCGCCGCGCAAAATGTGCAGATCGGTGCCGCAAATCGACGCCGCCGTGATCCGCACCACTGCATCTGTCGGTGCGCGCAGCTGCGGTCGCGGCCGGGTGGTCCACGCGATGCGATGCGGCCCCTCGTACACAAGCGCATGCATCGGCGTTAATGGCGCGGAATGGTTATGATTTTCAAGCATTGTCCTGTCTCCTTAAGTCAAGCCGTTTGTCGCGGCCATCGCCTGGCCCGCCGCCCGCAGCGCGGGCGTGCAGTCCATCCGGTCGGTGTGGACTTCAATCAGCACCAGTGCATCGGCTTCGGCGGCGCGCTCGAGCGCAACCTCCAGCTCGCCCACGGTGCGCACGTCAAAAGCCAGCCCGCCGCCAAAGACATCGACGAGCGCGTGGTATTTCCACGGCTGCAAGTCGTTGTAACTGTGGTCGCAGATGACCCGCTCAATCGTGTAGCCGTCGTTGTTCAGCACGAAAATGATGGGCTTGAGGTGCTGGCGGATGAGCGTCGACAGCTCCTGGCACGTCACCTGGAACGCGCCGTCGCCGATGAACAGCACGACCCGGCGATCCGGCGCGGCGGTCGCGGCACCCAGCGTCGCGCCGAGCGTGTAGCCGATGGAGCCGTAAAACGTCTGGCCGATGAACGTCGCGCCGTCGGGCATCGGCAGCTCCGCGGCGCTGAACAGCGACACGCCAGTCTCAGCCAGCACGATGGCGCCGTCGGCCAAGAATTGCCCAGCGCGATCGAAAAACCGCTGTACAGTCAACGGGCTATCAGCCGTCGTCGGGTCCATCAGCGATGCTTCAGGCGCTTGCGCGACCCTGCGCACCGGCCGGCCACGCGGCTGCAGCGCCGCCGCCAACGCGCCCATGAAATCCGCCAAAGTGACGTCCCGGTAGTGCTCGCCGCCGACGCGCACGGCGTGACGACCGGCGGAGATGGTGCGGGCATCGGTCAAATGCGTTGTAAATCCGCCGGTTGTGAAGTCGGTCAGCCACGCCCCCAGCTCCAGCACGCAGTCGGATTCGGCGACCTCGCGGCGCACGGTCTCGCAGCTGCGGTCGCCCTCGAACAGGCCCAGATACTGCGGGTGGCGCTCGGAGAGGACGGTTTTGCCCATCATCATCGTGACATAGTCAAAGCCGCTGGCGGCAAGGAACGCCGCAAATTCGGTCTGCAGCCGCCCGCGGACCAGCTCCACGCCGCCAATCACCAGCGGCCGCTGCGCCAGCGCCAGCGCCCCGACGGCCGCCTGCACCGCTTCCTGCAAGGACGCGCGATGACTCGGCTTGGCATGCGGCAGGACGAATGGCTCCGGCCGCGCGCATTCCTGCTGGGCGATGTCCGCCGGCAGGCTCACATACACCGGACGCTGGTGCGCGAGGCACGCGGTCAGCACGCGGTCGATCTCCGCCGGCGCCGTCAGCGGCGACGCCAATTGGCACGAAGCGACAGTGATTTTCTCAAAAATCCGCAGCGGAATTTGATAATCGCCCAGCGTGTGGTGCAACAGCGGGCGGTTGGCAAAATGCGCTGTCGCCGGGGAGCCCACGACCATGACGACCGGAATTCGCTCGGCGAAAGCACCGGCGATACCATTGACCGCGCTGAGCTCGCCGACGCCGAACGTCGTGACCACCGCGCCGACGCCGCGGATGCGCGCGTAGCCGTCAGCGGCGTAGGCGGCGTTGAGTTCGTTGCACGTGCCGACCCAGGTCACGTCGCTGCGCAGCAGGTGGTTCAAGAAACCGAGCACAAAGTCGCCGGGCACGCCGAACGCGTGGTCAACGCCGATTTCTTTCAAGCGAACGAGCAGATAGTCGCTCACCGTAAACTGCCCATCCATCGCCCACCTCACAAGATGCCGCCGCGCCGCGCTTGCGGTCCACGCTTTTTTGCGTCAAGGAATTCCCGACCCGCCCAGCAAAGCAGACTCGCCGGCGCGGACCATGAGAAAATTGGCGACGTGGGCGTGGAAATCCCTCATGGTCTGGTCGCCATCAGTTTGAATTTTGCTAACTATGAAGTTTGCAATTTCTATTCATCTTCAGGCACTTGACACGCGTTTCTCATGGCCTAGCTTGGCGAATGAGTGGGTTGATTGAGGCGTTGCGGTGCCGCCCTCACTTCGGGCGGTGCGAAGGCGCATCGTCGCGTCGGTTGGATGCGCGCCATCCGTCGGCGTCCGTCGCAACCGCTCCCGCCGCACATGGAGTCTGTCATGCATGCCCACCAGCCCGTTGTTCGTGAACTCGTTGATTTGTTGGAGGATCGCGCTGATTTGCGGAGCGCCCTTCAGGCGTCGCTGACCGCCGCCAAGCGGCCAGGCATCCAGCATTTGCAGGAGTATTTCGATTTTCTGGATGCGATGGCGACGCTGATTCCCGCCGATCGGACGCTGAACCGGCTCGTCAACAAATTCTTCTACCTGATCGACCAGTCGCCCGATGGAATTCTCAAGTCAGACGTGGCCTTTCAGCGCTGGGCGCACCGGTTTTGTGAAGACTGGGGCGCGTTTCTCGACACGCCGGAATCGGCCGCGGACATTGCCGGCTTCTTCCCCGATCCGGCATACCACATCGGCGATTACTACGTCGCGCCAAGTGGTTGGCTGACTTTCAACCAATTCTTCGCGCGCCAGGTGCGCCCGGGTCGGCGGCCGATCGACGGAATTTGCGACCCGACCACCGTCGTCTGTCCCGCCGACAGCGTCTACCAAGGCCAGTGGCCGATTGGCACCGACTCGAAAATCACCGTAAAAGGCCTGACGTGGTCGGTGCTCGAGCTGCTCGACGGCAGCCCTTATCAGGAACGCTTCGTCGGCGGCTTGTTCACCCACGGCTTTCTCAATGTCAACGATTACCATCGGTTTCATGTGCCGGTCGGCGGCACGGTGGTGGAAGCCCGCAAGATTTCCGGCCGCGTGCTGATGGACGTCGTCTGTCTCTCGGACGGCTCGCTGGCGACGGTCGACGGCACTGGTTACCAGTTCAAGCAGGACCGCGGTCTGCTGATCATCGACTCGCCGCTTGGCCTCGTGGCGATCCTGCCGATCGGCATGGCGCAAGTGTCGTCGGTGACGCTGACCGCCGAGGTCGGCGCGCAACTGCACAAGGGCGAGGAATTTGGCTTCTTTATGTTCGGCGGCTCCGACATCGTCATGCTGTTCGAGCGCGGCAAAGTCCGCCTCGATGCCGTCATTGGCACGCACTACAACCAGGGGCGCCGCGTCGGCCACGCCCTGCGCGGCTAGCGGCGCAAACTGCTGATGCTGGCGCCGGAATCGCGGCGCCGGCGCCGCTGTGATCGGAAACTTCTGAGAATGTCTTGAGAAAGTTGCTTGACGCGCAACCCACGCAGGTCCAGCCCGAATCGAAGCAGATCGATGCGCGCGCGAGACGTGGGCACGAGGCGCGATTGGAACCTGAATCTGAGTGCGACAGCCTCCGTCCGTCCCTTGCGCGCGTACTCCGCGTTCCGGCCGCGCGGCAGCGCACACGCCTCACGCCAACCAGCACCCCAGCGATTTGCATCCCCTCGTTCGTCTGGCGCAACGCCCAGATTTGTCTTGCGGCTTCAAGCGCTTGGGTCTCCGTCGACCCGCGCGCTGTTCCAGCGTTTGGCGGATCTGAGGTGAATCATGTTATTGGCGTTTAGCAAATATCACGGATTGGGCAACGATTTCGCCTTCGTCGACGCGCGTGAGCTCGACATTACGTTTCCCGGCCGCCTGAGCCAGAAGCTCTGCGATCGCTATCGCGGCGTGGGTGCCGACGGCGTGTTGGTGTGGACCGGCACCCTGCATGAACCGGAGATGACGGTCGTCAACGCGGATGGCGGCATCGCGCACATGAGCGGCAACGCCTTGCGCTGCTTTGTGAAACACGTGCTGGATCGCCATCTGCCGCAGCAAAACATGCTGGATGTGCAGACCGGCATCGGCGCGATGCACTGCGTCGCGACCCGCGACCAGAACGGCAGCGTGGTGACCGTGACGGTGCGGATGGGCAATGTGCGGACACCGCCGGTCGTGATCCCGGTGGCGCTGGCGCTGGCGGAGCCGGACGCGCCGGTCCAGCTGCGCGAGCGCGCGGTGACGCTGACGGCGCTGCAGCTGGACGACCCGCATGTCGTGACTTTTGACCCGCTCGGCGAGGCGGAACGCGCGGCGATCGCGCCGCTGCTGGAACACCACCCGGCGCTGCCGGAGCCGGCGAACGTGGCGTTTGCCCAGCTTTTGCCCGGCGGGCCGCCGCGGATGCAGGTGGACGTGTACGCGCGCGGCGCGGGCTGGACGACGGGCTCAGGCACGGGCGCGTTGGCGGCGGCGATCGTCGCTGTGGAATCCGGGCGGATGCCGCGCGATCGCGAGATCGCCGTCAAGCTCAAGGGCGGCTGGGTCTCGGTCAAGGTCGGCGATGACAACGGCGCGACGATGCGCGGCCCCGCGGTCCACGTCTACGACGGCGAAATTCACATCCCGCGGCTCCTGGCTGGCGAGGCATAGCCTCAGCGCGAGGCAGGCTTGAGCTTGCCGTCGAAGAATTGGTACAGGCCGATGTTGACGCCCGGGCAGAACGACTTGCCGCTGCTGCAGCCGGCGGCGAGCGGCACGGCGGCGTCGATGCGGATGCCGGCGTCGACCATCCACGGAAAGAGGATGCGCAAGCCGGCGCCGCCCGACAACAGCGGTCGCGCGCCGCCGGTTTCCAGTGCCACGACGCCGCCGTCGACAAAGACTGCTGGCATGAACGCGATCCACGTCGAGTCCCAGGCGATGAACCGCGCCTCCAGGTTGGTGAAGGCGTAGCGCGGCGTGCGGGCAAAATTGTCCACATACCCGCGGACTTGCTCCAGGCCGCCGACGTAGAACCGCAGCTGTTTGGGCGCGTCGCCCTGCAGGCCGGCTTGGAAGCGGCCGGCGAAATTCCAGCGCGTGCCGACCATCACGAAGCCGTTGCCCTCCAGCCATAACTGCCCAAAATCACCGGCGAACGTAATTGGCGAGGCCTCGGCCGAGACAAATGCGGTGCGCAGCTCGACGGTGCCGCCTTGTTGGCGGATGCGCACGGCGTCGACGCGGCCGATCCGCGCGGATGCTTCGTAGGCAAAGGCCCAGGCCATGGCGGGATTGTCGCCGGCGCTGCTGCCGTCCGGCGGCAGGAACGTTGTGCGCATGACGTCGATGCGGGCGCCGAGGCGCAGGCGGTCAAGCCAGCTTGTCCAGGCAAACTCGGTGACGAAGCGCAGGCGTCGGTCGGCGAAGTCGCCGCGCGGGCGCACGAGCTGGCCGGCGAGTACCATCCAGTCAAAGCGCTTGTCGAACAGCCGAGGGTCGCGCACCCATCCCTCAAAGCCGTTGAAATCGTTGAAGCGTTGGTATTGCGCGCCGGCCTCGACAAAACGCCCGCCGAGGTTGGAGTCCGTCGCGCCCGCGCCGAACCAGTACACGCCGCTGCCGACGCCGAAGGCGAAAAGCGGGTTCAGCGTCCAGCGCTCGTCGAGGCGGAAGGTCGCCGTCACGCGGCCGTGGCGCTTGACGATGTCCGCCTGCACGTCCGCGAACAGTCCGAAATTCCACAGGCGCTTGACGGCGAAGTCCCACGTCGTCTGGTCGACTTTTTGCCCAGGCACAAAAGGCAGCTCACGCAGCACGACCGCCAGCTTGGTGCGGTGCAGGCCGATGACCTCGATGGCGTCGATGACCGCCGGCAGATGCGCCGTCGTCGTCGTGTGCTCCGGCAAGTCCGCCGGCGCGTTCTGCGCGTGCGCTGCCCCGGCCGTCAACAGCCACGCCGCCGCCAGCAGCGCCACAGGCACGCGCCCGCGCCGCGACCCTTCGGTTTTCTGTGGGGATAATTCGCTTTTTCGATGTATTGGCATTTTTCCCCAACGAGGCCTGAGGGCGGTAGGCTCCGCCCTTGCTTCAAGCTAGGATGCTGTGGCGAACAAGCCAGTTACATGCAGCGAATACGTCGCCCGGCCGCGCGATCCCGGCGGCAAACGGCCTGCGCCCCCATTGGCATCGCTTGACAATTGCCGCCCGCAACCTAGCAGGCTGCTGAACTTCTCGCCCCACAAGATCGACTCCGATCCACTGATCGTGTAGAATCTCAGCAGGTTGCCTGAGGTTCCACCATGCGCGGTCACGTTCCATCCCAAATCTCCATGCTGGC
>CAIPXZ010000710.1 GCA_903869075.1 uncultured Myxococcales bacterium | reverse complement strand
CGCTGGGCACTGACGGCTTTGGCCTGTCGGATACGCGCGAGGCGCTGCGGCGGCACTTTGAGGTCGACGCGGCGGCGGTGGTGGCGGCGGCGTTGTGGCGCCTTGCGGATTAGCGGCGGACCCGCGACACTGTGCGGCGATCGGCGGCGCTGCCGCTGACGGAAGACGATGCAGAAGCGTGGTGGCAACCTCTTGACTTCATGGCGACTTTCCCGAATCGGGACGGTGCTCGTCGTGGTGTTGCTGGCGCTGAGCCACCTCGCAGGCTTTGCCCATTTTGCCCTCGTCCAGCACGCGCAGTGCCCCGAGCACGGCGACTGGATGCACGTCCACGCCGACCAGCCGCACGCCGCGGCGTCCGCTGAAGCGAACTGGCACGGCCAGGACGAAATCGACGGCCACGATCACTGCAGCGCGCCGACCGCCTTGCGCGATCGCCTGACCCCGGGCGCGCCCGCGCTCATCGCGACCGTGCGCGCGCAGCTGTTGCCGCGTCCGCCGCCGCCCTTGCCGCACACCCCGCAGCCGCTGACCGCTGCCGTGTGGCGGACTGCGCCCAAGACCTCACCGCCCGCCCAAGCCTGACGCGTTCGTCCCGCGACGAATTCCAGGTTTGACCGATCGCGTCTGCGGAATTTCCGCGCCGTGGCCGGTTCAGGTGCGTTTCAGCTGAAGCGCCCGGAGCGTGCATTCATGATTCGATTTCCAACTGTGCTGAAGCACTGCGGGTTTGCGCTCGCATGGCTGGCGGCGACGTGGCCACGGGCTGGCCACGCGCAAACGACCGATGACACGGCAGCGCTGGCAGCGGCGCTGGCAGCCGATGTGTCGGCGACGGCGGCGCCTGAACCGGCGGGCGGTGGCGACTCGCCGCTGATGCCGAGCATCGCCCTGATTTTTGACGGCGCCGCGGCGTGGTTCAGCGACCGCGACAACCTCCAGTCCGGCGGGCACGACCCAACGCGAACCGGCTTTAACCTGCAACAGCTTGAACTGCATATGGAAAGCAACGTCGACCCGTATGTGCATTTCGCCGCCAACATCGTCTGGGGGCCGGACGGTGTCGAGCTGGAAGAAGGCTTTGCGCAGACCACCGCGCTGCCGGGCAACCTGCAGGTCAAGGCCGGAAAATTCCTCAACCCGTTCGGGCGGTTGAACCCGACGCACCCGCACGCGTGGCATTTTGTCGACGCGCCGTTTGCCCTGACCAAGCTGCTCGGCGGCGATGGCAGCCGCGGCTTGGGCACCGAGTGCGCGTGGCTGGCGCCGTTGCCCTGGTTCTTCGAGGCGCGCGTGGCGGTCAGTCACCCGGATCCGGACACCGGGCGCAGCTTTGTCGATGCCGCCGCGGCGAAGCCGGTGCATGCGCTTGGCGACATGGTCTGGACCGGCAACCTGCGGCAATTCTTCGCGTTGAACGACGACTGGAGCCTGTACTGGGGCCTGTCGACGCAGCAGGGCTCCTCGCCGCAGGCTTTCGCCGGATCGACGCAGATCTACGCGACCGACCTGTACCTGCGCTGGCGACCGGTGGCAAACACTGACCGCAGCGCGCTTTCCCTGCAAGCCGAGGCGCTGTGGCGGCGGCGCGACTGGCTGGGGCGGCAAATGGACGACTGGGCGGGCTACGCGCAGCTTGTCGCCGAGATCAACCCGCGCTGGGAGGCGGGCGTGCGCGCCGAGCTCGGCTCGGGCGTGCAGGACGATCCGCTGGACAAGGCGTGGGTGGGCCAGCGCCAGCGGCACACGCTGCAGGCGACGTATTATCCAAGTCATTTCTTTCGGTTGCGGCTGCAAGGGTCGGTTGACCTGCCGTCGTGGCGGCCGGACCCGGTGTATGCCGGCATGCTGGCGATTGAGACGGTGATTGGCGCCCACGGCGCGCACAGCTACTAGGAGCTCGTCATGAAAAAGATTTTGATTATCCTGATGTTTTTCGCGATGCCGGCGTTCGCGGCGCCGCTGCAGGTCGTCGCGACGCTGCCGTCGTTGGCGGCGATCGCCAAAGAAGTCGGCGGGCCGTTGGTGCAGGTGGAGGCACTGACGTCGCCGCACCAGGACCCGCATTACGCCGACGCCAAGCCGAGCCTGATCGTCACGCTGAACCGCGCCGACGCAGTGATTGTCAACGGTCTGGAGCTGGAGGTCGGGTGGCTGCCGCCGCTGCTGCAGCAGGCGCGCAATGGTAAAATCCAAAAAGGTACGCCGGGTTACATCGACGCGGCGGCTTCGGTGCAGCTGCTGGGTGTGCCCAAAGGCGTTATCGATCGCGCCATGGGCGACGTGCACCCGGGCGGCAACCCGCATTTTCTCATCGACCCGCGGGCGGGCGCGCGCGTGGCGGTGGCGATCGGCCAAGGGCTCGGGCGGCTGGATGCGGCGCACGCGGCGACGTACCAGCAAAATGCCGCGGCGCTGGCGCAAAAGCTGACGGCGCTGGCGAAAGCCGAGACGGCGCGGTTCGCCCAGCTGCCGCCGGCGCGGCGGACGCTTGTGGCGTATCACGACTCGCTGCTGTACCTGGTGGACTGGCTGGGGCTGCGGCAGATCGCGACGCTGGAGCCGCGACCGGGCATCGCGCCGAACCCGCAGCACGTCGCCGAGGTGCTGCAGCAGATGAAAGCGGCGGCGGTGCCGGTGATTGCCCAGGAGGCGTTTTACCCGGAAAATACAAGCAAGACCGTGAGCAAGCTGGCGGGCGCCAAGCTTGTCTCGCTGCCCGGCGGCGCGCGGTTCCCGACGGAAACGTACGAGGACCACGTGCGCGGGCTGGCGCAGGCGTTGTACAGCGCGCTGGCGCCGTAGGAGTTCGCGCAGATGCTGATGAACATTCGCGATTTGGCCATTGGCTACCAGGGCCGGCCGATCCTGCCGCCGCTGACCTTGACGGTGGCGCCGGGCGAGCTGTGGGCGGTGATTGGCCCCAACGGCGCGGGAAAGTCCACATTTTTGCGGACGATTCTCGGCCTGCAGCCACCGCTTGCCGGCGCCATTGAGCGCGGCGACGGCGCGATCGGCTATGTGCCGCAGCGCAGCGAGATCGACCCGGCGGTGCCGCAGCGGGTCATCGACCTGGTGCGGATGGGCGTCGAGCGCGGCTGGCGGGTGCTGGACCCGCTGGCGGCGCGGCGCAACCCGGCGGTGCAGGTGGCGATGCGCGACACGGACGTGACGGCGCTGGCGCGGACGCAGTGGCGGCGGCTTTCCGAGGGGCAAAAACAGCGCGCGCTGCTTGCCCAGGCCCTGGCGGGCGAGCCAAAGCTGCTGGTGCTGGACGAGCCGACGTCGGCGATGGATATGCACGCCGAGGCGGGGATCTTCGCCGTGCTGGAGCGGCTGCGGATGGAGCGGCAGCTGGGCATCGTCGTCATCAGCCACCACCTGGCGCTGCTGGCGCGGTACGCGACGCACGTGCTGCTGCTGGACAAGGATGAGCGGCTGGCGCTTGTCGGCGACCGCCAAACGGTGTTGCGGCATCCGGCGTTCATGGAGCGCTACGGCCAGGTGCTGGATCGCGGAGGCCGCCATGACTGACCTGACGGGCTTTTGGGCGTCCTGGGAACTCTTCCGCGACGCGGCCCTCGCCGGCACGTTCGCCGGCGCGATCCTCGGCGCGCTCGGCGTGTATGTGCTGATTAGGCGGATGGTTTTCCTGTCGGCGGCGCTGTCGCAGGCCGCGAGCTTGGGCGTCGCTGCGGCGTTCTGGGCGCAGATCCAGGGCGCGCCGCCGTGGCTGGCGACGCCGACGCTGGGCGCGCTGGGCGGCACGCTGCTGGCGACGGCGCTGGCGGGCATTCCCGACCGTGCCAGCCGCCGTGACGGCCTGCTGGGCGCGATCTATCTCGTGGGCGCAGCGGGTACGCTGGCCATCGGTACCAAGATTGTCCAGGAAGTTCAGGATATTGAGTCGCTGCTGTTCGGCTCCGGCGTCGCCGTGTTGCCCGAGGACTTCCACACGATCGCCTGGCTGGCACTGGCGCTCGGCGTCATCCAGCTGTGGCTGCACCGCGGGCTGCTGCACGTCTCGCTGGACCGCGACGGCGCGCGCGTGCAGCGGCTGCCGGTGCGGTTTCTCGATCTCGTGCTCGTGCTGTCGCTGGCGGCGGCGGTGTCGGTGTCCACGCGGCTGCTGGGCGCGCTGCCGGTGTTCGCGTTCATGGTGCTGCCGGCGCTGGCGGCGCTGGATTTGGCGCAGAACCCGACGCAGGCGCTGCTGTTGTCGGCGCTGCTGGGCGCGGCGGCGGGGCTCGGCGGCTATTGGCTCGCGTACGCGGCGTCGCTGCCGGTCGGCGCGGCGCAGACGCTGGTGGCGGCGCTGCTCGTGGCGATCACGCGTGCCGGGCGGGCGCTGGCGGACCGCGCGCTGGCGTGGCGCGCGCACCAGCAGCACGATCGGCTGCAGCACAACGCGCATGAGCACGGTCCGGACTGTGGGCATGAAGCCGTCGCCCACGACGATCACCTCGACTATCTTGTCGATGGCCACCTGCATCACCCGCACGACGGCCACTGCGACGATCACGGCCACCAGTAGTGTTGACAGCGGTCACCCTTCACAACGCCGCGGGAGATGCTACATTGCGTGCGCTACCCCTTGGAGAGCCCCATGATTCGCCGCCTTTTTGCCGCTTGCCTGACCCTGACCGCCCTGTTCGTCGCCGTGCCCGCATGGGCGTGCGGCGGCTTTTTCTGCTTCCAGCAGCCGGTGGACCAGAGCGCGGAGCGCATCCTCTACATCGTCGAAGACACCGCGGTGACGCTGCAGATCCAGATCAGCTACACCGGCAATGACGCGCAGTTTTCCTGGGTGCTGCCGCTTGCCAAGGCGCCGGCGCAGAACCCGGACGGCACGTACCTGAACGTCGGCTCGGACGCGATCTTCACGATCCTGGAGCAGGCGACGCAGCCGCTGTTCCAGTACCAGCTGGACCCGAAGGCGCCGACAAACTGCTACCTGAACGGCGGCTGCGGCTTTGAAGACGCGGGCGGCACCGGCGGCGGCGGCGGTCCCGGCACCAATGGCAGCGGCGTCACGGTCGTGCTGCAAGAAAACGTCGGTCCGTACAATGCCGTTGTGATTCAAGGCTCTACCGGCAAGGACGTGGCGGATTGGCTGAACACCAACGGCTACCAGCAGCCCGACTCCGCGCTGCCGCTGCTCGACACCTACGCCAAGCAGGGCAACGTGTTTCTGGCGCTGCGCCTGCAAAAAGACAAGACGGCAGGCGATTTGGTGCCGATCGTCGTCAAGGTCGCCGAGCCGGGTCCGTGCCTGCCGATTCGCCTCACGCAGATCGCCTCGCAGCCGGACATGCCGATCGTGGCGTGGGTGCTGGCGGGCAAGCGCGCGATTCCCAAGAACTTCCTGCACGTCGTCGTCAATGACGCCGTCGTCGATTGGCTGAATTACGGCGCGAACTACAAGACCGTGGTCTCCAAGGCGGTGGACCAGGGCTCCGGCCACGCGTTCACGACCGAGTACGCCCAGCCGACCACCGCGCTCAAGACCGCGGGCGTGACGTTTGCCAACCCGAACTGGGACACGGCGAAGCTGGCGCAGTTGACCGACGCGACGGCGTTCATGCAGCTGATGCAGGCGCAGGGCTTCACCGGCACGACGATCGTCCGCAACCTGTTTGTGAAGTACATTCCCAAGCCCGCCAAGTTCACGACGGTCCCGGATCAGGAGTTCTACCAGTGCATCCAGAACCCATACAACAGCGCGCCGTGCAGCGATTACGTCGCCGCGGTCAAGGCGCAGCCGTTTGACGCCAAGTCGTTCGCCGCGGACCTGCAGACGCTCGTCGTGGCGCCGATGCAGGCGGTGCAGGCGCAGTTCGCTGCCGCGGGCCGTTACCTCACGCGTTTGTACACGACGATGTCGCCCGAGGAGATGACCAAGGATCCGATCTTTGCCTACAACGCCGACCTGCCGACGGTTGACCGCCTCCACACCGCGGTGGCGCTGCCGATCTGCGAGGGTACGCAGACTTCGGCGACCAAGGTGCAGCTGACTTTTGCCGATGGCCACACGCTGATCGAGCCGGTGGCGGCGCCCAACTACAACAACTGCTACTACCCGGGCACGGCGGCGAACCCGACGACGAGCACGCAGCCGATCATCGCCGCGGGCGGTCAGCCGGCCAAGGAAGTGCAGGTTCTGGACGAGAGCGGCCCGCCGTACGACATCCAGCCGCTGGGCACCGCCGACCTGGTGGACGCGGAGCTGAACAATGCCAAGCAGGGCACGCCGTCGCTGTCGGATGACTTCAAGAAGTCCCTGCCGCCGGTGACCTGGGACCCGTACAAGGTCGTCCAGCAGGGCACCAGCACGGACGTGGACGCGGGCGGCGGCGACGTGTGGCCGAGCGCCGGCACCGCAGCCGGCACGACCACGAGCAGCTGCCAGGCGACGCCGGCCGGCGGCTTGGGCGGCCTCGCCGGCATCGTCCTCGCGTTGGCGCTGGTGCTGCGCCGCCGCTTCGCCTAGCCCGCGCTGACCGTGCGCGCGCTGAGTCGGCCCCAAGCTTGGTCGTTGGCGATCTGCGCCACCTTGACCATGGCCGTTTCCTACGCCGATCGCCAGACGCTGGCGGTGTTGGCGCCGACGGTCACCCGCGATTTGCACATCACCGAGACCGCTTACGGCTGGCTCCTGTCCGCGTTTTCGCTGGCGTACCTCATCGGCGCGCCGCTGGCCGGTCGCTGGCTGGATCGCTTGGGCGCGCGGCGCGGCCTGCCGATCGCCGTGCTGCTGTGGTCGACAATCGCCGCGGCACACGTGCTGCTGCCCGGTCCCGCCGCCGGTTTCTGGGCGCTGCTGACCCTGCGCGTGCTGCTGGGCTTTGCCGAGGCGCCGTCGTTCCCGGGCGCCTCGCAGACGGTGCACCGCGCGCTGCCGCCGGAGGACCGGCCGCGCGGCTTTGGCGTGCTGTACGTCGGCTCGTCGCTGGGCGCGATGGTGGTGCCGCCGGTGGCGACGGCGCTGGAGCACCGCTTCGGCTACCGTTTTGCCTTCCTCGGCGTTGCGGCGCTGGGCTTGGCCTGGCTGCCGGTGTGGCTGTACGCGACGCGCCAGCCCCACGTCCGCGCGACCCTGGACACGCCGCCGCGTGATGCCCAGGCCGCGGCAGATCCGCCCTTGTCGCTGCGCCAGCTCGTGCGCCAGCCGGTCGTGCTGCGCGGCGTCGCGGCGACGTTGGCGGCGGCGCCGATGATGTCCTACGCCCTGAACTGGGCGCCCAAGTACCTTGTCGCGACCTTCCACCTGCCGCAGGTCGCGCTCGGCCAGCTGCTGTGGATGCCGCCGCTGCTCTACGACGTTGGCTCGGTGGCTTTTGGCCAGTGGCAAGCCCACCGCGCCCGCCTTGCGCCGCCGCACCTGCCGCCGGTGCCGCTGCTGCCGGCGCTCGTCGGGCTCGGGCTGGCGCTGACGTGCGCCGCCGTGCCGCTGGGGCAAACGCCGCTGGCTGCCGCGCTGCTGACGGGAGTGGCGATGGCGGGTGGCGGCGCGCTCTTCGCGCTGTTCACGGCCGACACGCTGGCACGCGTGCCGGCAGGCTCGGTGTCGGCGACGGCGGGGCTGCTGGCTTCCGCGCAGTCGATCGCCTACATCGCCGCGAGCCCGCTCATCGGCCACGGCGTCGAGGCGCACGGCCACGCGTTCGTGCTCCACGCGCTGGCGCTGTGGCTGACGCCCGGCGTGCTGATTTGGCTGCTGGTGCGGCGGCGGGGCTAGGCTTCTTCACGGCTTTGTCATGGCCAGTCGGCGCACAGCCGCGGCGCACCTATTGTCTTCACTGGTCGGCTGCGACGCTCGGCCAGTGGGAGATAGCCATCATGTCCAGTTCCTTGGTCACTTGTGTCGTGGTTGCCGACGGCGCCCGCGCGCGGTTTTTCACCCTCCAACCCACAGCGACTGCTGGCGCCGACGGCGGCATGGCGCTCCAGGAGCGCAGCGATTTGTGCCAAAGCGACCCGCGGCGCACGACCTTGGCGGCCGCCAACGTTGCCGACCACAGCCGCGCGGCTGCGGGCGGCACGGGTCGCGATGACGACGCCTCCGCGGCGAACCGGCGGCGCGAGTGGGACCGACGCTTTGCCGGCGAGGTCATCGACAAGTGCGCCGAATTCTGCCGTGACTGGCAGGTCAAGCGCGTCGTGATCGTCGCCGATCCACGCACGCTGGGGCTGCTGCGTCACAAGGCGCACCGGCTGGCGGGGCTGGATGTGCGCGAGCTGGGCCGCGACCTGAGCCACGCCGACGCACCGACCCTGCGCGCACACCTGGTGACGGCGGGGCTACTGACCGAGTCGCCGCCGCCGGTACCGCGCTTCGCCCACTGACGCGGGCGGCAAAGGGCGGTGCGGCTGCGGCAAATTCCCCAGCGCCAGCCCGCGGGAAGTGCGGTGTCGCTGCGCCGCAATCAAGAAATAGCCATGCCGATCCTGTCGTTGTGGTATTCGGCGTGGCATCGGCACGCTCTTTGCTTCGCGTTTCAGGGTCCGGCGCAGTTGCGCGGGCGGAGGGCGCCGATGGATAGGGATCCCCAGTGGTTACAAGAGATTTGCCAGTCCTCGCGGCGGCGCCGCGCTGGGCTGAGCTGCCGGCGCACCCGCGCCTACGGCCAGCGCCGGCGGATGCAATGGGTAGTGGGCCGCGCCCGCCGGAGGCCGCTATGCCGCACGAACTGAACGGCGACATCGCCGCGCGGCTGGACGAGATCGGCCGCATGCTCGCGGAACAAGGAGCGAATCGCTTTCGCGTCAACGCCTACCACCGCGCCGCGGCGCTGCTGCGCGGCCTCCCGCAGCCGGTCTCGGCGATCTTCGCGGCGCAAGGGCTCGACGGGCTGGACGCGCTGCCGGGCGTCGGTCCGCGCATCGCCCACGCCATCGCCGACATGCTGCAGCACGGCCAGTCGCAGCTGCTGCTGCGGCTGCGCGGCGACCACGACCCGATCGGGCTGCTGACTTCGGTCCCGGGCGTCGGCAAGGCGCTGGCGTGGCGGCTGCACGACACGCTGGGCATCGCCTCGCTGGAGGCGCTGGAGGCCGCGGCGGCGGATGGGCGGCTGGCGCAACTGCCAGGTCTGGGACCCAAGCGGCTGGCGGGGATTCGCGACGCGCTGGCGCAGCGGCTCGGACGCGTGCGTACGGCGCAGTCGACGATGCCGGTGCGCGTGCCGCCGGTCACTGAACTGCTGGCCGTGGACGCGGCGTACCGGCAAGCGGCGGCGGCGGGCAAGCTTGTGCGGATCGCGCCGCGCCGCTTCAACCCGACGCATACCGCGTGGCTGCCGGTGCTGCACACGACCCGCGGCCGCCGGCACTACACCGCGCTGTTTTCCAACACCGCCCGGGCGCACGCGCTGCACAAGACCGCGGATTGGGTGGTGCTGTACGTCGAAGGCCAGCGAGCTGACAGCCAGTTTACCGTGATTACTGCAGAATTTGGACCGATGGCCGGCTTGCGCGTCGTTCGTGGCCGCGAAGCCGAGTGCCTCGCCCGCTATCGCCGCCGCCACGCCAGCTAGCCGCGCGCCGCGCGCATCGCCAGCGGAAAGACGAGCGCGTGCACCGTCTCCGGCGCGCCCCACGCCGCCAGCAGCTGCGGCCGCACTGCCAGCAACGGGTCCATGCCCAGCGTCGCGCGCGCCCGCTGCGTCGCCGACCAGGTCTGCAAATAGCCCTCAAATTGCCCATAGTTCCACTGCGCGGTCATCGCCAAATGCGGCGTCCCCACCGGCGGTAGCGGGATCGCGATGTCCACGTAGCCGCGCTCCAGCAGCCGGCGCTGCGGGGGCCAATACGCGCCGATGACGTCCTCGTAGTAGTGCCACACCGCGGCGTCCACGGCGGCGCTGACGTGCATGAGCTCGTAACACCAGGCCGCAAACAGCCCGCCGGGCTTGAGCACGCGCCGCACCTCGGCGAAGAACCGCGGGTGGTCAAACCAGTGCAGCGCCTGCGCCACGGCGACCAGATCGACGCTGGCTTCCGGCAGGGAACACGCCTCCGCTGGCTCGCACGCGTAGGTCACGCGCGGGTGCGCGGGCGCGTGCCGCAGCTGCTCAGCGCTGGCTTCCGAGGCAAAAACAGCGGCGTAGCGCTCCGCCAGCGGAATCGCCGCCTGTCCCGAACCGGTCGCGACGTCCCACGCCAGCGCGTGTCCCGGCGTTTGCGCCTCCAGCCAGTCGTAGAGCGCGGCGGGATACACCGGGCGGAACTGCGCATAGCCCGCGGCGTGGCCGGAAAAATGGTCCTGAAATCCGGGTTTTTCGCTCACTTGCCACCGCCCCGCGGCGGCACCGGCTTGCCCGCCGCCAGCGCCGCGGCCACTTCGACCCGCCGCGCCTGCTCCGCCTGCTCCAGTGCTTCCAGATCCTTGAGCGCCTGCGCCGACTGCGCCCGCCACGCCAGCTCGGTCTGCTCCTTTTGCCGCCGCGCCGCCGCTTCCGCCGCGGCTTCATCCGCGCGCTCCGCCCAGCCGTCGTCGACCGCCTGCACGTAGCTGCCCATCTTCGGCAGCTCCAGGGCGTCATCGGGCTGTTCCGCCGCCACCGCGCGGGCAACCGGCGCATACGCCGCTGGTTCCGGTGGTAAATCATTCAGATCAAGTATTTGCGTGCCATCGCCGCGCGCCCGCCGCAGCGCCTCGGCGTCATCGCGCTCGCGCCGCTCCGCCGCGTCCCAGTCCAGCACATTGCCGACGAGGTGCGGATACCCGGCCAGCTCATCCCAGTCGCCAAACGCGAACTGCGCCCGCCAAACCATTGAAACTTCTTGCTTTTCAGCGTCGATCACGAGCGTGTCCAGCCGCAGATCGCGCCGCTCCACGCCGCGGCCGCGGTCCAGCTCCGCCACCGGCGCCCGCGCCGGCAGCTTGAAGTACAGCCGCCCCGACTTCGTCAGGTTCTCCAGCAGCACTTCCTCGTCGCCGCGCAGCTCCGCCAGCTGCAGCGCTGGCAGCGCGCAGTTGTAGTAGCCCGGCTGCATTTGCTGAGGCTTTTCGCGCTGTTCCATCGCCCGCAGCGTCTGCGCGCCGGTGCGTGTCGTCACGTCGACCTGTTTCTTCTGGCGGTCCAGGTTCGCCTGCCAGCCGCCCAGATCGGACGGCAGCGGTCCGGCGCGATCGATGCGCGGCCGGGCGTGGCGCGGCAGCACGGCAAAGCCGGCGGGCAGCGGCACAGCATCCAAGCGCTGGAAATCGCGCACAAAATCCGCAGGCGTCAGCGGCGTCAGCGGGTGCTCGATCTGCGGCAGTCGCGTGCGCGCCAGCACCTGCGGGTGGTTGGCGATGCAAAATCCGACGCCAAACGGGTTGGTCGGGCAGGGCATTCGCGGAAATTCCGCCAGCGCCGCGTCCTCGGCTTTGCGGCGCTCCGCTGCGGCTTTTTGCCGTGCGCCGGCGTTCTGGGCGTCGACATTCGCCAGGTCCGCGCGCATCGTCGCGTCCCACTCCGCGCCGCCAGCGTCGTCCAGGTGCCGCGCGCCATCGGGGTTGATCACGACCTCCGCGTCGCCGCGCGCCATCGGCGGCACGGGCGCCTGCGCCAGCTCAGCGCGCATCTCCGCCAGCGCCGCGTCGGTCATCAGCTGCGCGCCGTCGTCGATTTCCAGCCATTCTCCGGCGGCATTCTGCCGCAGCGGCCGCTGTTGCGGCGCCGGCGCGTCGGTCTTGCGCAGCTTGCGCGCCTGTTCCGCCAGCTCGCGCCGCTCGAACTCGTCGATGCTCAGCACCGCCGTGCCGTCGTTCGACGCCGCCGCGTTCCACAGCCGCACGCCGTCGGCGTCGTAGCCCTCCGAGCCATCGCCGCGCCGCAGCCGCTCCGCCTCCGCATCCTTGGCCGCCGCTTGCGCTGTCACCGCCGGCGTCCGCCCGTCAGCTTGTGGCGGCGCCGCAGCCTTCACCGCCGCGTCCGCCGCCGCTTCCTGCGCCATGACCGCCGCCACGCCGCGCTGGATCCGCAACGTCTCATCGTCCGGCACCAGCCAGCTCCAGCCGCCATACGCCAGCGTCAGCGAAAGCGGCACCTCCGCCACCGGCTGCGGCGCCGAGAACAGCGGCGGCACTGGCTGCAGCTTGCCGTCCAGCTTGCGCGGCGGCTGCCACTGCAGCTGGCGCGGTCCCAAAATCCGCAGCGCTTCCCGGCGCTTGCCGACTTGCAGCGCGCACTCGAACTCCGCCAGCGGCTTGCCGCCCGGCGCGTACGCTTTGCCGAGCACGATGACGTCCACGCGGGCTTTCTCCGGCACAAGGTCCGTCTCCAGCGTCGGCGGCACCGTCGTCGCGTCGCCGCCGTCGTAGCGGTCCTCGGCCAGCGGCGGCGGCTGGTCGGCGTCCGGTAGCGGCTCCAGCAGCGTGCTCTCCAGCCCGACGCGAAACGTCCGCCGCACAACCATCGTCAGCGCCAGCTGGCCGCTCGCCAGCTCACCGGGCAGCAGCACGAGTTGATAACCGCCGCTCAGTTGCGCCACGGGTGCATCCTACGCGTGGCCAAAAATCAGCGGGCGAATCGCGTCCAGCAACGGCTGCCAGTCGCGCAGCAGGTCGCGCGCGCGGGCGTCCGGCTCGTCAAACAGCGTCCGCCCCGTGCCCGCCGCCGCGCCATACGCCGCAGCATCGCGCAGCGTCGCCACCGCGGGCTGCTGCAGCTCCTCCAGGAACGCCTCCAGCCGTCGCGCCGCCACCGTCCGGCCGCGCACGCGGTTGGCCACGGCGAAGATCGGCAGGCGCCGTTTGCGCACCGGCTTGAACTCGGAGACGAGGTCCAAAAAGCGCCGCGTGCCGTCCTCGTCAAACGCCGACGGCAGGATCGGCAGCACAAGCGCGTCGATCTGCTTGACCAACTCCTCCAAATCCTTGCGCTTCATCGCCGCCGGAATGTCGTAGATGACAACGCCCGGGCCCTCGGGCGGCACCCAATCGCGCGACAGGTCCAAGCCGCGGATCGCCGGCAGCTCCGCCGGGCGGCGCTCGGTCCAGCTCAGCGCGCTGCGTTGGCGGTCCAGGTCGGCCAGCGTCACCGCCACGCCGTTGCCGGAGAGCCACGCCGCCAGATGCGTGGCCAGCGTTGTCTTGCCGCTGCCCCCTTTGATGTTCGCGACGGCTATGGCAATCATCGGCAACCTCGTCCAGCCGAACGCGCGCGTCGGCGGCGCCGCCAGTCTGGAACTCCCGCCGGAGCGCGTCAAGCGCCGCGGCCCGCTGCGCTGCGTCGGCTATTGCGCCGTGACGGTGTCCGTGACGATGCCGAGCGAAGTCCCCGTCCCATCGCGGAATTCCACCTGCACCGTCTTGGCGCCCGCGCCCGCCGTCAACGCCCAGCCGCTCACGCTGGCGCTGAACGGCTGCCACGCGCTCCACACGCCGTCGCCGTTGCTGATGCGGATGTCCAGCGCGCCGACGCTGAGGTTGCCGCCGTCGACCGTCGGTCCGTAGTTGCCGGCCCAGTATTCGCCGTCGATGCTGCCGAGCGTGACGACCGCCTTGCGCGTGCCGACCGGGTAGGTCGTCGTGTCGACGGCGCCGACGCCCCAGGCGCCGACGGCCAGCGTGATGTCGCCGCTCGACCAGGTGCCCAGCTGCGTGCCGGTTGCGTCCTGGAACGCGACGTCGAGGCGGATGGTGTCCAGCTTGCCAGCGCTGGACGTGAAGCCCCAGCCGATGCCGAATAGGCTGAAATGTAATGGAATGCCGGCATCGAGGTCGGCGGCGTTGACGCCGGCGGCCAGCAGGTCGACGGTCTGCGCGAGGTAGCCCCACGCGTACGAGCCGCGAAAGTAGCGGCCGCCAAACGCCGCGGCGCTGCCGCTGCCGACCTGCCACGGGTCGCCGCCGTTGGTGACGGTCCAGCCGCTCAAGTCGCCGGTCTCGGCGCCGCCGTTGACGAGCAAGTTGCCGGGCGGCGTGAGGTAGAGCGTGACGGTGCTGCCGGTCACCGTTTCCGCGTCGCCGGCGTGGAGCGCGGCGGTGCTGGTGCCGCACTTGCCGTTCTGCCAAATCAGCCCGCTCGCGCAGCCGGCGACCGTCGGCCCGCTCGTGGCGTCGGTCGTGTCGCCGGCTGCATCGACGGCAGGGACATCGGCGCTGGCGACGTCCGGCGGGTTGGCGTCGACAACCGCATCGGCGACCTCGGCAGCGGCATCGGGCACGTCCGGAGTGGTTGCCGCGTCCGGCGCGGTATCGGCTGCGACGTCCTTGGCGGGCGGCACGTCCGGCGTAGCAGCGACGTCCGCCGCTGCGTCGGGTTTCGCAGCGACGTCGGGTTCGGCCGCTCCGTCTGGCGCGGTGTCTGCGGCAGCGTCGGTTGCGCCGGCGCCGATGTCGAGGCTGAGCGCGGCGTCCGCAGCATCGTCCGTCGTCGCTGCCGGTGTCGGTGTCGCTGCCGTCCCGCACGCCGTCAAAAGCCAGAGCGCCAGCGCCGGCCCCAGTTTGCCATCAAAACCAAACCGATTCATCACGTTGCCTCCGCCGCCGCGTGTGGGGGTGTCCAGCGTCTGATGCTACGGGCTGGCGCGAAGCGGCGCAATCGGCAAAATCAGCGGCGGTCAGCCCAGCTCCACGCGCACCGTCGACACAAGGTGGCGCAGCGCATTCTCGACGACGCGGGTCTCCGGATGGCGCAGCACCGCGTAGCCTTCGCCTTCGTAGCTCGTGGCTTGCGGCTGGCCGATCTGCGGCAACCGCGCCTCGACGACAAGGTGGCCGAGGTCCTTTTGCGCGCGCTCCATGCCGTGGATGCGCTTGACGCGGCCCTCGCCCTGACCGCGGAAAAACGCGGCGCCAGCGGCGAATTTGCGCTCCAGTGGCGTGAATTTCTCGAACACAACCAACTGCGCCCAGGCCTTGTACATGTCCGTGTCGTGGGCGAACGAGTTGAGCGTCATGATCTGCGCACCCGGCGGCCGCGCGGCGATTTCGCTGATGGCGACGGTGCCGTCCTTGCGGCGAAACCACTCCATGTGGCTGATGCCGGTGGCCATGCCCAGCACTTTCAGCGCGCGAAAGCCGACCTCGCGGACGGCGTCCCACTGGGGGCCGTCGATCTCACGCGGCAGCAAAACCGTCCACTGAATCCATGGGTTGCGCAGCACGTCGAGAGGTGGCGGGTCATAGCGCGTCAGCGAGTGCCACACGGGCTTGCCGCCGACGGACACGACCTCGAACGAGTGTTCGTCGCCGGTGATGAATTCCTCGGCGACCGCAGCGCGCGCCGGCGTCGGGCGGATCGCCGCCAGCGCTTCCTCCAGCTCCGTGTCGCTATCGACGCGAAACGTCACCGCCGCGCCGACGCCTTCACGCGGCTTGATGACGATCGGGTAGCCAATTTGCGTAACAAAATCGCGGGCATCCTGCGGTTGCAGGATCTCGCGGTGGCGCGCGCACGGCAGCCCGCCCGCGCGCAGGGCGTCTTTCATCCGCGCCTTGTCGCGGAAGTTGTGGGCGTGCTCGGCCTTTAACCCCGCAATATTCAAGGCGTCACGCACTTCTGCCAGCTGCACCTGGATGTGCTCCAGCGTACCCAGCAGCCGGTGCGGCTTGCCCAGCTTCTGCGTCAGCAGCTCGACGCCCTGGCGGATGTGGCTGGGCGACAGCGCGTCGTCAACCTGCGCGTAGCCGGCGAGCGACTGCCGCAAGTCCGCGGGAACCTTATCTTTTGGCTCCTGCGTCACGAGGCTCGTCTGCACACCCGGTAGCTCGGCCACGGCGCGGATAAAGCGCATCGTGGTGTCCATGAAAAACGGTGCCACGAAAACCACGTGCATCGCTCACTCCTTGGTCCATTCATCGAGGTATTTCGGCAGCATCTCGCGCCAGGTCACCCAGTCGTGATCGTAGGATTTGCCCCACAAATCGACGCGGTTCGGCACGCCGAGCTTGCCCAGCAAGTTGGCGACTTTCCACGATTCCGCCGGATCCTCCCACTTGCCCTCACCGGTTGGCAGCAGGATGAAATTCTTGCGCAATTGCGCCAAGTGCTCGCCGTTCAGGTCGAGGTATTTCAGGTACAAAAGTGGCGAGATCGCGTGGACATCGTCGTTGTGGAAGCCGTCCATGAAGCGCTTGAGGTCGTAGGTGCCGCTCATGGCGATGGCGCGGGTGAAGACGTCGGGAAAAGACGTGACCGCGGCGACGGAATTGTAGGCGCCGATCGACGCGCCCGCTGCCCAGATCGGCAAGGGCGCGCCGCCGCAGTCGGCGTAGATGGCAGGCACCAATTCATGGCGGATAAACTGCAAAAACTGGCGCTGAATCGCGGCCTTCTGCGCCGGTGGTCGCTTGCTGTCGATGAGCGCCCGGCCACCGACGCTGTCGCAGGCGTAGACTTTGATGCGCCCGGCGGCGAGCAGCGGGTCCAGCACCTTGAGCATCAGAAAGCGCTCGGATTCCTCGGCATCGCCGCCGGCAGTCGGGAACAGCAGCACGGGCTGCCCCGTCCCTCCCCACCGCACGACTTCCATGTCCTGGCGCAGCCGCTGCGAGTACCACCGGGCGTTGATCTTCATCGGGATTCCTTGGCGCTTCAGGGGTTGCGAACGAGTTTGATCTTGGTGGTTTCCTGCCGCCGCGCATCTGCCACGCCGCCCCGCGCCGCCAGCCGCTCGGTCTCAGTCTTGCGCCAGAACTGCACAAGTCCGTAAAAATGCTCGGTAAAGCGCTCGACTTCGTGCGCCGGAAACAGCGCCGCGACCTTTTGCTGCACGACTTCTTTGGCGCGCGGCGTGCCGAAATAATCGAGGACAACCTGATCCAGATGCGCCAAGTGCGTCTGGCAAAAGTCTTGAAACCGCTCGGTTTCCATCCGCTCGTGGGCGATCGCGGCGTACGCGCGCAGGCGCTCGCGGTAGGGCAAGTCCCGCTTGGCGACGTCAAAAAACGGCTGCCAATCCAAGTTCTGGCGCATCGGCCGCTTTGTCGCCGCGCAGAAAATCGACCACCGCAGCATGTTCTTGACCATGAACGGAAAGTGGTAATGCAGGGACGTGACCTGGAAGTCCGGACAAGCGTTGGCAAAGTCGATGGGATAGAACACGCCATCTTTGCGCAGCGACTCGCAGGAGTTGAATTCCCAGCCAAAAAACGCGTTGATTGTCAGGCACATGTCCTGCAACAGCTGGTATTCTTCGCTGTCGACGAAGTTGAACGCGACCTCGTAGCGGGCGTGCAGCGGCGCGTCCGGGTTGTACTTGGCCAGGTGGACCTGCGGACCGATGCCGATGGCGCGCACGAACAGGTCAAACGGCGACACGGCCTTTTGCAGGTGCATCACGCGCTGGCCGGACTTGTCGTACGCCGCCCGCAGCGCCGCCTCGTCGTCGATGCGCGACACGCCCACCCACGCGCCGCCGTCGTACGGCTTCATGAACATGGGATAGCCGACCTGCTCGCCGACCTTGCCGAGGTCAAAAAGCCGCGCGTACCGGCTCAGCGTCACCGGCGCGTCCGTCAGATCGGGCGAATACTGCTTGGGCGGAATCATCCATGTGTCCGGCACCGGCAGGCCCAGCCGCATCATCGCCGCGTAGGTCGTGTGCTTCTCCATGGACTGCAAAGACCATGGATTATTCAGCACATACAGTCCGTCCATGACCACGGCTTTCTTGATCCACTCGCGGCTCGTGTGCATCCAGTGCGTCAGGCGATCAATCACCACGTCGTACTTGACCGGCTGCTTCAGATCGAACGGTTCGATGGTAACCCGCGAAACTTCAAAGCGAAGTTCATCGTTGCCATGCGGGATCGCCAGATCCAGCCGCCGCACGATGTCCTCATACGCCGCCGCCCAGCAGATGTCGGCGCCGAGCGACAAGCCAATCTGCCGGGTTACCGTGTTGCCGCTACCAGAAACGCCACTGTGCTTCGCCATCCAAGGCCTCCAAAGTCCGCCATGGCGGAGTCTAAAGGGCTTGCGCATTCTGTCCAGTCGATGCATTCAGGCGCCGGGAGACACGGAGAAACCATGCACACTGTGACCGCCGCGGAAGCCCTCAAAGTCGTCCAATCGCACCAGCGGATCTTCGTCCAGGGCGCTTGCGCGACGCCGCTGGCGCTCGTCGATGCGCTGACGGCGCGGGCGCCGGAGCTGCGCGGCGTTGAAATCGTCCAGCTGCACACGGAGGGCCGCGCGCCGTACGCCGCCAAGGGACTGGAAGCGAGCTTTCGCGTCAACGCGCTGTTCGTCGGCGGGCTGCTGCGCGAGGCGGTCAATGATGGCCGCGCCGATTACCTGCCGGTGTTCCTGTCCGAGGTGCCGAACCTGTTTCGCAAGGAAGTCCTGCCGTTGGACGTCGCGCTGATTCACGTCTCGCCGCCGGACCGCCATGGCTGGTGCTCGCTCGGCGTCTCGGTCGACGTCGTGCTCGCCGCGGTGCAGCACGCCACGCACGTCATCGCCCAGATCAACCCGCGGATGCCGCGCACGCACGGCGACGGCCTGCTGCACGTCTCGCGGATCCACGCGGCTGTCGAGGTCGACGAGCAGCTGCCGCAGATTCCGCCGGGCGTGCTCGGGCCGGTGGAAAAGGCGATTGGCCGCCATGTGGCGCATTTGATTGAGGATGGCTCGACGCTGCAGATGGGCATCGGCGCGATCCCCGACGCGGTGCTGGCCTCGCTCGGCGATCATCGGCGGCTGGGCGTCCACACGGAGATGTTCTCGGACGGCCTTGTCGATCTCGTCGAGCGCGGCGCCGTCACCGGCGAGTGTAAGCGCGTGCATCCAGGCAAAATCGTTGCAGGTTTCGCGATGGGCACGCAGAAGCTCTACGACTTCGTCGACGACAACCCGCTTGTCGCCATGCTCGACATCGCGTACGTCAACGACGTCGAGGTCATCCGCCGCAACCCGCGTGTCGCCGCCATCAACAGCGCCATCGAGGTCGATCTGACCGGCCAGGTCTGCGCCGACACCATCGGCACGCGGCAGTTCTCCGGCGTCGGCGGGCAGATGGACTTCATCCGCGGCGCCAGCTTGTCCGAAGGCGGCAAGCCGATCATCGCGCTGCCGTCGGTCACGAGCAAAGGCGAGTCGCGCATCGTCGGCATGCTCAAGCCCGGCGCCGGCGTGGTGACGACCCGGGCGCATGTGCACTGGATTGTTACGGAATACGGTGCCACCAACCTCTACGGTCGCAACCTGCGGCAGCGGGCGCGGGCGCTCATCGACATCGCCCATCCG
Organism: uncultured Myxococcales bacterium; assembly: GCA_903869075.1. Lineage (GTDB taxonomy): Bacteria > Myxococcota_A > UBA9042 > UBA9042 > UBA9042 > CAIYBN01. The sequence continues at coordinate 3,245 of CAIPXZ010000710.1, read as the reverse complement.
CGCCACCGCGAGGCGCTGGAACGCGAGGCGAGCGAGCGGTTTGGCACGCTATAGCGCCGCTTCCATCGCCGCGAACACGACCTGCGGCTTGACGGCGATCGCCATGTGGCCCACGCCCGGCAGCACCAGCGCCCGCGCGTGCGGGTTCACCGCCAGCAGCTCCAGCGCCATCGCGCGCGCCGCCAGCGTCGTCTTCTCGCCGTACGCCACGGTCAGCGGCACAGTCGTCGCCCAATGCGCAAACGGCGCCGGATCGTAGAAAACCGAGCGTACTTCCTGGTAAATCTTCCAGCCCAGCGCCAGCTGCGCCGCCTGCATCGCCGCCGGCATGCGCGCCCAGCTGCCCGGGCGGTTCCAGTAATCCACGAACATTTCAAGCCACTGTGCCGTGCCGCCCAGCGCCTCGTCGTTCAGGAACCAGGTCTGATCCGCGAACGACGCGACCTCCGCCGCTGCTTCGGGATGGCGCGCCAGCACTTGCGTCAGCGCGCCAAACAGCACCGGCTCCAGCAGGAACAGCGACTCGACCGGAATCGTCAGCAGCCGCGCGAGCTTGAGCGCGACCAGCCCGCCGTACGAGTGGCCAAAAATCCGCACCGACGTCGCGTCGGCCGGCAGCAGGTGCGCGAGGTGGCGGGCGTCGTCATCGGCCGTCAGGTGCAGCCCGCGCGGCACCGGCGCCAGCGGCGCGTAGCCGAGGTTGGGCGGAAACCACGGCGTCGTGCCGGCGGTGACCGTCGCCGGGACGTGCGTCCAGAGCGCGGGGCTGGTGCCGGACGAGTGGATGAAGACGCTGTAGGCGGGCATGGCAGGGCTCGGCAGGCGGAAAGTCGCCGCGGCGGGCAGTCTAGCGGAACCGCGACGGCGGCGGCAATTGGCGGCGCGGGGGTGGCGCGCTAAGCTCCGGCTGAACCAGGAGGGCGCGATGGCGGCGATGGCAGCGAATCTTGTGGCGCTTGTGGCGGTGCTCCAAGCCGTAGTGGGCCTGGTGCCGGATGCGGTAGTGGACGCGCGTTCGCAGGTGGCCAGCGACTACGACACCGAGCCGCTGTTCTACTTTGACGCCGGTCAGTCGGTGCACGCTTCGCCCGCGGGCGCGACCGTGCGCCTGCGCGTGGCGCTGCAGCCGCCGCGGCCGACGGTGGAGGCGGTGGACGGTGCGGTGCGGGCGGCGCTGGCGCGCGACGGCTGGGAGCTGTTGACGCCGAGCGGGACGCTTGTGGCGCGCAAGGTCGTCGCCGGCGCGACGCTGTGGTGGAAGAGCGCGGCGAGCTCGGGCGACTGCCGCGTTGTGCTCGTTCGCGCCGGGCCGCCGCCGCACACGCTGACCTTGTCTCCCCCGGGGGCGAACGGTGAAACCATTGGTGACGGCGAGGATTTTCCGTTCTTGGGCCACTATCCGGGGGCGACGCTGCTGCGCTCAGGCCAAAGCCCGGCGACGCTGAACGCGACGGCGCCCGGGGCGCAGCCCGAAGTGCTGATCGCCCCGCCGCTGGCTGAGAAACGCTATGCGCTGCCGCCGACGCTCTCGCCGTTTGAGCGGATGACGCTGTACCGCGACGGCCTGCAGGCGGCGGGCTGGACAATCGTCCGCGCGCAGGCGGGCAGTGACGCGCAGGTGATCGCGCATTACGCGCAAAATGGCCGGGACGTCTACGTGGCGATCCACGATGGGGATGTGCTCGTGGGCGACGTCGGCGCGCGCAACGCTGCGAAACAGCTGGCGGAACAGCTGACCAAGGACGGGCATGTCGCGATTTACGGCATCTATTTTGCCAGCGACGAGGCGACGCTGCAGCCGGCGTCGGACGCGGCGCTGCACCATGTGCTGGAGTTGCTCCAGGCCGACGCGGCGCTGAAGCTGGAGATTCAGGGGCATACGGACAGCTCCGGGACCGCGGCGCACAACCTGCAGCTGTCAGCGGCGCGGGCGCAGAGCGTGCTGGCGTGGCTTGTGGCGCACGGCGTGGCGGCGGCGCGGCTGACGACGCGCGGGTTGGGCCAGACGGTGCCGGTGGCGGACAATGCAACCCTGGAAGGGCGCGCGCGCAATCGCCGCGTCGAGCTGGCAAAAGTGCCCTGAGCGGCGCTCCCGCGGGGCGGAGGCGCGCCTTGCGTCGGCCGCCTGCCGTGCTTTGCTTGCCAGTGAGCGGCTGACCCCGCGTGGCGAGACGCCCATGCCAAAATCCACGAACCAGCCGGTGCAGCTGCAGACCCTGATGGTGCTGGGCCAGCCGGCGCGGGTGTTCGTCGGCGGCGCGGGGCCGCAGGTGCTGCTGCTTCTGCACGGCGGCTGGGGCGGCGCGGCGATGCACTGGTCGCGCGTCTGGGACCTGCTCGGCGCGCGCTGCCGCATTCTCGCCCCGGACCTGCCTGGCTTGGGCGACGTGACGCAGCCGGGGCGCGGCAATTTCGCCGGTTACGTCGCGTGGCTCGAGGCGCTGCTGGATACGCTGGCGGTCGACAAGGTTGTCTGCATCGGCAATTCCTTTGGCGCATCGCTGGCTTGGAGTTTGGCAGGTCGCTCGCCGCAGCGCGTCGCCGGGCTGGTGCTCGTCGATGGCTTCGCCGTCGCGCAGACGCCGTCGCTGCTGCTCTGGCTGGGGCAGCGTCGCCCGGGGCGGGCGCTGCTGCGGGCGATGGTGCAGCGCGTGTCGTTCCGTCCAGCGCTGCTGCAGCGGGCGTTTGCCAATCCGGCGCGCGCGCCGGCGGAGCTGCACGCGAGCCTGACCGACGCGCCGCAGCTGGAGGCGTTTGTCGACTGCCTGCTGCACGGCGATGGCGCACCGCCGCCGCACGCGCCGGTGCTTGTGCTGTGGGGCGAGGCTGATCGGCTGCCAGGGACGCGCGTCGCGACGGGTTGCACGCTGGCGACCAAGCTGCAGGGCGCGCAGTTCGTGGCGATCGCCGACGCGGGGCATTTTCCGCAGCTGGAACAGCCCGCTGCCTTCACTGCGGCGGCGCTGGCGTTTGTGAGCGACCGCGTTGCCGTGACGCGCCCGTGACCATCGGCGCCGCCGCTGCTGGACGCCATGCTACTTTGCTGGGGATGTGGCGCGGCGCATAGCACGCCGGTCCATCGTCGGCAGGTGTCGGCGCCCTCGCAAGTGCGCCTCGGGTTCCGACCGCCGCGCCGGCGTGCTCCGCTCGACGGGCATCCGGAAGGCCAACGTGTTCGGGATTCTCAAGATCGCCTACAAATTGCTTGTCAACGACAAGGGCCAATTCGTCGCGCTGCTCGTCGG
>CAIPXZ010000709.1 GCA_903869075.1 uncultured Myxococcales bacterium | reverse complement strand
GGATCCGGCACCGGCTCGACGGCATGGGCGACAAACACGTTGCCGTCGGAAAACGGCAAATGCCCGGTAAACATGCGGAAAAGCACGACGCCCAGCGCGTAGATGTCGGCGCGATGGTCCACGTGCGAACCGTCCAGCTGCTCCGGCGCCATGTAATACGGCGTCCCCGCCAGCACGGAATGCTCGCCAAAACCTTCATCCATCGCCCGCGCCAGGCCAAAATCCAGCAGCTTGACGGTGCCGTCGTTGGCCACCAGCACGTTGTCCGGCTTGATGTCGCGGTGCACGAGCCCTTGCGCGTGCGCGTGGTCCAGCGCCGCGCACAGCTGGTCGACGACGCTCATCAAGAACACGATGTCGCGGATCGGCTGGCCGAGCGCCAAATGCGCTGTCAGTGGCACGCCGTCGATGAACTCCATCGCGTACCACAGCACGTCCTCGGTGTTGCCCATGTCGTAAATGTGCACAATATTCGGGTGGTTCAGGCTCGCCGACAGCTTGACCTCGCGCAGAAAATACTTGCGCGCTGTCTCAGACGGCATCGAGCCCTGGATCATGAACTTGAGCACGACTTGCCGGCCGAGCAGCTTGTCCGTCGCACGGAACACGACGCCGTTGCCGCCTTGACCGAGCCGCTCCAGGTCGCCGTAGCGGTCGGAAAGCGCCTCGGGCACGCCGATCGGCCAGCCCTCGTTGATGAGCGGCACTTCGTTGCTCGACACGCGACGGATTTCACCCTTGCCGCCGGGGTAGATCGCCGTCGCCTCGCCGACCGCCGAAGCTTCAAAGCTTTCAGTGCTCTCCGCGTTGGCGACGTTCATCGGCATCGTCGGGGTCGCCGAGGCGACGTGCGGCACCGGCGGGGTCACATCGCGCGCGACCTGCACCGGCAGCTCGCCCAGCTGCTTTTGCACGGTCAGCACCCACCGCTCGTGCTCGGAGCCGCGCTGCACGACGTCCGCCAGCTTGTCCAGCACCGCCCGGCCGTGCACGGCGTCGCCCAGCTCCACGAACAGCTCCGCCGCGCGGCGACCAGTCGCCAGCTTGACCGCCGGCGCCAGCGGCGCGTCCAGCAGCACAAGCAGCCCCCGCGCCGCCGCCGCCGTCTCGCCGCGGTTGATGTGGATGACCGCGGCGATCTGCTGTGCCTCCACGTACGCGTTGTCGGTCGGACTCACCGCCTGCGCCACGCGCAGCGCCTCGTCCGCTTGGCCGAGCGCCTGCCGCAGCTTGATGACCGCGAGCTTGTCGCCCTCCAGCGTCAGGCAGCGGATCGCCCGCTCGGTATCGCCGGCCTTTTGGTGCGCCATGGCGGCCTTGCGAAACAGCCCAGCTTGTTCGTACAGCGCCGCCGCCTCGCCAAAAGCGTTGGCCTTCAGGTAGCGCTCCGCCGCGGGTTCCAACTTGCCGAGGCGCTGCAACAGCTGCGCCGCGCTGCGATCGTCGCCCAGGCGGTCCAGACAGCTGAGCGCGCGCTCCCACTGCTGCGCCTGCACCCACGCCGCCGCCGCGTCGCGCCATTGCTCCGTGCGTTCGGCCTGTTCCGCGCGCACGGACGCCGCCTTCAGGCCATCGCCCGCGCGTTGGTAACGGTCCGCCGCTTCGGCCACCTTGCCCAGCCGCTGGTAAATCTGCGCCGCCCGGCGGATGTCGCCGATCTGGTCGGCCAGCTCCGCTGCCTGGAGCAGGTCGTCGGTCTGCTCCAGGGCGCGCAGCGCCTCCGACTTCAGGCCGGCTTTGAGGTAACACTGCGACGCGGCTGAGAAATCATGCGCCTTGACGAACAGCTCGGCGGCCTCTTCCCACGCCTCGCCCTTGCGCAGCGCCCGCGCGGCATCGAGCGGCCGTTGTGCCAGCACGAAGTGGTCCGCCGCGCTGCGCCAGTCACCGGCGTCCTGCGCCAGCCGCGCGGCTTTGAGGAAATTGCCGGCACGCAGCGCTTCAGCGATCGGATTGAGCGCTGAATTCTCGGTCGGCAGCGGCGCCGTCGGCTTCTTGGCAAACACCCACTTGCGGATGGCCCAAGCGCCGCCGGCGAGCACGGCGATGCCCATGATGAACGAGAACAGGTTTCGGAGTTCGAGTTCAGTCACTTGCCACCGCGTGCGGAACCGCCTCAACGGTACCAGATTTCACCCGCAGCGGCCAACGCTTCAGCGCCCGGTCACGAGCACTTTGTAGCCGTCCTCGAACAGCACGCGGGACTTGCCGTCGATCACGGCGTCGACGATGCCGTAGCCGAACTGTTTGTGATCGATCAGGCTGCCGGGCGAGGCGACGAGCGCGGGCGTGTAGGCCAAGGCCTTGGCGCGGTCGCGGTCGCCCATGGAGCGGGTCCACAGCAGGCGGCTGGCGTTGCTCGGCGGCGGCGCGCTGACGGCGGAGCGCGGACGGGGGGCGCTGGCAGCGGTCGCAGCCTTGGACTTCGCCTTGGTCGTCGGCGTGCGTTCGGCGCCGAGCGCGGCTTCGCGAGCGGACTTGTACTTGTGCTCGGAGTTGCAGGTGTTGCACTTGACGCGCACGATTTCCAAACCAACCATGGCGATAATCGTGTGTTCGAGCGCCATGTTACAGCGCGAACACCAAGCGTCGCAGTCGCGGCCGACGGACGGACGCGCATCGGCGGCGGTTTTGCGGTGAAGGGTCATGTGATTCCCAAATCCGCAGACGTGCGGGCGCAAGAGTGTAGGGCTTACGCCGCATACCTGCAATGTTGCCGCAGAAGTCGACACGCCCTTGCGTCGGGGCTACTCTGGGCCGAAGGCGAGGAATCGCCAGCCAAACCTGCTTCGCGGCGTAGCGCCGCCCAGAGAGACCGTTCATGCGCATGCCCGGCATCTTGGCCTGCTGCCTCAGTTTTTTGACCATCGGCGCGCTCGGCGGCTGCGACACCTTCGACAAGACGCGGATGCGCATCTTCGGCGTTCACGTCTGCGCGCCTGAAGAGGAGACCGCGGAATGGGTGATCGCCCAGGCGCTGACCGCCGCCGCCGATCCGGATGAAGAGCACGGCTGGGCGCAGTTCCAAAAGATGTTGCACTCGAGCGAGCGCTCGCCCGCGGCGCTGCGGGCGTGGCGGGAAGGCAGCTGGGCGCGGATGCGGCGGCAGACGAACTTGTACCTGGATGCGTCCAAGTGCTTTGATTTGGTGGACTTTCGCGAAATGCAGGGCGAGGTCGGCTACGACTACTTTGTCGCCAACCGCCAGCGCGAGATGCCGACGCCGTGCTCGGTTTACACCGACCCCAACAACAACAACCTGTGGCGCATCAAGCGCTGCTCCTTGTGACGCGGGAGGCGGCGGATGTGGCGGCAGGCGCTGGAACGCGGTCTGGCAGGGTTGGTAGCCAAGCAATTGCTGGCTGGCAAGGTCGATTTGGTGTTTGCGCCAATTGAGCGCGCCGGCGCGTTGAAGCCCGAACAGCTGGCCAAGCTGCGCGCGGAGCTGACGGCGAACCTGCAAAAAGCCGAGGCAGAGGGCGCGCCGTACACCGACGTCGTGACCGTGGCGCTGCGTGAGCTCGTGACGCGCTGGCCAGAAGTGCGCGATGCCGTCGCGGGCGTTGGCCGCGTGGCAGCGGACGCCGCGCACAAGGCGACCGAAGCGGCGCGCGCGGAGGTCTACAAAGCCGCGGCGGAGGCGACGGCCAAGCGCACCGGTCTGGCGCCGGTCGGCAACGCGGACGGAGACGCATGAGCGCGATCGCCCAGCTGCTGAAGTTGCCGCAATATGCCCGTAATCTCGCGCGGTTGCGGCAGGTGCTGGCGGTCATGGCGCGCCACGGCTTTGGCCACTGGCTCGTGCGCTCCGGCCTGGACAAGTACGCGAGCCCGGCGACGCGCGGCCTGGCGCTGGCTGACGCCGACGACGCGGCGTTGGAAGAGCTGACGTGGGAGATTCGCGTCCGGCATTGCTGCGAAGAGCTCGGTCCGACGTTCGTGAAGCTGGGGCAGGTGGCGGCGACGCGGCCGGATTTGATTCCGATGTCGCTGATCTTCGAGCTGCGCAAGCTGCAGGACAACGTCGCGCCGTTCGATTTTGCCGACGTGAAGCTGATCGTCGAGGGCGAGCTGGGCAAGCCGCTGACCGAGCTGTACAGCCGCTTTGATGAGAAGCCGATCGCCGCGGCGTCCATCGGCCAGGTGCACCGCGCGACGCTGCTGGATGGCCAGGCGGTGGTGGTCAAGGTGCAGCGCCCGGGGCTGGACGCGGCGATCCGCACGGACCTGGACCTGCTGGCGATGATGGCGCGGGTGCTCGAAGAGCGCGTGCCGGAGGCGGCGTCGTTTCGGCCAGTGGACGCCATCGAGCAATTTGCCCGCGGGCTGCGGCGTGAGACCGACTTCACCGGCGAGCTGGACAACATCGAGCGTTTTCGCCGCAATTTCGCCGATGAGCCGCGGCTGCACCTGCCGTTCACGTACCCGGACCTGTCGACCCGCCGCGTGCTGACGATGGAGTTCATCGACGGCTTCAAGGTCAACAATCTCGAGAAGTTGACCGAGCACGGCGTCTCGGGGCAGGCGATCGCCAAGGCCGGCACCGAGATCATCCTCCGCTCCATCTTCGAGCACGGCTTCTTCCACGCCGACCCGCACCCCGGCAATTTTTTCATCCTGCCCGACGGCCGCATCGCGCTCATCGATTTTGGCATGATGGGCGCTGTCGATCGCGACACTCTCGATGATTTGCTGAGCTTTCTCGTGGCGTTGCTGCTATCCGACACCGAGATGCTTGTGACCCAGTTCATCGACCTTGGCCTTGTCGATGACACCGTCAATGTCCGCGCGATGCAGGGCGAGATCGCTGAGATCATGGCGCGTTACAACGGGCGGACGCTGGCGCAGCTCGACATCGGCGTGTTCATCGCCGAGGTGTTCGAAGCCGTCGTGCGCTACCACGTGCGCCTGCCGGTGGAGCTGATTCTGATTGGCAAGTCGATCTCGACGGTCGAGGGCATCGCCCAGGAAATCTACCCGGCATTCAACCCGTTGGAAGAGCTGCGGCCGCATCTCGTGGAGCTGTACGCGCGGCGGATGCTCGACCCCAAGATGCACACGCGCAAGCTGTACCGCGTCCTGCACGACTACGCCGGGCTACTGCGCGTGCTGCCGGGCGAGATCCGCGGCGTGCTGCGGCGCATCAAAGCCGGTGAATTGACGCTGAATGTGCGCGATCCGGAGGCGGACGAGCGGTCCAAGCGGCTGGAGCGCAGCGTCAACCGGACGCTGCTGACGGCGTACGGCATCACGGCGTGGGTGCTGTTTACCGTCGCGCTGCCGCAGGCGCTGGCGGCGGCGAGCTGGCGCGCACCGATGGTGTGGTACGCGGTGGCGTGCGCGGCGCAGGGACTTGTGGCATTGGTCATCGTGTTGTTGTCGCTGGTGCGGTCGCGCCAGCTGTGACGCTGGGACAAGGAGTTAGGCATGTGGGCAAAACAAGTGAAGATTGTGGCGGTGCTGGCGGCGTCGGGCGCGCTGACGACGGGCTGCGGCATCGCCGTGTCGCGCGAGGCGTATGACAAGGACCTGACGGCGATGCGCGGCCAGCAGGATCAGCTGGAGGCGCAAAAGTCCAGCCTGAATGACCAGTTGCAGGCGTCTGAAGCGCGCTACAAGGCCAAGAACGACGAGCTGGCGACCTGCATCCGCGAGAAGATGGCGGCGCAGGATTCGTTCAAGACCTGCGACCAGAAGCTGGAAAAGATGTCGAAGATCGGCGGCAACTGCGCCCGCGATCTGGCGACGTGCCAGATCGACGCCGACGGGCTGAAAAAAGCCAAGCTGGAGCTGACCGCGGCGCGTGACGCGCTGGCCAAGGAAAACGCGCGGCTGAAGGCCGACGGCGACCGCCAGGGCGCGGACCTGAAGATCGTCCAGGACCGGCTGGCGCGCATCGAGAGCAACATCGCGACGGTGCGGCAAAAACTGCAGAAGCTCGTCGATTCCGGCAAGCTGAAAGTCAACGTCGCGCGCGGCTTTTTGATCATCGAGCTGCAGAGCGACATCTTGTTTGACACCGGCAAGAGCGACCTGAAGCCCGAGGCCAAGCCCGTGCTGGCGGAGCTGGCCGCGGCGCTGGCGAGCCTTTCCGATCGCCGCTTTCAGGTCGCGGGCCACACCGACACGACTGGCGCCGACGCGCTGAACTGGCGGCTGTCGGTGGCGCGCGCGGTGTCGGTCGTCGAGACGCTCGTGGCCGACGGCGTGCCGGCGAAGACGCTGAGCGCCGGCGGTTATGGCCCGCACATGCCGGTCGCGACCAATGACACCGACGAGGGCAAAAAGCGCAATCGCCGCGTAGAGTTGCTGCTGATGCCGGATCTCGGTGAGCTGCTGAACCTCGCCAAATAGCTGCCGCCGCGCAGCGATCGAGCGCCGATGCCAACGCCCGTGCACCTGTCAAACCTTGGCCCGCCTGGCCGTGAGCACCTGAGGCTGCTGCCGCCGCCGTCGCTGGCCGACGACGCGCGCCACCGCAAGCTGACGCTGCCGCCCGCGCGCGTGCAGCGGGCGGCGCGCGCGGTGGCCGAGGCGCTGTTCCACGCCGACGACAAGCCGGCGGACCCGGCGCGGCTGGACTGGCTGGCGGCGGATCTCCTTGATTTCATGGCGCGCGCGACCGGACGCGCCCAGCTGATCCTGCGCGCGTCGCTGTGGGCGCTGACGTGGCTGGCGCCGCTTTTCGTGTTCACGCCGCTGCCGCTGGGCTGGCTGCCGGTGGGCAAGCGCGTGCTTGCGCTGGAGCGGATGGAGCTGTCGCCGCTGGGACCGGCGGCGCTGGCGGTCAAGGCGATGCTGTGCATGATCTGGTTCGAACACCCGGATACGCAACGTGAAACGCGGACGGAGACGTCTTGCCTGCGGGAGCCGTGATGGCCGGATCGCTGCAATCGGCCAGTCGCCTGGACGGCGAGCTGAAGTTGGACTGCGACGTCGTCGTCGTTGGTTCCGGCGCGGGCGGCGCGGTCATTGCCACAACGCTGGCGGAAGCTGGCTATGACGTCGTTGTGCTGGAGGAAGGCCCGCACGTGCCGTACACCGGCGAGCTGCGGCCGACCGAGTCCGTCCGCCACACCTGGCGCGATGGCGCGGTGACGCTGGCGATTGGGCTCGGCGACTCGCCCAGCATCAACGTCACGGCTGGTCGGTGCCTCGGCGGCTCATCGACCTTGACCGGCGGGGTCTGCTTTCGCATCCCCGAACACGTCCTGGACGGCTGGGTGCACGCCGGCCTGAGCGAGCTGACCCCCGAAAAAATGGCGCCGTGGTTTGACCAGGTGGAGCAGGACGTCCACGTCGAGGAAGTGCCGGTCGACATGCGCTCGCGCGGCACGCAGCTGTTCGGCGAGGGCTACGCCAAGCTGGGCGCCGAGCTCAAGCCGATGCGCCGCAACACCCGCGGCTGCAACGGCTGCGGGCGCTGCAACTTTGGCTGCGCCCACAAGGCCAAACTCAGCGTCGACATTGCCTATTTGCCGCGCGCCGTCGCCGCCGGCGCCCGCCTTTACACCGGCTGCCTAGTCGGCAAGGTCGAGTTCGCCGGCACCCGCGCCACCGGCGTCAGCGGCCGCATCCTCGATTTTGACAGCCAGCGCCCCGCCCGCGCGTTCAGCGTCCGCGCCAAGCGCGTCGTGCTCGCCGCCGGCGCGATGTTCAACCCGCTGATTTTGTGGAAGAGCGGCTTGGATTTTCCGGTGCTGGGCAGGCACCTGTCGCTGCATCCGAGCTTTCGCGTCATCGGCCGCTTCGACACGCCGGTCCGCGGCTGGGAAGGCGCGATGCAGTCGGCGTACGGCGATCGCTACGAGCGCGACGAGGGCATGCTCTTCAACTCGGTCTTTGTGCCCAACGGCGTGCTGGCGGCGACGATGCCGGGTTTTGGCAACAATCACGCAAAGTTGTGCGAGCAAATCGACCACCTCGGCATCTTCGGCGGCATGTTGCACGACGACGCCACGGGGCGCGTCCGCCGCGGTTTCGGCCGTGAGCCGATCATGACCTACCGCAGTTCGCCGCGCGATCGTGGCCGCATCCCGGTGCTGCTGCGGCGGATGGCGGACATCTGGTTTGCTGCCGGTGCCAAGGAGATCTTCTTGCCGGTGTTCGGCGCACCGGCGCAAACGCCCGATTCCATGAAGCATTTTCCGCTGGAACAGGTCCACGGCCGCAAGCTGGAGTGCTCGTCGCAGCACCCGCTGGGCACGTGTCAGATGGGCGTGGACCCGCAGCGCTCGGTCGTCGACGATCACGGCCGCGTCTGGGGCACGCAGGGGCTGTACGTTGGCTGTGGCAGCGTGATGCCGTCGAGCCTGGGCGTGAACCCGCAGCTGGCGATCATGACGATGGCGCTGCGGACGGCGACGCTGATGGCGGCGGAAGGCAAGTAGCGGATGCCGCCGCGGCGTTCACGGTAGGTTGGCGTCAGCGACGTGCACCATCGCGATACGAAACGGTTTTTGCGCCGGCTCGCAGTGCGTGTGGACATCGCCGACGAGGATCGCGTTGGCCACGAGCTCGTACCGCGTCAGCTCAAGCGGCAGGTGGCTGCCCGCCGGCGCGTCGATCCGCGCGGTGAATTCGAGGCTCGGCGGCGTGTACGTTTCGCCATTGGCGATGTGCGCGGGCAGGGCGAAGAACAGCCGGCTGCCGTCGTGCCACGTCCGGGCGCCCGCGCGCGCGTTGGGCGTGCCGGTCTCCGGGACGATCCGCGGCGAACCCTCGACCAGTCGCAGCCCGGCCGGCAGGAGGTATTCCGTCATCATATCATGAATGTAGTTTAGGCCGAGGTGCGAGATGCGCCCCGACGACCGGCTGTCGATGCGGACGCTCAGCGTGCCGCCGGTCGGCGCCGTCTCCGGCATGGTGATGTCGGCGGAATACGCTGTGTCCGCGTCGCCGCGGCTGCAGTTCAGCGGGGTCCGCACGGGACGCGGCGCCGCGACGATCGGCATCGTCAGGCAAAGACCTGAAAGAACGAGGAAAATTTGGGTGCGGTACATGGCGAGCCTTGGTCGCTCGGAGTGCGCACCGTTGGGTGCGATCCGTCAGCGGACGAACTGATCGACGACGCGTTCGAACAAAACATCTTCCAGCCGGTGCACTTCGTGGCGCCACGGCGCGTCCAGCTGCGGGTGGGCGCGGAAGTACATGCTCCACCAATCCTCAGACGCTCCGCTGACTTGCGGCGCGGTATGCCACGGCTTCTGGATGGCGTAGTGGATGACCTTGGCCTCCTTTTCCAGCGAATGCTTGAGCACCGGATGGCCGCGCAGGAACTGCAGGATGAAGTGCATCAGGTTGTAGCCGGCCGGCAGCCGGTGGGCGACGGGCATGGCGTACCAATCGGCAAAAAACGTATTGAGAAAGCCCTGATCGCCGCCGTCGTAGGTCGCCGCTTTGTCGATGGACTGGACCATGCGGGCGAACGTCTCGTCGGATGGGTCCAGCACCATGACGCCGCTGTTGAAGCGGTCCGGCATCAGGAAGTCCGGCGCGGCGGCAAAATACGGCCTCAGGAACAGCTCGTCGATGTTCTGCAGCACCAGCGTGTCGGCGTCCAGCAGCACGACCTTGTCGAACTCCGTCAGCTGCCAGGCGCGCAGCTTGGCAAAAACGTCGTCAAAACGCGGGAAGAGCGGCTTGGCGCCCAGCTTGTGCAGCGGCGCGACGTCGCGGATCAGCCAGCCCAGCTCCTGCAGGCGCGCGCGCGTCGCCTCGCTGACGTCAGACGCCACCATGGCCACCCGCGGCACCGTCGTGCCGGTCGCCTTCAGCGACTCGCCGAGCGCCTCGACGCCAGGCAAGTACCTGTCACCATTGCACAACAGGGTCACATAAGCGCGGTTCATGACGATTCTCCTTGGCGTTGCTGCCAGAGCGCGAGGCTCAGCAACACGAGGCCGTAGACGAGGTAGGCGCCCTGCAGCACCGACGCGAAGCCGATCATCAGGACCTGCAGGAACATCCAGACGACAAGGCCGACGGCGATCGCGACGTGGCCCCATGCCGCCCAGCGGTGGCGGCGCAGCGAAGCGATGGCGACAGCGACCGGCACGGCGCCAAAACCCAGCAGCAGCAGGATGCCGGGCAGCAAGAAGGTCGCAAACGGCGTCATGCGCAGGATCGTCGGGCTCAGGCCCAGCAGCGCGCCCGTCGGGTCAGCCACCAACGCCACGCCGCCCAGACACGCGCCAGCGACGAGCGGGAATTCGAGGGCGACGAGCAGCCATTGCGAACGTGGGAGCGCCACTGCAGCCCCTTGCCGGCGCGAGACGGGTCGCGCACCGGTCAAGATAGGCGTCGGCCTCCGGTCGGCAAGGCGCTGGCGTGGATTTGTGACGGACGGCGGCGGCTACTGCAGCTCGTTCCACAAAAAGCTGTACACCAGCGCGGACATGCGCGCGACCTGCGGGTTGTTCGCCGCGCCGCCGTGGCCGCCTTCGGTGTTCTCAAAATACAGCACGTCGTGGCCCTGATCCTGCATCTTGGCGTACATCTTGCGGGCGTGGCCCGGGTGCACGCGGTCATCGCGGGTCGAGGTCATGAAGAAAATCCGCGGATATTTCGCGTCTTTCTTGACGTTCTGGTACGGCGAATACTGGCTGATGTACGCCCACTCGGCGGGCTTGTCTGGGTCGCCGTACTCGCCCATCCACGACGCGCCGGCCAGCAGCGTGTGGTACCGCCGCATGTCCAGCAGCGGCACCTGGCACACGACCGCCTTGAACAGTTCCGGTCGCTGCACCGCCACGGCGCCGACGAGCAGCCCGCCGTTGGAGCCGCCCTGAATCGCCAGGTGCGCCGGCGAAGTGAGCTTGCGGGCGATGAGGTCCTCGGCGACCGCGGCGAAGTCGTCGTACGCCCGCTGTCGGTGTTCCTTGACCGCCGCCTGGTGCCACGTCGGACCGAATTCGCCGCCGCCGCGGATGTTGGCCAGCACGTACACGCCGCCGCGCTCCAGCCAGGCCAGACCCAGCCCGCCGGAATAGCCAGGCTGCAAAGCCACTTCAAAGCCGCCGTAGCCGTACAGCAACGTCGGGTGGTGGCCATCGAGCGCCAGCTTGTCGCGGGCGACGACGAAATAGGGGACCGCTGTGCCGTCCTTGGACGTCGCAGAAAACTGCTTTACTTTCAGACCCTTGGCGTCAAAAGTCGCCGGCAAGTGCTTCAGCACTTCATGCTTGGCGGCGCCTGGCTTGGCCAGCAGCAGGGTCGTCGGCGTCAGGAAGTCCGTGAAAGTCAGGAGGAATTCGTCTGACCGGTAACCGTCCACCGGCGTCGCCGCCGCCGTCCCCACGCCCGGCAGCTTGACCTCGTGGCGCTGCCAGCCGGCGGCGCTCGGCGTCAGCTCAAACACCCGCGACTTGACGTTGTCGAGCACCGTCAGCAGCACATTGTGCTGCGTCGGCGACCAGCGCTCGAGGGAAGTCGTCGGCGTCGGCTCGAACAGCAGCTCGAACTGCCGTTCGCCGCGCTGGTACGCCACGAAATCCGCCACCAGCAGCGCGCCCGCCGGCCACGTCTTGGCGCCAATGGTCCACGGCGAGCGCAGCGTCAGGAAAATGTGGTCGTCGTCGATCTCGGCGCGCGCGTCGTCCGGCTTGGCGATGGGCACCAGCTGGTCGCCGGCGATCATCAGCAACTCATTGGTCCAGAAGGTGATTTCACGCTCAACGAACGCCCGCTCGGCGCCCGGGCGGAAGTTGCTGAAGGCGCTGGCGCCGATGTCGGACTCCTTGGCCTCGAACAGCGGCATCGCCACCGCCAACGGCGTGCCGCGCTGCCAGATTTTGACGATGCGCGGGTAGCCGGACTGCGTCATCGAGCCGGGACCGAAATCCGTGGCGACGAAGAGGTGGTCGGCGTCGCGCCAGTGGACCTCGCTCTTGGCGGCCGGCAAGCTGAAGCCGCCTGCCACGAACGTCTTTGTTTTCGTGTCGAATTCCCGCACGACGGCCGCGTCGCCGCCGCCGCGCGACAGGCGGATCAGGCAGCGCGTGTACGCCGGCGGCAGGCAGCTGCTGGACGCCCAGACCCAGTTTTCGTTTTCGTCCTTGGCCAGCTGGTCGACGTCCAGCACCGTCTCCCACCGCGGCTGCGGCCGCCGGTAGTCTGCCCACGTCGTGCGCCGCCACACGCCGCGGACGTGCTGATCATCGCGCCAGAAATTGTACAGCTGTCCCGCCTGATCGTTGACGTACGGGATGCGATCCTTGGAATCCAGCATCGCCAGCAGCCGATCGTACAGCGGCTTGTATTCCGGCCGCGCCTGCAGCTCACCCAGCGACTTGGCGTTGGCCGCGCCGACGAACGCCAGCGGCTTCTCGCCCGCCACGTCCTCCAGCCAGGCGTACGGATCGTCCAGCTGCGGCGTCGTCGCCGGCGGCGGCGGCGGTGCGACAGTCGGCAGCGGCTGCGGGTGCGTGCAGGCCAGCAGCAACGTCAGCGGCAGGAATTCGGCAAGCTTCATCGGCAGCTCCGGACGCCCCCAGGCGCGCGCGTGGATGGCCGAAGTCTGGCGGACATCGTCCGGAAGTGCCAGCGCCTTGTGCAGGTTGGCTAGCCGAAGTGGTATGCGCTCAGCCGCACGCCCATCATCGTGCCGTTGTAGGCCACGGTCCCGCGATCGGCGCCCGCCGCGCCGGCGATCACCATCATCGGCAGCAGGTGCTCCTCGCGCGGGTGCACGAGCCGCGCCGCTGGCGCCTTGCTCCAGTTCTTCAGCCGCTCATCGCGCGCCGACGCTTCCAGCGCACCGGTCTCGCGCAGCCAAGCGTCGAACGCCTCGGACATCGGCGCCGCCGTCGGATTCCCGAAGCCGCGCATGTTGTGGTACGTCATGCCGCTGCCGACGATGAACACACCCTCGTCCCGCAGCGGCGCCAGCGCTCGGCCGATCGCCAGGTGCTCCGCCGGATCCAGCCCGCGCTTGAGCGACAGCTGCACCGTCGGAATCTGCGCGTGCGGGTACGTCAGCTTCAGCGGCACGAACGTGCCGTGGTCAAAACCGCGCGCCGCGTCGGCCGCCGACGGAATCCCCGCGACCTCCAGCAGCGACTGCACGCGCATCGCCAGCTGCGGATCGCCCGGCGCCGGCCAGGTCAGCTTGTACGACTCCGGCGGAAAGCCAAAGTAATCATAGAGCATCGGCGGGTGCGCGGCGGTCATCACCGTCGGCACCGGCTCTTCCCAGTGCGCCGAAACGACGAGCAGCGCCTTGGGCGTCACCTTCGGCAGCGTCGCCACCGACTTGAGGTACGCCGCCAAGCCGTTGAGCTCGGTCTTGTTCAGCCCCATCTCGACGAACGGCCACGGTCCGCCGCCGTGCGGCAAGAAAGCTACGGGCATGCGCATGGGCTTCTCCTTGGATTCTGCAGTCTTGGCAATACCGGCGGCGACGACCGTCGCGCCAATGCCTGCGGCCAGCGCTGTGCGACGGGTGATTTTGGCTGATTCAGACATCGTCCTGGCTCCTTCTAGCGCGCTCGCCGGTCCCGCCTTCCACGGGGTGGGCAACCGCACCCAACCAAGAATAGAACGCCCGCACCGTTTCGCCAGAGCGCGTGGCCGAACAAGACTGTTTACTCCAGCGAGACAATCACAGGTGAATCCGCAAAATTCCAAGCAGCTGCTGGACTTCCGGCGCATCGCGGTGCTTGGCGAGCAGCTGTGCCAGCGCCTCGTCGCGCTTTTGCCGGAATGCTGGGCCACGCAGGTGCAGGTGCATGACCTGCCACACCGCCGCGGCGATGCTTTGCGGGTCGTCCGCCCGCAGCCGCTGCAGCTCGGCGCCGATGGCCTCCACCGTCGCCGGATTGGCTGTCGCGCGCTGGATGCTGCCGACCGCATCGGCGGGCGAGAACAGCTGATACGGCACGAGCTCCGGGTGGGCGTCGCTGGGCAGGTAAATCGCCGCCGGATCGCTCCAAAACACCAGCTTCCACGCCGGGTCATGCGCCAGAAACGCAAACGCCTCGCCTGGACCGGGATTGGCGGCGAGCACCCAGTCAAACTGCCACTTGGCGTGCAGCTGGGCAAAAGCCGCGGGATCGCTCGCCGCGCGGGCGTTCTGCAGGAAGAAGGCCTCGGGGTAGAGCTGGTCGTTGCGGCCGTCGATAAAGGGCGCGATCCACGGCTCGACGGGCGCGAACATCAGGTAACCGCCCATGTGCACGGGGTTCAGCACGCGCAGTCCCAGCCGGTGCGCTTGGTGAAAGCGGGTCGCCGCGACAGGCAGCCGCCGCTCGTCCAAACCGACGCCAAACGGCCGCGTCGCATTGCCTTGTACCGCCGCCAGCCCCAGCGCGCCCGCCAGCGCGACGCCGAGCCAGGGGCGGCGAATCAGGCCCATCACGCGCTCCAGCATCGGCAGCAGCGCGTAGGTCGCCGCGCCAGCCAGCAGCGGCATGCCGCGCGGCGACCGGCCTGCCACGAGCAGCGTGATGAGCAGTACCACGCCGCGCCAGCGCAAGTCGGCGTTGCCACCCGGCTGCAGCGACGGCAGCACCGCCGGCACCGCCAGCAGCGTCAGCAGCACGGTCATGGGAAACGCCGCCCAAGCCTGTTCGAGCGTCATCGGTTGGAATTCCGAGACGTATTGCCGGTACGCGTCGCTGCCGGCCACGTGCAGGACCGTCACCCACACGCGCGGCCCGTCCGGATGCAGCAGCGCCAGCGCCACCGCCACGCCCAGCGCCGTCACCGGCTGCTTCCAACGTTTGTGTTCCAGTCCCTCCGACAGCACCGCCACCGCCAGAATCGCCAGACCAACGACGCCGCCGCGGTGCAGCAGTAGGCCAACGCCGGCGATCACGCCGGGCGCAATCCAGCGTTTCTCAGGCATTTTCCGCGCGCGGGCGATCGCCGCCAGCAGCAGGGGCAGGAGCGCGGTGGAAAAAATCCGCGAGCGCGGCGTGGCGGTGATCTCGACAGCGGCCAGCCAGAGACCCGATGCCAACAGCCAGGTCGGCAGCGAGGCGCCCTCGGCAAAGCCCGTCGCACCCAGCGTGAGCACTGCGGCGAGGAAGACCGCCAATCCGGCCCAGAAAAAGCCGAATCCGCTCGACAGAGCCAGCAAGACGTCCGCCAACGCGTCCTTGCCCAGCCACGGCTGGCCCTTGTATGACCAGGAGAACGGGTCCGTCGGCAGCGACGAGCCGACATGTAGCGCTTGCATGCCCGTCATCAGGTGCCAAAACGCGTCCGGGTCGTCGACGAGCCGCCACGTCGCCAGCAGCGCGAGCGCGAACACGCACGCGCCCGCGGGCAGCCAAGAACGCAGGCGGAAGTGGTTGGGCGGCGACGTCACGCCGCGAGGATACGGCACCTGCGGCGGAACCGACAGCCTTGCGTGCAGCGGCGCGTTGTGGTACAACTTCGCCCCTCGCGCGGGCTTCTCCTGCGCGTCTCGGGGCGTAGCGCAGCCTGGTAGCGCACTAGACTGGGGGTCTAGGAGTCGCAGGTTCAAATCCTGTCGCCCCGACCATTGCGCGGCGTCGGTTCGCCGATCCGCGGCTTACGTCCTCGCGAACCTCGGTCGCGTACGTAAGTACGCTCGGTCGGTCCGCTGTGGGCGCGCTCGCGCCTCGACGAACCTACTTTGCGCAATGGAATCCCATGCTTGAACGTAACGAACTGATGCGGCAGCGGCTGGCCAAGATCGCCGCCGTGCGCGCCGCTGGCCACATTCCCTATCCCAACGACTTTGTGCCGACAGCGACGTCCGCCGACGCCTACGCGTGGTTTGCCGCCGATGCCCGCCGTCTCGCGCCGTTTTCAGCGGTGGCGGAAGGTGAAGTGCCGGCGGTCGATGGCGGCGCGCTGAAGCTGCCGGCGCCGTGGACGCGGATGGCTGGCCGCGTCATGGCGATCAACGTCAAGGGCAAAGTGGCGTTTTTGCGCATCCAGGATCGCCACGCCGTGGTGCTGCCGACGGCGCGCCAGCACGACGATGACCTCCGCGAAGCCGCGGGGCTCGAGCGGCGCAACCAGGACGGCGCGACGTTCCAGTTCTTCTACTCGCGCGACGCCGACCCGGAGACTTTTGACGCGCTTTTCAAACCGACCGAAGGCGCCGCGTGGGACGGACCGCGGCTGGACATCGGCGACATCGTCGGCGGTCAGGGCCGCTACTTTCGCACCAAGACCGGCGAGCCGAGCTTGCACCTTGCCGCCAACGGTGAGCCCGCGCTGCGGATTTTGACGAAGGCCGTGCGGCCGCTGCCGGACAAGTGGCATGGCCTGTCGGATACCGAGACGCGGCTGCGGCAGCGCTACGTCGATTTGATCGTCAACGACGAGGTGCGCGAGACGTTCCGGCGGCGCGCCAAGGTGCTGCAGGGCATCCGCGCGTTCCTCGATCGCGCCGGCTATGTCGAGGTCGAGACGCCGATGATGCACCCGGTGCTGGGCGGCGCGGCGGCGCGCCCGTTTCGCACGCACCACAACGCGCTGGACATGCCGCTGTATCTCCGCATTGCGCCTGAGCTTTACCTGAAGCGGCTGGTGGTGGGCGGCATCGAGCGCGTGTACGAAATCAACCGCAATTTCCGCAATGAAGGCCTGAGCGTTCGCCACAACCCGGAATTCACGATGCTTGAATTCTACCGGGCGTACGCGACGTACGAAGACCTGATGGTGGAAGTCGAGACGCTGATTGCGGAATTGGCCGTGGCGGTCGCCGGTTCGACCTCGGTGACCTGGGGGCTGAACCCGGACGGCACGCCGCGCGTGATCGAGCTGAACGCGCCGTTCAAGCGCGTGCGGATCCGCGATGGGCTGAAGCTGTGGGCGGGACTGACGGACGCGGAGATCGCCGACGAGGCGGCGCTGCGCAAGAAAGCTGAGGAGCTGGGCGTCCATATCGACGACCACGCGCCGCTGGGCAAGGTCCAGGTGGAGCTGTTCGAGGCGGTCGCCGAGCCGCACCTCGTGCAGCCGACGTTCGTGATGGAGTACCCGGCGGAGACGTCGCCGCTGGCGCGCCGCAATGACCTGCAGCCGGATTACGTCGATCGCTTCGAGCTGTTCATCGGCGGCATTGAAATCTCCAATGCCTTCAGTGAGTTGAATGATCCGGTCGACCAGCACGAGCGCTTTGAGCTGCAGCTGTTGCAAAAGGCCAAGGGCGACGAGGAGACCAAGGAGATGGACCTCGACTACATCCGCGCGCTGGAGTACGGCTTGCCGCCGACGGCGGGCTGCGGCATCGGCGTCGATCGGCTCGTGATGCTGCTGACCGACAGCGAAAACATTCGTGAAGTCATCCTGTTCCCGCACATGCGGCCGGAGCTCGGCCAGAAGCCGGACGTCGGCGAGCAGCCGGGGGCGTAGTTGCACCACCTCCGGCGCCTGGTCACCGGCGTCTTGATCGCGGGCGTCGTCGCGCTGCCGGAGGCGCTCGTGCGCTCGGGTGACGCGCAGGTCGGCTTCCAGACCTGGCTTGTCGTGCAGCTGCTCGGCGTGATCATCGCGGCGATCGGCGTGGCGGCGATCTTCTCCGTCGTCGGGCTGGGTCTTGTGCGGCTGGCGACGCTGCCGTGGCGCAATCGCGCAAGTACCTTTGTTGCCTGGTCTTTCCTGCGGGCGCCGCGGCTCCGCGCGCCGCTGCCGGTGCGGGCGTGGCGGTTCTATCTGGCGCAGGTCGACGCGCTGCCTGAGGCGCCGCGTGCCACTTGGCAGCAGTGGCTGGAGATCAGCGTGCTGGTGGGCGTCGGTTCCGCCGGTGCGGCGGCGTGGCTGCAGACCGGCGAGCCGACCTGGCCGCTGCTGACGCTGCGCAATGCCTTGG
>CAIPXZ010000708.1 GCA_903869075.1 uncultured Myxococcales bacterium | reverse complement strand
TGTGCGCTGCGTGCGGTAGCCGCGGCGCCGCGCCACTCGCCGGAGCGGCGCGGCGCCGACGGCCGATCGCTCCTACGGCACCGCGCTCGTCGTCGCCGCCGCCGCCGCCACGGCCTTCTTCCCGCCCTTCTTCTTGCCCAGCACGATCGCCGGCGGCGGCGCCAGCACGAACGCCGGCTTGCCGGGCTCGTGGCTCCACGCCGCCCGCAGCTGCGTCTTGAACTCGCGCCACGCGTCGTGCCACGCCGGAAGCAGCGCGTCGCGCGTCGCCATCGCGCCCGCCAGCATCGCCTGCGGGTTCACAAGGCCCTGGATCTTCGCCTCCAGTGCGTCGGCCGCGGCCTTCACCTCGTGCGCCGCCTTCTTCACCGCCGGGTCGGTCGCCTGCGCCAGCACCGCGTCGGCGAGCTTGACGCTCGCCAGCTGTTGCGCTTCATACCGCAGCTTGCACAGCTCCGACGGCGAATGCGTTGAAAACGCCGCCAGCGGCCGCATCCGCGTGCCCAGCTTGGCGTCGACGAGCTTGGCCGCCAGCGTCTCCACGCGCTCTTTGACCATCGTCGCCGCGACGCCGATGGCTTCCAGCGCCGCATCGCGCTTTACATGCGCCGCATCCGCCACGTCACACGCCGCGGCGTAGGGCTGGTGGGCGGCGTGAAAGGCGTCCAGGCTCGGCTGCACCTGCGGCGGCACCGCCACCGCGTCGGGATTGTTCTTGCCGGTCAGCGCATCGGGCTGCGCGCCGACTCTCTGGAGCGCGCTATCGCCTTCGCGGCGAAAGTTGTTGACTGATGACATGAGTGACTCTCCCCGGCGCCGGAAAATACCGGCGAAACTGCCGGAAAGGGCGGCGCATGGGGGAGAGGATAGTCAGGCGATGGGGATGTCAAGAAAATTGGGGTGGGTGCGTCAGGGGTAAGACCTCATACAGCGCAGGCCGATGTCGTTGCTGGCGAAGGACGGGTAGTAGTAGTTGCGATAGCCCGCACGCAGGGAAACAGCGACGTAGTTGAAGCTGCCGCCACGATAGACCCGGTAGGGGTAGGAGGTGCTGGTGCTATCGAAAGGATCCGTCACCGGCGAACTGCCGTAGTACGTCGAACTGTACCAATCCCGAGTCCATTCCCACACATTGCCCGCCATGTCGTGCAAGCCGTACGGACTGTCGCCAGCCGGAAGCGAGCCTACCGCCGCTGTGCTGCTGGTGTTGAACACCGCATAGCTGGCCGTCGGCGTTGCCTCGCCCCACGGGTACGTCCGCATCGCCGCCGCACAGCCAGCGTCGCCCGCCGTGCTGCCGTTCTTCTCACAGCTGCCCCTCGCCGCCATCTCCCACTGCGCTTCCGTCGGCAGGTCATACGCCGACCCACGCCATTTGCAGTACGCCTGCGATTGCGGCCAGTTCACGTTGTTCACGGGGTTCTCGGTCAAGCCCGGGTACGTGCCCGAGTCAGGCTGCACCGAGCTCGGCACCGTGCACACGCCTGCGTCCACGCACGCCTTGTACTGCGTCACGGTCGTCTCCGTGACGTCCATGTAGTACGCCGACAGCGTCACCTTGTGCTGCGGCGTGTCGTCGTTGTTGCCGTTGGCGTTGCAATTCGTGTCCTTGCTCGCGTTGCAGCCCATCCAGAACGTCCCGGACGGAATCAAGACCATCCCCGCTGGCGCGTTCAGCGCGCAGCTGCCCTCGCCGTCGCAGGTACCGCCGGTGCCGCACGCCGCGCCCTTCACGCTGGCAGCGTGCCCGCAGCTGTTGCCGGCGCAGGCATCGACGGTGCAGGCGTTGCCGTCGTCGCAGTCGGTCTTGTCAAAGCAGCAGTTGGCGATGGGCGTGTTGAAGCACATGTTGGGCTTGAGTTGGCACGTATCGACCGTGCAATTGTTGTTGTCGTTGCAGTCGCCGAACACTCCGGAGCACTCGGTGCAATCCGGGTTGCTGGGTTCATATGTGCAGAGGAAGTGGTCGCCCTGCGGCTGCGCCGTGTCGCAGATTGCGGTGAGGCAGTAGTTGCCCCCCGTGCAGTCGGCGTTGCTTACGCAGCAGCCGTTCTTTGGCGCGGAGTGGGCGCACTGGCTGTTGACGCACGACTCCAGAGTGCATGGGTTCGCGTCGTCGCACTTGATGAGCGCGTCGACGTCCGACGTGCAGCACCCCGCGCCCTCCACGTAGCCGTGCACGCACGCGCCGGCGGTGCAGGTGTCGCTCGTGCACGGGTTGCCGTCGTCGCAGCCGGACGGCGCGGCGCCATGCGTGCAGCCGGACTTGCCGCAGCCGTCCAGCGTGCAGGGATTGCCGTCGTCGCAGCTGGCGCTGACCACCGAGGCGCAGCCGACCGCGGGCGAACAGCTGTCGACGGTGCACGCCAAGCCGTCGCTGCAGCCGGTCACCGCGCCGGGGAGACAGAGACCGCCGTTGCAGACGTCACCGACGGTGCAGGGGTTGCCGTCCGTGCACGTCGCGGTCGTCGGGAGAAAGACGCACGCGCCGCCGCTGCAGCCGTCGCTGGTGCAGAGGTTGCCGTCGCTGCAGTTTTTGCCAATGCAGGGGTCGACGACGACCTCTGCCGCATCCACATCGGCCGCGCCATCGGGCGGCGCAAGCACCTCGGGCGCCACATCGCCTGGTACGACGGCATCGACAGCGACATCGGCTGGCGCGGCGACGTCTGGCGGCAGTTCACCCGGTGCATCGCTGCCAGCGGCAAGCGCAGCGTCCACGTCAGCCGCGGCGTCGGCAGCGGCGGCATCCGCCGGCCCCACCGCGACATCCGGCGCGCAAGCGACCGCCGTGAACAGCGTCAGCAGGGCGAGGGCGCGCATGGGACCACCTCACGGCCGCGCCGCGGCGGCGCTGGATGGGGTGACGGTAACATTGGCGGGGAGCCGAGACAAATCGCCCAATCGCCGCAAAACCGCGCGACTCCGACTCGGAGTTGCCAAGTTTCGCGCCAAAACCCAGCTCCGCGAGTTGACATTGCCAAGTTTCGCGCCAAAACCCGGCTCCGCGAGTTGGCAGAGCCAAGTTTCACGCCAAAACCCGGCTCCGCGAGTTGACAGAGGCAAGTTTCACGCCAAAACCCGGCTCCGCGAGTTGACATTGCCAAGTTTCGCGCCAAAACCCAGCGCCGCCTACCCCAGCGTCTGCCCGCGCGCGTCATGCCCCGCCGCTGCTGCCGCTGACACCGGCGCCAGCTCGCCGTCGCCGTGTACCGCGATGTAATCCTTGCGCAAACCGTGGCAGCTCGCGCGCACCGCACACGTCGCGCAGGCGTCCGGGTAGGTGCCCAGCTCAAAGGTCGACTGCTCCAGCATGAACGCGTGGCCGCCGGGATTGACCACCAGCAGGCCCATGCCGGCGGCGTCGAACTGCATCCGCCACGCGTCCGGCGGCACAAGGCAGTGCGGCGTGTTGAGCGACACGAGCGTCGCGCCCAGCGCCTCCGCGTTGGCCAGCGCCTGCAGCAGGTACGGCATCGTCTCGGTCAGCCGCGGCACATCGGCGCGCAGGTCGGCCTCGCCCTGATCGGCCAGCGAAAACAGCCAGATGTTGAAGTGCTTGAAGCCGCGCGCGGCGTAGTGCGTCACCAGCGCCGGCAGCTCGGCAAAGTTGCGCTGCGTCAGCAGGAAGTCGCCCTCGAGCCGCAGCCCCGGATGCCCGCCCAGCACCGTCACCGCCTTGTCCAGCAACGCCAGCGCGCCGGGCTTTTGCATCAGCGCGTCGTGCAGCGCGGGGTCGAGGCTTTTGACAAGCAGGTTCACCTCGGTCATGCCGGCATCGACGGCTTTTTGCGCGAACTCCGGGTAGGAAAACAGCAATCCGTTGGTCTGCACCTTGATGCGCTCGTAGCCCAGCGCCTTGGCCGCACGCAGCGTGGCGAGGAAGTCCTTGCGCAGCGTCGGCTCGCCGCCGGAAAGCCAGAGGTGCCGGGCGCCGCGCCGCCGCGCCGACTGCAGCCAGCGCAGGACCTCGGGCCAGTCCATCTGGTCGCGGTCGGCGGCGCTGCAGGAGTAGCAGCCGGGACAGCGGAGGTTGCAGGCAAAGCCGGGCGAGAGTTCGAGCCAGTTCATGCCGGCAGTTTAGCCGACGGCAGCGGCGTTGTCGCGGCGTGTCATCCGTGGCATCGTCG
>CAIPXZ010000707.1 GCA_903869075.1 uncultured Myxococcales bacterium | reverse complement strand
CGTCGTGGCGGTGGCGCACGCGCTGTGGCAACGGCAGCGGTGGCGCGCGCTGGCGCAGCAGCTGGACCGGCAGACGGCGAGCATGGACGCGCTGGCGACGGCGCTGTGGCTGGCGGAAGCGGGGCGGCAGGACGGCTGGGCGCTCGTGCAGGCGGAGCGCGCGGCGCTGCTGGCTGCGGCGCTGCAGCCGCGGGACTTGCAGCCGTGGCGCTGGCCGCGGGCGCTGCCGCTGGCGATGCTGGCCGGTGGCGCGCTGGCGGTGGCGGTGTTTGCGCCGTTGGATGCGGCAAAGCGGCTGGCGGGGCTGCAGCCGGCGACCCCGGCGCAGGGCGTGGCGCTGGCGCTGCCGGGTGGACCGCAGCCGTTTACCTCGGCGGCGGCGCTGCTGGGCGAGGACGCGACGCGGCTACTGGACGCCGACGCGCGGCTGCTGGGCGACATTGAGGCGCAGGTGACCGACGAGCCGACGCGGCGCTGGCTGGGCGAAGTGCGGCAAGTGGTGGACGGCGTGGCGGACGGTCGGCTGGACAAGCGGCAGGCGCTGGAGCAGCTGGCGGAGCTGGACGCGAGCAAGCCGGAGGCGCCGCAGAACCCGCTGGACGCTGCCGAGGCGAACGCCGCGCCGCGCGCCGGGACGGGCGACAAGCCAGGCGGCGAGGCGCAGAGCCCCGAACAGGCGGCGCAAGCGCAGGAGCAGAAGGACCAGGCGGTGAAGAACGCGGTGGCCGAGGCGGCGAAAGCGGCGGCGAAGGCGGCGCCCAAGGGTGCGGAGAAGAAGCTGCTGGAGGAGGCGGCGCAGGCCAAGGATCTGAATATGCTGGCGAAGTTGGCGGGGAAGCTGGCGGCCAAGGACATGACCGACAAGGAGCTGGAGCAGTGGATCAAGGTGGCCGAGAAGTTTGCCGGCGCGCTCAAGGACCAGAAAGTGCCTGACAAGTTCAAGGATTTGGCGGCGCGCGTCGATCGGCTGCAGAAGAAGCGGGCGCAAGAGGGCGGGCTGGGCGCGAGCGACCAGGAGCGGCTGAAGTCGACGCGTAAGGAGCTGGAGCAGCTGCGGCGCGAGAATGGCGACGTGCTGGCGGCGGAACATCAGGTGCAGCGGCTTGAACGCGGCGCGCAGCAGGCGGCGGATGTGCTGCGGCGGGCGCAGCAGGAGGATCGGCTGGGCAAAAAGGCCAAGGACAGCGCCGAGGACAAAAAGCAGGCGCAAGAGGAGATGAAGCGGGCGATGCGCGCAGCAGCCAATGAGCTGCGGCGGGAAAATGAGCGGCAGCAGGCCGGTCAAGCGCAGCGCATCGGCCAGAACCGGATGCGGGAGCTGCGCGAGGCGCTGGATCGCACCGGCGGCAAGCCGGACCAGGCGCGGCGGCAGTTTGACCGCAAGGCCGGGCAAAAAGGCGAGAATTCTGGCGACGACGCGGGACAGCAAGGCGGCCATGGTCAAAAAGGCCAGCAGGAATCGGCGGAGGCGCGTGATGCGCGGCGCATGGCCGAGGCGCGGCGCAAGAGCGGCGAGGACGGCGAAGAAGGCGAAGGCAGCGGCAAGGGCGGCAACGGCGGGCGGCGCCCGGGCAAGCTGAAGCTGGGCCAAGGCAAGGACGGCCAGTTCGACCGCATGGAGCAGATCCGCGAGGGCTACGAACAAGGCGGTGGCGGGCGCAGCAACCAGCCGGGCGCGCACAAGGGCGACGACCGCGAGGACGCGAACGACAAGCGCATCGCCGGCGGCAAACGCGAGCAGCTCAAAGGCCAGGAAGGCGCCGGACCGGACACCAAAAAAGTGTTCAGCGACGCGGCGCGCAAGGGCTTTTCACGGCAGGGCTGGCGCGATATTTACAAGGAATATTCCCAAGTTGCTGACGATATGCTGGACCAGGAGCAGATCCCGCCGGGGCGGCGCAGCGTGGTCCGGCAGTATTTTGAGCTGATTCGCCCGCGCAAGGGCTGGGCGCCGCGCTAGCCGCGGCACGCAAGGAGTGAGATGGCACAGGCGGCGGAACAACATGAAATTGAACATCAAATCGCTTGGATGGCCGAGCGGCTTGCGGCGCTGAAGGGCGAGCTGCAAAAAGTGATCGTCGGCCAGGACGAGGTCATCGAGGGCGTGCTGCTGGGCATGCTGGCGGGCGGCCACGTGCTGCTGGAGGGCGTGCCGGGCCTGGGCAAAACGCTGCTCGTGCGCACGCTGGCGCAGGCGATTGACTTGCAATTTTCACGGGTTCAGTTCACGCCTGACCTGATGCCGTCGGACATCATCGGCGCGCAGATCCTGGCGGATGACGGCAAGGGCGGCCGCGCGCTTGTGTTCCAGGAAGGCCCGGTTTTTACAAACATCCTGCTGGCGGACGAGATCAACCGCGCGACGCCGAAGACGCAGTCGGCGCTGCTGGAGGCGATGCAGGAGCGCTCGGTGACGGTTGGCCGGACGACGTACCCGCTGGCGCCGCCGTTTTTCGTGCTGGCGACGCAAAATCCGCTCGAGATGGAGGGCACTTACGTGCTGCCGGAAGCGCAGCTCGACCGCTTCCTGTTCAAGATCGACGTGCCGTTTCCCAGCGACAAGGAGCTGACCGAGATCGCCACGCGGACCGTGCGGTCGGTGCAGGCGACCGTGGAGCCGGTGCTGTCCGGGCTGGACATCCTGACGATTCAGCACTTTGCGGTGGATTGTCCGATCGCGCCGCATGTTATTGAATTTGCGGTAAAATTGGTCAGCGGCTCGCACGGCAAGCTGGCGGCGGCCAAGCAGTACCTGCGCGGTGGCGCGAGCCCGCGGGCGGTGCAGGCGCTCGTCGCCGGCGCCAAGCTGCGGGCGCTGCTGCAAGGCCGCGCCAACGGCGCGATCGACGACGTGAAGGCGCTGGCCAAACCGGTGCTGCGCCATCGCCTGCTGCTGAATTTCGACGCTGAGGCCGACCGCGTGCGGCCCGACCAGGTGATCGAGCAGATACTCGCTGAGCTGGACCGCCAACGGTGAGGGCTGCGTGAGCGTCGAGGCGACAAAGCACCACGAAGGCATCCGCGAGGACCTGTTTGACGCCGCTTTCCTCGGCCGCGTCGAGCAATTGGCGCTGTTGGCGCGGCGCATGGCCACGTCCGGCACCCGCGCCAACCGCCGTTCGCGCGTCGTCGGCAGCGGCATCGAGTTCGCCGATCACCGCGGCTACACGCCGGGCGACGACCTGCGCAACGTCGACTGGAAGCTGTTCGCCCGCACGGAGCGTCTGAATTTGCGGCTGTACGAGGAGGAGGAGGACCTGTCGGTCTACTTTCTCATCGACCGCTCGACGTCGATGACGATGGTGCCGGACGGCGAAAAGACCTTGCTGGAGCGGGCCTTGCAAGTCGCGGCGGCGCTGGGCTACATCGCGCTTTCCAACCTCGATCGCGTCGCCGTCGTGCCGTTCGCCGCGCAGGTGACCGCGCCGATGCGGCCGGTGCGCGGTCGCGCGCAGTTCTTCAAGATTTTGCGGGTGTTGTCCGAGGTGCAGCCCGGCGGCGGCACCGACATCCAGGCGGCGTTCAACGGCTGGCTGCGCACGCAGCCGCGACCGGGGCTTGTGGTTGTCATCTCGGATTTCTTCGACGCCAAGGGCCTGGGCGACGCGCTGCGGCTGCTGACCTACCGCGGTTTTGAGCCGATGGTGCTGCAGCTTGTCGATCGCACGCTGCTCGACGCGGATGTGCAGGGCGACCTGGCGATCGTCGACTGCGAGACCGGCGAGACGCGTGAAATTGTCCT
>CAIPXZ010000706.1 GCA_903869075.1 uncultured Myxococcales bacterium | reverse complement strand
CCAAGAGCGCGTCATTGGGGGCGACGGTCACCACCGGCATGGCGCTGGTCACCAGGGCCAGCGGGCCATGCTTGAGTTCACCGGCGGGATAGGCCTCGGCGTGGATGTAGCTGATTTCCTTGAGCTTGAGCGCGCCTTCCAGGGCGATCGGGTGCAACAGCCCGCGGCCGAGGTACAGCGAGCTCGTCGCGTTCATGTACCGCCGCGCCACGTCGCGCACGTGCCAGTTGAGCGTGATGGCCTTGTCGACCTCAGCCGGAACTTGCAGAAGCGTTTCAATGAGTTTCTGCGCATCCGGCTTGCTCAGCCGCTCGATCTTGCGGCCCAGGTAAATCGCCAGCAGGTACAGCGCGACCATCTGCGTCGTGAACGCCTTTGTCGACGCCACGCCGATCTCCGGCCCCGCGTGCGTATACACAACGTCACCCGCCGCCCGCGCGATCGACGAGCCAATCACGTTGCAAATCGCGGCTGTATACGCGCCGCGCTCCTTGGCCTCCTTCAGCGCCGCCAGCGTGTCCGCCGTTTCGCCCGACTGCGAGATCGCGATCAGCAGCGTGTGCCGGTCGATGACTGGGTCGCGATAGCGGAATTCACTGGCCAAATCCACTTCCACCGGCAGCCGCGTCGCCGCTTCGATGTAGTGCTTGCCCACCAGCGCCGCGTGCCAGCTCGTGCCGCAGGCGATGATCACGATGCGGCGGATGTCGTCGAGCGTGGCGCGGTCAAACCGCAGCTCCTCGAAGAAGACTTCGCCCTGCTCGACCGAGGCGCGGCCGCGCACCGTGTCGGTAATCGCGCGACTCTGCTCGTGAATTTCCTTGAGCATGAAGTGCTTGAAGCCGCCCTTTTCGGCCGCCACCGCGCTCCAGGCGATGTGCGTGACCGGCCGCTCGACGGTTTCGCCGCCAGCAACGCGGGTGATCGTGTGGCCAGCCGCGGTCAGCACCGCCATGTCGCCGTCTTCCAGGTACACGACCTCGCGGGTGTGGCTGATAAGCGCCGGGATGTCCGACGCCGCGTAGCGCTCGCCCGGGCCGATCCCCAGCACCAGCGGGCTCTGCTGTTTGGCGACGACAAAGCGGTCCGGCTCCTGGGTGTCCACGACGGCAATCGCATAGGATCCGCGGACTTGCTGCACCGCCACGCGCACCGCCGCGTCCAGCTTGAGGCCTTTTTGGATGCCCTCGTCGATCAGGTGCGAGAACACCTCGGTGTCGGTCTCACTGGCGAACTTGCGACCCTTGGCGCGCAGTTCTTCCTTCAATTCCAAGTGGTTCTCGATGATGCCGTTGTGCACGACCGCCACCGAGCCGACGACGTGCGGGTGCGCGTTCATCTCCGTCGGCCGGCCGTGCGTCGCCCAGCGCGTGTGGCCGATGCCGAGATGGCCGGTCACCGGCTTCTCCACAAGCAGCGCGTCGAGGTTGCGCAGCTTGCCGACCGCGCGGCGCAAGTGCACGGTCGTATTGACGATTGCCAAGCCAGCCGAGTCATAGCCGCGGTA
This sequence comes from uncultured Myxococcales bacterium, assembly GCA_903869075.1. Taxonomy (GTDB): domain Bacteria; phylum Myxococcota_A; class UBA9042; order UBA9042; family UBA9042; genus CAIYBN01. The sequence goes on along the minus strand of CAIPXZ010000706.1, from coordinate 3,312 downwards.
CTCGAGGCGCCGCAGGCCCTCCACGAGGATGGGCGCCGCTTCCTGGGGACCGATGTAGCCGATAATGCCGCACATGAGAGCTCCTTGGGTGCCCGGCGACCGGGCCGCGTTGAAGTGTGCTATCGCGCCGCAGATTTGGCTACAACTGCGCCCGCACCAAGGCTACATCGCGCGCCAGCCCCAATTGATTCCGCGCCCGCGCCAGATTGTGCTCACCACGCGCGGGGAACTTGTCGAGATTCCAACCAAAATACCGCTCGTTGAGCGCATCCGCGGCAAACCGCGCCGCAAGCTCCAGACAGATTCGTTCGACGCCGCGGCCGATCGCGCCCTGCTCTGCCGCCGTCAGCCACGCGCCCGCGACCGCCAGATAGCCGCGCCGCGCCGCCTGGTACGTCGTCAGGTCGAAGTGCGGCGCCGGATCGTCCTCCGTCGCCGTGTTGCACCAACTACGCAGCGCGTCGCCCAGCTCAATGTCCAGCGACGACCGCGCCATCGTGTCCAGGTCCAGCACGCCGACGACGCTGTCACCGCTGAAGAGCAGGTTGGACACCTTCAGATCGCCGTGGATGATGCGCTGCGGCAGCTGCGGAATCGGCCCCCAAGCGCGCCACCGCTGCAGCAATTCCACACCGATTTCGTGCACTTGCGCGTGCAGCCGATGTTCCGGCTGGCTCGCCAGCGCGTGCGCCAGCGTGCGGAAGTGCGCGTCCGTGTCGTGCGCGCCGGCGCGGGCGAAGTGGAAGCTGTGCGGCAGGTCGCGCAGCGCGGTGTGGAACCGCGCCACCATCTGCCCGGCGGCCTCTGCCTGCGCCGGATTCTCCAGCCGGTGCAGCGTCTCACCCGGCAGCCGCGTCAGGATGCGCCACGCGCCCGCCAGCGCGGCGTGCGGCTCAGCGAGCTCCAGCCACGGCTGCCCCGACGGCAAGCGCACGATCGTCGGCACCGGCACGCCCGCCGCCGCCAGCACGGGCGTCAGCGCCGCGATGTCGAGGTTGACCTCCGGCCGGAAAATCGTGTGCAGCCGCTGCAAGATGAAGTGCTGGCCCAACGCGAATGTGTCGTTGATCAAGCCGCCGGACAGCCGCGCCACCGGCAGCGTCTCGGCCGGCTGCGGGCCGTGGCCATCGTCCAGCGGACCAAAGGGCTGCAACACGGGCGCGAGGTCAAGGTGCTTCATGCCGCAAACCGTAGCACACGGCCAAAAAGCCGCCAGAGTTTGCACATGCGGCCGCTTGACCTACGATCGCCGCCGATGAAGGACGCCCTCCGCCAGCTTCACCTGCTTCCCTGGCTCGCGCTGCTGGCGCTGGCGCCCGCGGCGCATGGCGAGTGGAAAAATGTCCAGCAGGTGTCCCTGGGCACGGCGCAGGTGCTCGAGAAAGGCGCCGGCAACTTTGGCGTGTTCGCGCCGCTGGCCTACGGCATCACGAATCGCCTGACGGTGGAGACGCACCCGGTCTACGACCTGCTGCTGACGGTGAACGCCAACGCGCGCTACCGCGTCGTCGACGCGACGAGCTGGGCGCTGTCGGCGACGCTGGATTTTCGCCAGTCGTTCTACAACGGCACGCACGCGCCGGGCGATCTGGCGGCGGGCGCCATCGGCACGCTGTACTTGAGCGACGCGTGGGCGCTGACCGGCGCGCTGCGCTACGCGGCGATCCTCAACCCGGCGGTGTGCGCGCACGGCGGCTATCCCGAGCCGACCTGCGTGGATTCCGCCAATGGCGACACGCCGGGCATCGACCACGGTGTCGCCGGCACGCTGACGGCACACTGGCTTGTAACGCCGCGCGACCTGCTGCAGCTGACGGCGACCCTGCGGATGCGCGTCTCGCCCGTGCTGGCGCGCGAGACGCCGACGGTGACGGCGGTGTGGGTGCACGATTTTGGCCGCGTCCACCTGATGGCGGGCGCGACCGCGGGCGAATTCTTCATCGGCCGGATGGACAGCTTGGCGACGCCGGAGGTCGGGCAAAATCCGTACTATTACGTCACGCCGGTGATGCCGGTGCTGGACGCGTGGTTCCGGTTTTGAGGGCGTAACATGGCACATTCCGTCATCTCCGAGTTTGAAGCCCGCCGCGTTGAGCGGTTCCTGCGCGACCTCTACGCCGGCAAGCTGCGACGGGACGAGTCGGTCGCGGTGAGCGGCACCCTGGACGGGCAGTGGCTGGCGGTGCGTTTTGAGCTGCGCAACGCCGCGGCAACGTTGGACTATGGCGTGGATGCGCGCGTCGATCTCAAGGTCAATCGGCTCCGCGAGCGCGCCGCGGTGGACCTGCTGTACGACCTGTTGGGCGCGCAGTTTGACGAGTTCCTCGTCAGCCGCGACCCGTTCACCGGCAGCAACTGGGAAATGGTCGAGTTTGCCGGCAAGCAGGTGTGGCTGCGCGGGCAGATCGTCAATGCAGACGCGGAGGTGCGCGGCACGGCGCTGTTGGATGCCGACGCCGTGGTGCGCTCGCGCGCGCTGGCTGCCGCGGCCGCGGACGAACCGGACGACGCGCCGTGATCGCCACCACCGCGACGGGCGGCGCGCTGTGACAAAGCCGCTACCAAACTCACCGCCGCCACCTTGACCGTCCCCGCTCGCGGCGCGACACTACCGGCCCAAGCGGGCCTCACGGTCCGTGCCACGCTGGCAGGCGGTGCCGCCAGACGTACGTTTCGTCAACCAAAAGGGACACAACCATGACTACCCCGATTCGCGTCGCCGTTACCGGTGCTGCCGGCCAGATTGGCTACAGCCTCCTCTTTCGCCTGGCTTCCGGTGAGACGTTTGGCAACCGCCCCGTCATCCTCCAACTGCTGGACCTGCCGATCGCCGAGGCGCAGAAGAAACTGGAAGGCGTGGCCATGGAGGTCGCGGACTGCGGCTTCAAGACGCTCGTCGGCATCGAGTGCTACGACGACCCGAAGAAGGCCTTCGCCGGCGTGAACTGGGCGCTGCTCGTCGGCTCCAAGCCGCGCGGTCCCGGCATGGCGCGTGCGGACCTGATCCGCGAAAACGGCCCGATCTTCGTCGGTCAGGGCAACGCGCTGGAAGGCGGCGCGAGCGACCTGCGCGTGCTGGTCGTCGGCAACCCGTGCAACACCAACTGCCTGATCGCCGCGGCGAACGCCGGCAGCGTGCCGAAAGAGCGCTTCTTCGCGATGACCCGCCTGGACGAGAACCGCGCCGTCGCGCAGCTGGCCGCCAAAGCCGGCGTGACCAACGCGGACATCGCCAACGTCACCGTGTTCGGCAACCACTCCGAGTCGATGTACCCCGACTTCGAGAACGCCAAAATCAAGGGCAAGCCGCTG
>CAIPXZ010000705.1 GCA_903869075.1 uncultured Myxococcales bacterium | reverse complement strand
GGCCGGGACTCAGCGGCCGCATCGGCGCCGAGATCCGCGTCGGCGCTGCCGGAGCGCCCGACTCTTCCATCGACGTCGGCGCCACGACCATGCCCGGCAGCACCATCATCGGCACCGTGTTCAGCCGCCGCCGGTCGCACGCCTGGAGCAGCTGGATGCGCAGCGCGTCCGCGGTCGCCGGCCGGTTCGCCGGGTCCTTGTCCAGGCAGCGCAGCACAACGTCTTCCAGCGCCAGCGGAATGTCGCGCGTGAACTCATTGTCGGCCTGAATCAGCCGCGGCGGCCCCTGGAGGATGTGCTTACGCAGCACCTCCGCCGTCGTCGTCGCGTCAAACGGCAGCCGGCCGGTCAGGCACTCGAACAGCACGATGCCCAGCGAGTACAAGTCCGCCGCCGGCGTCACTTCGCCGCCGGAGGCCTGCTCTGGCGCCATGTATTCCGGCGACCCGACGACGTAGCCGCTGCGCGTCAGCTGATCGCGCTCGTAGTCGCCGGCGACGAACTTGGCGAGGCCAAAATCGAGGATCTTGGCAAAATCGCGCTCGCCGGCGATCTCTTGCAAGAAGATGTTGTCCGGCTTGACGTCGCGGTGAACGATGCCTTTGCGGTGCGCTTCCTCAAGCGCTTTGGCTACTTGCGAGCAAATATGCACGGTCCGCACGGGATCCAGCACGGGCGATCGCCGCAGCGCATCGCTCAGCTTCTGGCCGACCAGATACTCCATGATCATGCAGAACGCGCCGGACTTGGCGTCCACGCCAAAATCGAACACGCGCACGGAGTTGGGATGCGCCAGCAGCGACGCGGCGCGCGCCTCGCGGGTGAAGCGCTTGACCTCGGTCGGGTCCTTGGCCAGGTCGCGCCACAGCACCTTGATGGCGACCTGCTGGCGCGTTGTCTTCTGCTCGCCGCGGTACACGGCGCCCATGCCGCCGACGCCGATCAGGTCGCCGACGCTGTAGTTCTCCAGCACGGTCTCGTTGGGAAACAGCCGGCCGGGAAAAACGCTGTCAGAACGAATGGTATCGGTCGGATTGCCGTCCTTTTCGCAGGTGAATGCGTCCGTGCGTGCGCCGCAGATGGTGCAGATCCGCCACATGTCCTGAAACGCTCCGGTCGCGCCTACGCGCTTGCCCAATCGTCGGGTCCGCGCACTGCGGAACCGGTACCTGCCACAAGGGGGTGCGACGGCGCAAGTTTACGGAAACCACCGGGGCATGCAACCGCGCCGGCATGTTCTTGGCCGCGGCGGTATCCGGCTCACGCGCTGCGTCAAGGCTGCAGGCCCGCCGCACGCTGTCAGGTGCGTGGACGCATGCGGTAGCGCAGGAAATCGTCCGCCTGGCGTAACTGCAGGTACGGATTGGATATTCGCTGTTCGTCCAGCGTCGCTTCGGCGACTGGCGCGTAGTCATGGCCGGGCAGCACGGTCGTCGCGCCCGGCAGCGCCGCCAAAGTAGTGAACAAACTGTGAAACATTTTGATGGGATCGCCGCCCGGCAGGTCGCAGCGGCCGCAACCGTCGATAAACAGCGTGTCGCCGGTCAGCAGCCGCCCGCCGCATTCGATGCACTGTGAGCCCGGCGTGTGGCCCGGCGTATGGATCAACTGCAGCGTGGCGCCCGGGCCCAATTCAACGCGATCGCCTGGCTCGTGCAGGACGAGATCGCCGCGCCAGCCGAGATCGGCCAGCCACGGAAGCTCGGTTTTTTGCACGTGAATGCGCACCGGATGCGCCGCGAGGATCGCCTCGACGCCGTTGCGGTGGTCGGCGTGGTGGTGCGTCAGCACGATGTCCGTCAGCGGCCGGCCGAGCGCCTGGGCGCGCGCGAGGATGATCTCGGGCTGCCACGCCGGGTCGACAACGACCAAGCGGTCTTTGGCCGGCGGCACAAGCAGATAGACGAAGTTCTGCATCGGACCCAAGGCAAAACGTTCGATCGCGATCTGCGGCATGGGCGCCTCTCGGACTCAAGTCAGGGTGTCAAAAATGTGCGGCCGGGGCGGCGAGCGCAGCGGCTGGCCGGTGGCGAGCGACAGCAGCAGCCGCTCCAGCCAGCGCGACGTCGCCAGCTTGCGGTCGCCAATGGCGCTCGACTTCAGCAGCACGTCGGCCGCGTCGAGCGAGGCAATCGCCTGCTCCAGCCGCCCGGGACGCATCGCCCGCAGCTGCGGCAGCATGTTCTTGATGCGGTACGGATGGACGCCGGTCAGCTGACCCAGCTGGTCCGCCGAGGCGTTCGGCTGGCGCGCCAGGCCAGCGTGCAGCTTGAGGAGCGCGGCGTAGTGGCCGTTCAAAATACCAAATGTTTTCATGACTTCGCCGGTGCGCTCCGACTCCGTCGCGCTCGCGTGCTCCAGCAGCAGGTGCAGCACGGTAATCGCCCGAGTGCCGTCGCCATGGCTGATGGCGTCGGTGATCGCAAACACGCCGGCGTCGCGGTCCATCGGCACCGACGCGTCGACCATCGCCACGGTCACCGCGCCGTTCGGCCCGGCGTCCAGCAGCAGCCGGTCTGCCGTCTGCCGCAGCCGCGACGGATCGCCGCCGCCCAGCCGGTCCCAGATGCGCTGCGCCACCTGGCGATCGGTCTGGATGGCGAACGGCTTGCCCTCGTCGGCCAGGTACTGCTGCAGCGTCGCCACGGTCATCAGCGGCACTTCCACGAGCGCGCCATGTTGCAGCAGCAATTTCCAGGACTTGCGACGGCGATCGATGCGCTCAGCGACGACGATTAGCACAAACGGCGGCCGCCCGGGCTCCGGGTCCAGCGCGGCGATG
>CAIPXZ010000704.1 GCA_903869075.1 uncultured Myxococcales bacterium | reverse complement strand
TGCCGGCGCTCGACTGGGGCAGCCGCGGCAAGCTCCTCGGCGGGGCGGTGCTGGCAGCGGTGGGTGCGCAAGTGCTCGGCGGCGTCGTCGTCGGCACACTGCTCCCTGACAAACACGCGTCCAGTCGTGACGCCATCGTTTGGGCGAGCTTCGACTGGGCGATCTGGACCGCGCTCTTCCTGCGCATGGCCCGGCAACGCCGCCAAGCCGGCCTGCCGCCGCTGCCAACCCGTCCGGTACGGAACTGGCTGCCATGGGCGTTTGTCCTCGCGTTCGCCACCGCCGCGCCGGTGCTGCAGATCGCCGCGTCGCTGCCGGCGTTTCTTGTCAGCCTCGTGATGCTCGTCAGCCACCTGCTCCTGCCCGAGCCGGCGCTGGCAACCGCCGGGCAGAAGCGCTGGCGGACAGGGCAGGTGACATCGCGAACGTTCCTGCTGGCATTCGGCGCGCCATTTCTCATCCTGCTGCTGACGGAATCGGCGCAGCGCAGCCTCGTCCACGCCCTGCAGCTACCGCCGGATCCCCTGCGCGATGGCGTCGTCTGGATGATGCGCTGGGACATCGCATTTCGCGTCCAGCGCTGGCTGGCGCACCGCGAAGAACTGCGGGCGCGCGCGGGCGAAGGGTAGGGGCGGCGACAATCTGACGCGATCGATAGTGCCGTTGTGCCGCCGGGCGTGACGCCACGGGCGGGCGCACCTGGCGACCCAGCCAGAATGCAAGCGTGTGGGCGTGATCCGGTCTCAATCGCTGCGGGCGGAGAGTCCCCATCGGCTCCGCCGTGTTGAGCAGTTGCCAATCGCGATCATCCCCCAGCCCCGCACAGTGCATATCGGGTCGTGCGCCGGCTGCGGTGGGACGCCAAGCAGGGCACACGGCGTTGGTGTCTCCGGCAGCAGCCAAGCCGGCGTGGCGTCGACAGGCGGTGGCAGGGGCTGAGCCGACCGCAGTGGGATGGCCAGCAGTGGCCAGGCAGGCGGCGGCAGGACGGGCGCACGCCGTCGCACCAAGCAAGGCGCCCGGCAGCAGGTGCGGCAGCAAAAGTGCGAGTCGGCGCGGCTGGACCATTGCCATGGACTTGCCAGCAAGCACCTGGCGGGTCAAGACCAGCGTGCAGTGGCGGGGCAGCAGACGCTGGATGCGCGTCACCCGCATCGGAAACCGCGCAACCAGAGGCATGCAGTGCGGCAGGTTCAGGCACGGCGCCATCGCCAGAGCCTTGGGCATGGCGCTCTGGATGCATGTTTGGGTGACCAGGTATCCCGATCGCGGGCACACATGCGCGTTTTTGGTGATCAGGTGTCCCGATCGCGCGCACATACATGCGTTTGGGGGTGATCAGGTGTCCCGATCGCACCCACACGTTCGCGTTTTTGGCGCACAAGGTCCTGTTGTCGCCGTCCATGCATGTGTTGGCAGGTGAACAAGGACCTGTTGCCGGTGAACATGCATCCGTTTTTGCCGACCAAGGCCCTGTGGCCGTCGGCATCCCTTCTGTAGGCGCCCGCCAACGGCGCCCGGTGGCATCCATGCGCCGTGCAAAGCCCGCCGTCCCAGTCCGCACCGTGACGCCCATAGGCAGCGAGCGCGAAGCGCAAGCCAGCCTCCTCCCGGCGCCTCTGAGCGAGCGCGAAGCGCAAGCCCAGTCTCTCCGACCAAGCCATGAGCGAGCGCGAAGCGCAAGCCAATCTCTCCAAGACCCGCGCCAACCTGAATCCGGAATTTCAGACCTTCCCCGGACTCCCGCCAGGCATCAACGCTCTGGACACCACGAAGCCGCATCGAGGCGCGGTTCCGACCAAGCCGCCGCGTAGCGCGGCCACGAGCTCGGGGCCCCGCGCCGAGGGACAAAGGAGGAGAGCGCGAGAGGAACCTAAGGTTCCTCTCGCCCGCGGCGCGCCCGCGGCGCCGCCTCACCCCAACCGGAACCGCGTCCAGTCGATGCCGAACTTGCGCATCCGCGCGCGCAGCGTGTGCGGGTTGACCGCCAGCCGTTCCGCGGCACCGCCGGCGCCTTCGATACGGCCACGCGTGTGGCGCAGCGCGTCCTCAATCTGCTGCACCTGCGCCTGTTCCAGCGTCGGCGTGTGGCGTTGGGGCGGCGCCACGGGCTCTGCCGCCGGGATCCGCGAGCCGACGGCCAGCGCCGCGGCCAGATCCAGCCGCTGACCATGGCCGAGCAGCACGGCGCGCTCGACGACCGCCGCCAGCTCGCGGACGTTGCCGGGCCAATCGTAGGCTGCGAGCTCGCGGATGTCCGCGTCGGTCGGCTGCACACCCGACCAGCCCAGCCTTCCGCCCGCTTGCGCCGCGAAATGCCGTGCCAGCGCCGGCAGATCGCCCAGCCGCTCGCGCAGCGGTGGCAGCCGCAGCGGGAAAACACTCAGGCGGTACCACAGATCCCCGCGGAAGCGGCCGTCCCGCACCATCGTCGGCAGGTCGCGGTGCGTCGCGGCGACGATGCGCACGTCCGCAGTCCGCGTCTCCTGGCCGCCGACGCGCTCGAACTGGCCATCTTGCAGCACGCGCAGCAGCCTGACCTGCGCCGCCAAGGGCAGTTCGCCGATTTCATCGAGGAAGAGCGTGCCGCCATCGGCGCGTTCAAACCAGCCGCGGCGCGTGGCGACGGCGCCGGTGAAGCTGCCGCGCTCGTGGCCAAACAGCTCCGAGTCGACGAGCTCTGCGGGAATTGCGCCGCAATTGACCCGCACAATCGGCCCGTCACGCCGCGGCGAGCGCTCATGGATGAGGCGCGCCAAGAGTTCCTTGCCCGCGCCGGTCTCACCGAGGATGAGCAGCGGGATCGCCGTCGCCGCGACGCGCTCGACCTGCGCCACGACGTCGCGCAGGCCACCGGTGATGCCGACGATCTCCAGCACGCCGCTCTCCGCGCCACTGTTGGGCGTCGTCCGCGCCAGCCAGCCCTCGCCCGCGCGCGCCTGCGCCTGGCTCTGCGCTGCTGTCTCGCGCGCCAACAGCACTGCGAGCGGCCGTGAAAGCGCCTTGGCGCGGTCCAACAGACCCGGAGTCAGCGGTCCAGCGATGAGCGTGCCCTGGTAGCCAGCCTCGGTGACGCACGGCACCGCCACCGTCGGCTGATGCGCCTGCAGCCAGCCGGCGTCCGCCAGCACCCGCGCCCGCCGCGGCGTGTCCATCGTCCGCCAATCGAGCCGCGGCAGCCGCGCCGCGAGGCCATCCGGTCCCAGCAGCAGGCTGCCGTCCGCCAACGTGACCGCGACCGAGCCGGCGGCGCCTTCCGCCAGCAAAAGCCGCAGCTGGGCGAGCGCCAGGGCAGGCGCGGCTTTGGTGCTGCCGAGCTGGCGCCAAGCGGCAAGCTCCAAGGTGCTTGAATCCTGAATCGTGGGCGTGTGGGCGAGGGTCATGGCGTTGTTCTGCTGGGTTGGGAGGGGAGAAAAGGGCGCCTAGCGCCAAGCAATCACGACTTGCCGCGCGCCGGTGTAGGGCAAGCGGCCGTGCGCCGTGGAGCGGTTGTCGACGACGACGAAGTCGCCGCGCTGCCATGGCTCGACGATCTGGTGGCGCCAGATGACGTCGCGGACGTGCTCGATATCCGCGGGCGCGATGGGCCCGCCATCGGCGTGGCTCACGTCCATCGCGCGGTCGTTCGGCTGCTTGTTGCGCGCCGTCCACGCTGTCACCGCGCGGCCGACCTGGTGCCACAGCCGCGCGCCCACGGTGCGCCGCAGCGCCGCCACACGCCGTAGCTCGGCGGACGGGGTATCGACGGCAAAGACCTGGAGGTGGCTGAAGTACACAGGCTCCGCCGTCTGCGGGTGCGGACGCACAACCGGCGGCGTGCACGTCAGCCGCAGGCGGTCCTCGGGCAGCCACTCGGCGGTCAGCGCCTCGCGCGCGCAGGTCGCGGCGATGGCGTCGCGGTCCACCGTGCCGAACAAGTCATCCCAGCGCTTCAGGGCGAACGGGTCGCGCGACCGCGGCGTGCGCGGACCGGCGTAGTTGCGGACGATGCGGATGCCGCGCTGCTCCAGCCGCGCCTTCACCGCCGGGTCGAGGTCACGCCACACAAGCCGGAAGTCGCACAGCGGCGTCTCACCACCGGTGTGTGACGGCTGCAGGCAGGCAAAATACAGCCGCGTCGGCGGGTGGGCGATGAAGCTCATCTCGCAGTGCAGCGGGATCGGATAGTAGCCCGGCAATTCACTCGCTGAGTGGACGTGCTGCGTGAGCGCATTGCGCGGCGAAGTGCCCAGGTACTCGCCCGACGCGAGGTGCGGGTCCAGCGCGCTGACAACGGTCTCAATGTCCTGCGGCGTATGCAGGGCGAAACCGCGAAAGCGCAGCACGCCGTGCTCCAGCAGCCGCGCCTCCAGCTCGTCGGGCCGCGACTGCGCGAGCGCAATCAGGTCCGCAGGCGCTGTCTGCGCCGCATGCGGGGCGATCGAGAACGGCAAAGTGGGCATCGGGCGCTCCATCCGGTGGCGGGAGGTCAGCTGCAGGGTCTGCGCCGCGCGCACGGGGCGCACGACGGGCAGCAGGGGCTGGGAATTCAGACAGTTCGAGCGCCGCGGCGGCCGTCAAGCAGGCCGGATCGCGACGCTCAGCTACAGGTACAGCTGCCGCAGCAGGGCGAAAACGGGGCGCGGTGCGTGCAAATCGTCAGGGTCACGGGTCGCCTCGGATCGCTGGACGTCGCTGAGCCTAGAAAGCCTAGCGGCGTAGTAGGAGATTAACCGATACCAGCCGCGCTGGCAAGTCCAAACCGTCGATTCTCTAGGGCGCGGCGCCCGGCCAGGCCGGTACCGCGATGCGCGCGCGACCGCCGACGAGCCGCCGCAGCACCACCGCCAGCTGCTCCAACTCCGCGCAGGTGTTGTAGAACGCCAGCGACGGCCGCACCGTCGCCTCCAGGCCAAAACGCCGCAGGATCGGCTGCGCACAATGGTGACCGGCGCGCACGGCGATGCCTTCCCGCGCCGGCGCCGCGCCGACGTCGGCTGTCGCATGCCCGTCGAGCACGAACGACAGCACGCTCGCTTTCTCCGTCGCGGTGCCAATCAGCCGCAGCCCCGGGATGCTTCGCAGCAGCCAGGTGCCGTACTCCAGCAGCCCGTGTTCGTAGGCGGCAATCGCCGGCAGCCCGAGCGCCGTCACGTAGTCGATCGCCGCGCCGAGCCCGACGGCGTCGGCGATGTTGCCCGTCCCCGCCTCGAAGCGCGCCGGCGCCGGCTGGTAGGTCGCGCGCTCCAGCGTCACGTCGGCGATCATGGTGCCGCCGCTCTGCCACGGCGGCATCGCGTCCAGCAGCGCCTGTTTGCCGTACAGCACGCCGATGCCGGTCGGTCCAAAGACCTTGTGGCCGGAAAACACGTACCAATCCGCGTCCAGCGCCACGACGTCCACCGGCAAGTGCGACACCGCCTGCGCGCCGTCGACGAGCACGCGCGCGCCGACCGCGTGTGCCGCGGCGATGACTTCCGCCACCGGCGTCACCGTACCCAGCGCGTTCGCCACCTGGGTGATCGCCACGAGCTTGGTGCGCGGACCCAGCAGCGCGGGCAGGGCGTCCAGCCGCAGCTGGCCGCTGTCGTCCACGGGAATCACCTGCAGCTGCGCGCCCTTGGCTTCCGCCAGCCGCTGCCACGGCACGATGTTCGCGTGGTGCTCCAGATGGCTGATGACGATGTTGTCGCCCGCGCCGATGTTCGCTTCGCCCCAGCTCGCCGCCACGAGGTTGATCGCCTCGGTCGCGCCGCGCACGAAGACGATCTCGTTGACCGAGCGCGCGTGCAAAAAGCCCTGGACCTTGACGCGCGCGGCCTCGTACGCGTCCGTAGCGCGCGCCGCCAGCGTGTGCGCCGCGCGGTGGATGTTGGAATTCTCGTGGCTGTAGAACTGCACAAGCCGATCGATGACGCGCTGCGGCTTCTGCGTCGTCGCGGCATTGTCCAGCCAGATCAGCGGCTTGCCGTCGACCTGCTCGGCGAGGATCGGGAAGTCGCGGCGCACGAGGTTGACGTCCAACGGCGGCCGCGGCGGCGGCGCCAGCTGCGTGGGCACCTCCGGCCGACCGAGCGCGTGGATGTAATGCGGCGCGTCGCGCGGCAGTACCCGCGGCGGACTGACCGCGACCAGCAGGTCGCGCAGCGCGGCGTCATCCGGCACCAGCCGCGGCGGCGCCAGACCGCCCGCCGTAAAAGTCGGCACCGCGCCCGCCACCGGCAAAGTCGGCGATGGCGCGGCACCGCCGGTCGGCAGCGGTGGCCGCGCGTGCTGCAGCTCGAGCGGACCCGGCGTCGCCGGTCCCGGCAGCGCCTGGAACAGCGCGTTCGCCAGCCGCGCCAGCGTCGCGACGTCCAGCGGCGCCTCAGCGGTATTCAGGCTTGTAGTCATGGTATTTGCTGATCTCCACGTCTTCCAGAACGGCGATGGCGTCATCGCTCAGCACCGCCAGCGAGCAATACAGGGACACCAGATACGAGGCGATGGCGCGGTGGTCGATGCCCATGAAGCGCACGGACAGCCCCGGGCTCTGCTCGCCGGGCAGGTTCGGCTGGTAGAGGCCGACGACGCCCTGGCGGCGCTCACCGCTGCGGATCAGCAGGATACTGGATTTGTTGTGGACAATCGGCAGCTTGTCCGACGGGATGAGCGGGATGCGGCGCCACGTCAGGAACTGCGCGCCAAACAGCTGCACCGTCGGCGGCGGCACGCCCCGGCGGGTGCATTCGCGACCGAAAGCCACAATCGCCTTTGGGTGCGCGAGGAAAAAAGCGGGCTTCTTCCAAACGAGACCGAGCAATTCGTCGAGATCATCCGGCGTCGGTGCACCTTTGTGGGTCTTGATCGTCTGGGAGGCGTCCACTTCCTTGAGCAGACCGAATTCGGAATGATTGATGAGTTCCCATTCTTCGCGCTCTTTGACGGCTTCGACCGTCAAGCGGATCTGCTCGCGGAGTTGGTCAATCTGGTTGCTG
>CAIPXZ010000703.1 GCA_903869075.1 uncultured Myxococcales bacterium | reverse complement strand
TTGTGACCCGGCAGCAGCTGCAGGATCCCGGCGAACGGCGTCGCCGGCGGCGGCACGTACAGGTAGTTGAGGTAGCCCGCCAGCGCGGTGACGTCGGGCGTGCGCGGACAGGCCGGATCGACCAGCATGGCCTTGATTTCACTGGCGAAACTCAGGCCATCGGCGGTCTCGCGGTAGTGCAGCGGCTTGATGCCCGTCGGATCGCGCGCCAGCAGCAGCCGCTGTTTTTGGCGATCCCAGAGCGCGATCGCGAACATCCCTTCCAACATCTGCAGCATCGCGTCGCCATGCAGCGCGTAGAGGTGCAGAATCACTTCCGTATCGCTGTGCGACGCGAACTGCCGGCCGGCAGCTTCCAGGCGCCGACGCAGCGTCAGGAAGTTGTAGATTTCGCCGTTGAAGACAAGCGCCAGCTGGCCGTCGGCCGACAGCATCGGCTGGCGCCCCGCCGGGCTGAGATCGACAATCGCCAGCCGCGTGTGGCCCAGCGCGACGACGCCCGGCGCGACCTGCGTGTCCAGCCACAGCCCCGCCGCGTCCGGACCGCGGTGATGCAGGCTGCGCGTCGCCCGCTGGTCCAGCGCGTCATCGCGTTTGCCGATCCTGCCGTAAATCCCGCACATCGCGTGGGCCTCGCCGTTGCCGGTTGGTGGGTTGCGTCAGGCGGCGTTGCGGATCATCGTGACGTGCAAAATGTGCGCTTCCTCGTAGACGTCGCCGACGCGCTGCCAGCCCATGCGCGTGTACCACGCGTCCAAGTGCGCTTGCGCGCTCATGATTCCCGGGCGGTCGCCGAGCAGGCCGTTGACGTATGCCATGAGCTGCGAGCCGCGACCGGCGCGCTGCAAGTCGGTGCGTACGGCGATGCGGCCGACTTTCACCGGCGTGCGATCGAGGAAAAGCCGCGCAGTTGCCACGACTTGGCCGCTGGCATCGCGGCCGATCACGTGGGTGCAGGCGCGATCGGCGCCGTCGATCTCGCTCTCGGCGGTGATGCCCTGGCCGACGACGAAGACGATGTCGCGCAGCCACAGCACGTCGTACAGCTCGTCGAGCGTCAGCGCGGCGAACGGCTTGTGGCAAAATGTCAGCGCCGCCTCAGTACTCATCGCCTTCCGTGGCAGCCGCGCCGTCATCGACGTCAAAAGTCCGCAGCGGCGTGATTGTCACGTCAAATTCCCGGGTTGCGATGCGCTCGGCGATGGTTGCCAGCACCTCGCCCACCGGCGTCGTCGGCTGCTGGCCGTCGCGGTAGGTGCGCAGCGACACCGTGCCGTCCGCCGCCTCCTTTTCACCGACGACGAGCATGAACGGCGTCTTGCGCATCTCCGCTTCGCGGATCTTGTAGCCCATTTTCTCATTGCGATCATCGACTTCCGCACGAATGCCGAGATCGGTCGCCTGCTTGCACAGCAGGAACGCGTAATCCAGCACCTTGTCGGAAATCGGCACGATGATCGCCTGCACCGGGCTCATCCACGTCGGCAGCGCGCCGCCGGTGTGCTCCAGCAGCACGCCGATGAAGCGCTCGATGCTGCCAAAAACCGCGCGGTGAATGACGATCGGCCGCTGCGGCGTGTTGTCCGAAGCCGTGAATTTCATGTCGAAATTCAGCGGCTGCTGGAAGTCGAGCTGGATCGTCGCGCACTGCCACTTGCGGCCGAGGCAGTCGTCGATCTTGATGTCGATCTTCGGGCCGTAGAACGCGCCGCCGCCTTCGTCGATCGCGTACGCCAAGCCGCCTTTGTCCAGCGCCGCCTTCAGGTCGGCCTCGGCTTTGTCCCAGACGTCCGCCTCGCCCATGAACTTCTCCGGCCGCGTCGACAGCGTAAAGCCGTAGGAAAGGCCAAAAAGTTCATAGACTTCCCGCACGATGTCGAGCACCGCGAAGATCTCCGACTCGACCTGTTCGGGCGTGACAAAGATGTGCGCGTCGTCCTGCATGAACTGCCGCACGCGGAACAACCCGTTCAGCGCGCCGGCCAGCTCGTTGCGGTGCAGGATGCCGCCCTCGGCGATGCGCAGCGGCAACTCACGGAAACTGCGGCGTTTGCTCGTGTAGAACAGGAAAGTGTCCGGGCAGTTCATCGGCTTGAGGCAATACTCCGTCTCCTCCTGGTGGATGATGAACATGTCGTCTTTGTAATGCGTGTAATGCCCGGATTTGATGTACAAATCCTTCTTGTACAGCATCGGATTGAAGATCTCCTTGTAGCCGCGCTTGACGTTCAGCTCGCGCCAATAGGTCAAGAGCGACTGGAAGACGATGAAGCCGCGCGGGGTCCAAAATGCCGCGCCGGGCGCTTCCTGGTGGAAGTGGAACAGATCGAGCTGTTCGCCCAGGCGCTTGTGGTTGCGCTTTTTCGCCTCTTCGAGGTAGTTCAAGTAAGCGTCGAGATCTTCTTGGTTTTCCCACGCCGTGCCGTAAATGCGCTGCAGCATCGGCCGCGTTGCATCGCCGCGCCAATAGGCGCCGGACGAGCGCAACAGCTTGAAATGCTTGAGCCGCACCGTGTTGTGCACGTGCGGACCGGCGCACAGATCGCAAAATGCGCCCTGACGGTACAGCGTCACGGTCTGCGGATTCTGGGTTTGCGCAATCTTGTCAATGACTTCGACTTTGTACGTCTGGTTCGTCGCGGCGAACCGGGCGCGCGCGTCGGCGATCGGGATTTCGGTGATCTCAAAGCGGTTGGCGCGCTTGGCGGCCTTCTTCATGCGCTTCTCGAGGTCTTCCAGATCGTCGGGCGTCAGCGGCCGCGGCAGGTCAAAATCGTAGTAAAATCCATGCTCAATCGCCGGGCCAGTGGCGACTTTGGCGTCCGGAAACACCTGCAGCACGGCCTCCGCCATCAAGTGCGCGGCGGAGTGCCGCAGGCGGTGCAGGCGCTGGGCGCGCGCCTCGGCGTCAGGACCCTCGGCCGGGGCGGCGCGGGTCGGCTGAAAGTCAAGACCTTCAACGAGTTGCAGGAAATTGCTGGGAAGAGAGGCCGATGCGGACTCGGGCTGTTCAGACATCACGGGCTCCTGGCTGGCGCGCAGACAATCGCGCGGCGCGGCCGGGGAGTGTAGCAGACGTCACGCCGCCGCGGTAGGCGGCGCGGGCTGCTCAGCGCTTGGCGGTGAGCTCGGCGACGAGCGCCTTGGCGCCGTAGACGACGTCCAGGGCTTCGAGCAGCGCCGGCGCCGCGACGCTGACCGCACGGTTGTAGCGATCGTCGTAGCCGAAGTTGCCCGCGAGCGATTGGATGTTGCCGTCAAAGATCAGCCCGACGATTTCACCGGCGCGGTTGATGACCGGGCTGCCCGAGTTGCCGCCGATGATGTCGTTTGTCGTCGCGAGGTTGAACGGCGTGTCGGCTTTGAGCTTGCCGCGCGCCGCCGCCCATTTCTTCGGCAAATCCCACGGATGCGCGCCATTTGCCGCGTCCGACTTGGCAAACAGCCCGCCAAACGTCGTCCACGCCGGCACTGCCTTGCCGTCCTCCTCGTAGCCCGCGACTTTGCCAAAGGACAGCCGTAGCGTGAACGTCGCGTCGGGGTAGCTGTCCGCCGCGCCGCCGCGCGCCTGCATCGCCGCGTTGCGCGCCGCCTGAATCTGCGTCTGCGCGACCTTGACCGGGCCTTCCACCTCGTCCTCGAACCGCTTGCGCAGCGCCCGCGCCTGCGGGTCCAGCGCCCGCGCCAGCGCGATGAGCGCGTCGGTCGACGCCGCCACCGCCTGGCTGTCCGCCGCCAGCTGCTTGCGCTTAGCCA
This sequence comes from uncultured Myxococcales bacterium, assembly GCA_903869075.1. Classification (GTDB taxonomy): domain Bacteria; phylum Myxococcota_A; class UBA9042; order UBA9042; family UBA9042; genus CAIYBN01. Next base: position 1,678 of record CAIPXZ010000703.1, on the reverse strand, counting down.
CGTCCAGCAGCGTCGTGCCGGCGATGAGCTCCTGCGCGCGCGCCTCGGGCGTCTTGCCCGCCAGCGCCAGCAGTACCGTCGGGTCCTGCGCGCCCAGCCGCCGCTGCAGGTCCGCCAGCCCCGACGCCAGCAGCGCCGTCTCCAGCTCCGGGTAGATCGGCGCCGGCGAAAACAGCGCCAGTTCAAGCGAATTCAGGTTCGAGTCGCGGTACTCCCGCAGCCGTTGGTCGTTTGGCTTCTGCTTTTCGGCGACGAGCCGCACGAGCTGCCGCGCGATGCCGAACAGCTTGGAGCCAAAGGTATTATTCTCGGTCTCGTACCACGCCACGAAGAATGAGCGGTAGGTCGCTTGCGCCTGCGCGATGGCGGCAAAGCCCGGCGAGACACCGCCCAGCTCGGCGCCGCGCTTGGCGGCAATCAGCTTTTCATCGCGCAGCCCAGCCAGATAGCCGCCGATCGCCTTGAGCGCATTTTCCGTGCCAAACAGCGGCGTGTGCGCCTGCCGCTCGAACTCCGGACCGCGCGCCATGTATGCCTGCAGCACCTTGCGGATGCGCGCCAGATCCTCGTGGCGGTACGCCAGCGTCAGGTCGCGCAGCGTCTCCAGCTGCGCCACGGTCAGCAGCCGCGACGTGTTACCCGGATTGCCGGAGGTGAAGACGAGCTCGCCGTCCTGCAGCGGCCGCTTCGGCCAGGAGAGGAAATCTTTGGGTTTCAGCGCCTTGTCGTTGTCGTAGACGCGAAACAGCGCCATGTCGTAGTCAAAGCGCGGGAACGTGAAGTTGTCCGGGTCACCGCCAAAGAACGCGACTTGGCCTTCTGGGGCAAAAACCAGCCGTACATCCGTGTACTTATGGTAGCGGTAGAGGTCGAACGCCGCGCCCTGGTAGAGCGTCACGACGTCGCAGCGGTCGCCAGTCGCCTTGGCGCACGCCTGCTCCAGTTCGGTCATTTTTTGCTTCTGCGCCGTGTTCACGTCCGCCGCGGACATCCCAGGCTTTTCAACACCTTTGACGTCCTTGGTCACCTCGCTGATGGCCACCAGCACGTTCAGTTCGAGATCCGGGCAGCGCGGCTCGTCCTTGGCCACGGCGGCGTAGAAGCCGTCCTCAATCAAATTCGCGTCTTTGCGTCCAAGCTTGTTGATGCAATCGGCACCTACATGGTGATTGGTCAGCACCAAACCCGTTGGCGACACAAAAGAACCAGAGCCGCCAGAATTGAAGCGCACTGACGCCAGTCGCACGTGGTCCAGCCACTTGGCGGTCGGCTTGAACCTGGACTTGGCCTCCAGTTGCGCCAGCGGCGGGCGGTTGAACGTCCACATGCCCTCATCCGCCAGCGCGGGAAGGGCCAAGAATAGCAGGGCGTAGGCAGCGATGCGCATTCAGTTCTCCAATGATTTTATGATCTTTCAGCGGCAAGCCGGTCGCGCAGCTTTAGCACTTCCTGGGCAACCCGGTTGATTTGTTTGAGATTCGCCACGCGCGAGCCGCCGCCATCCTGCCGCGGCAGGCTGGCGATGACCGAATCCGCCGTGGCGTAGCCCAGCCGCTTGGCGCGGACGATGAGCTCGAAGCTGAAGAAAAAGGTATTGGCGGCAATGGCTTGCAGGCCAATCTCGTCGCGGGCAACTCGCACCGGAAACAGGTACGTGCCCTCCAGCGCGAAGTCGACG
>CAIPXZ010000702.1 GCA_903869075.1 uncultured Myxococcales bacterium | reverse complement strand
TCATTTCACCCAGACCTTTGAAGCGGTTCAGCTGCACGCCCTTGGAGCCGAACTCGAGGATGCGGTCGAGGATCTCCTCAAAGTCCTCGACTTCAAACGAATCCGGACCGCGGCTGACCGTGTACGGCCCCGCGCCCAGCGCCGCGTGCACTTCGGCAATGCGTCCCTTCAGCAGCTTGTAGTCCGAGCCGCCGATCATCCGCGCGCCGATGACCGTCGTCCGCGTCACGCCCGCCAGCCGGGTCTTGACGTGGATGCTCGGCGGCACGATCGGCTGCGTCGTGCGCTCGCCGCCGGCGTCCAGCGGCGCCTCGGTGGCTTCCTGGATGTGAAAGCGCGGGATGCCCATCGCCGGTTCGTGGATGTGCAGCCACTCGCCGACCTCCGCCACCGCCTCGTCCAGCTTGTCGCGGTCCAGCAGCGTCTCCATCGTCAGGTACGACGCCTTGACGAAGCCCGCCACCACGCGCTCATCGGTCGCGCCGCCCATGCGCTTGCCGAGGCGGTGCATGATGTTGCGGAATTCCACGATTTTGCGGACCAATTTCTGCAGCTCCAGCCCGTCGATCTTGGCCTTGGAACCCGCGACCGCCACGTCTTCCGTGCCGGCCTCGATCAGGTACGTGTTCTTGGCGTCGTCATCCAGCAGGTACTGCTCTTTTTTGCCACGCTTGGCGCGGTACAGCGGCGGCTGGGCGATGTACAGGTAGCCGCGCTCGATGAGCTCCGGCATCTGGCGGAAGAAAAACGTCAGCAACAGCGTGCGGATGTGCAGGCCGTCGACGTCGGCGTCGGTCATGATGATGATGCGGTGGTAGCGCACCTTGTCGATGTTCTTGTCCTCGCCGATCGATGTGCCCAAAGCCGTGATGAGCACGACGATTTCCGCGCTCGCGAGCATGCGGTCAAAGCGCGCGCGCTCGACGTTGAGGATCTTACCGCGCAGCGGCAGGATCGCCTGATACTGGCGCTCACGACCCGACTTCGCCGAACCACCTGCCGACTCGCCTTCGACGATGAACAGCTCGCACTTCGCCGGATCGCGCTCCTGGCAGTCCGCCAGCTTGCCCGGCAGCGTCGAGGACTCCAACACGCCTTTGCGCCGCACCATTTCTCTTGCCCTGCGGGCGGCATCTCGGGCTCGCGCGGCGTCAATCGCCTTGCCAATCAGCTTCTTGGCCTCGTTCGGGTGCTCCTGCAGGTACTCCGCCAGCTTCTCGCTGACCACCGACTGCACAACCGGCGTCACCTCCGAGCTGACGAGCTTGTCCTTGGTCTGGCTGGAGAATTTCGGATCCGGCAGCTTGACCGAGATGATCACGACGAGACCTTCGCGGATGTCGTCGCCGCTCACCGGCTCCTTCACCTTCTTGAGCAGGCCCTCTTTCTCCGCGTAATCATTGACAACGCGCGTCAGCGCCGCCTTGAAGCCGGTCAAGTGCGCGCCGCCGTCGCGGTTGCGGATGTTGTTGGTAAAGCACACAGCCTGCTCGGTGTAGCTGTCGTTCCACTGCAGCGCGACCTCGACGTCGACGAGCTTTTTGGACTCCTCGATGAACTTCTTGGCGGTCATCGTGATCGGCGGATCGTGCAGCACAGTCTTGTTTTTGTTCAGGAACTGCACGAACGACGCCAGGCCGCCGTCGAACTTGAACACCGCCTCGCGCTCGTCCCGCTCGTCCTTGATGCTGATGGACAGGCTGCGGTTCAGGTACGCCATCTCGCGAAAACGCGCCGTGAGCGTGTCAAAGTTGAAGTCCGTCATCGTGTAGATTTCCGGATCCGGCTTGAAGTGCACGCGCGTGCCATTGCGCGGCGACTCGTTACCGCGGCGAATGCGCGCGCCGTCGGCCTGCAACTGCGTGAAACCACGCTCGAAGCGGATGTGCCACTCGTAGCCGTCGCGCTCGATCGTCAGGTCCAGCCACTCCGAAAGCGCGTTCACGACCGAGACGCCCACGCCGTGCAAACCGCCGGAAACTTTGTAGGAATTCTGGTCGAACTTGCCGCCCGCGTGCAGCTCCGTCAGCGCGACTTCCGCCGCCGACCGCCCGTCGCCGTGGTCGCCGACCGGGATGCCGCGGCCGTTGTCCTGCACGCTGCACGAGCCGTCCAGGTGCAGCACGACCTCGATGTGCGTGCAGAAGCCAGCGAGCGCTTCGTCGACCGAGTTGTCCACGACTTCGTAGACCATGTGGTGCAAGCCGGAGCCGTCGTCGGTGTCGCCGATGTACATGCCCGGACGTTTGCGCACGGCTTCCAAGCCCTTCAAAACTTTGATGGAATCTGAGCTGTAATCGTCCACCGCCGCCAGCTGATCGGCGTCGAGCAAGTCGGCGTCAGCGCGGTCGAGGATCTGATTGATGTTGGCCATGTGAGGCTCCGGGGTCGGGCAGGCAAAGCGATGGGGATTTTTCGTTGAAAATTCAACGGGTTTCGAGGTGGCAAAACCGCGCTCAGGATAGCACAAAGTGGCCAAACCGACAAGCGGAACCGCGGCGGCGGCAGGCATCCAGGGCGGTCGCAAGTTCAGCAAGTCGCGCCCACATCCCAACGCCCCGGACTAAAGTCCGCGGCTATGGTTCAAGAAATCCCTGCGGGATTCTGGGCTTGGCCGAGTCCGCCTTCCG
>CAIPXZ010000701.1 GCA_903869075.1 uncultured Myxococcales bacterium | reverse complement strand
TACATCAAGCGCGCGCCCAAGGATGCGACCTACCGCAACGACGCGCTGACGCTGCGCGCCGCGCTGCGCGCCAACGCCGTGCACTGACCGCCGTCAGCCGATATCGCCCAACAACGTGTGCAGGCCGATCGCCCGCAGCTTGGCCTGCGGATACGGCGCGTGCGCTTCGGTCGCCACGCGTTCCTGCAGCGGCGGCAACAGCGGATGGTGCAGCTGCGCCAGCGCGGCGCGATGGCTGTCCGCCGCGGCGCGATCCGGCACCAGCGCCGCTGTCCGCGCCGCCCACGCGTGCAGCCGCCCGCGCGGAAACGGCGACTGCTCACACGCCAGCCCGCGCTCGAACAGCCGCAGCGCCCGCGGCAGGTCGCCCTCGCGCAGCGCCACCGCGCCGGCCAGCAGCTGCAGCGTCGGCTCGTCCGTCAGCGTCTCGGCGGCGATGGTCAGGTGCTCGTGGACGAGCGCGACGTCGGCGCCCTGCGCCTCCAGCTGCGCCGCGCGCAGGTAGTGCCGGTACGCCAGCTTGGCCTCGCCGTGCTCAAAGCGCGACGGCTGCGCGTGGCGCACCGCCGGGTCCAGCGCCTGCTCCGTGACGCCAACCGGCGCCGACCAATCCCACGGCACCGCCAGCGCCGCACCGCGCCCGCTCGGGCAGCGCCCCACGGACAGGTGCAGCATCTGCCGCTGCGGATCGACGACGACCGATTGCACGCTCGTCGCCTGCGCCACGACGCCGCCAGCGACGCGCTCCATGCTGGGCACGTCCGCGTCGCGGCCGTCGCCCAGCCAGCCAAACAGCGCCGCGACGTCCAGGGGCTGACCCGCCACCGCCGCGCGCGCCGCCGTCTCCAGCCGCTTCTTGCGGCTGTGCGTGTGCCAGGACCAGCCCGGCGACGGCGCCAGCTCGCGCGGCCGCAGCTGCTCGGCCAGATAGTGGTTGGTGCAGGTGCGCCACGGCTCATCGCCCTGTGGACCGGTCACGGCGACGTCGGTCGCGTGGCACTCGATCACCACCGCGCGCTGCTCGGCGCCGGACGAGATCGCCAGGCCCCACGTCGACGCCACCGGCCGCTCGCGGACGATCGCCTCGGCGTCCGCCAGCGTCTGCGCCTTGCGCGCGATGTCGTGGCACAGATCAACGATCGCCGCGCCGGCAAAAGTCACGTCGCGGTGCAGCCGCGTGTGCGCCGTCACCGTCAGCCCGGACTCATTCCACGCCGTGATGCCCGGCACGTCCGCGCCGCGCGAGGTCGCAAAAGCGTAGCGCTGGCCGCGATCTGGCGTGCAAAACACCACCGCCGGCGCCAGGTCCCAGACGCCGACGCCGGGAAAGTCGAAGTTGCGGGCGTGCAGCAGCCGGCCGTCGTCGGTCGCCGGGCCCCAGGCCATCAGCGTCGAGCACGCCGGCACCGCGCGCTGCTGCCACTTGTCGGCAAACGGCCCGAGCATGTGCCGCCCGGCCAGCCCCACGGCGTTCTGGAACATGTCCATCGCCAGCACGTGCCGCGCCGCGCCGGGACCCTGGCCCGCCGCGCGCATGAACGCCTCGGTGCGCGCGCGGAGATCCGCCGGGCGATGCCGCTCCAGCCGCGCCGCCAGCAGGTCGAGCACCGGCTTGACCACCATGGGCCAGTGCCGCTCGACCGGCCGCAGCGCGCTGCCGCGCAGCATCTGCTCGACCATATTCGGATAATACGCCGCCGTCGCGTGCCAGCCGCCGATCTGCTGTAGCAACCGGCCGTGCTGCGCGCCCATCTCCGCCTGGCTGCCGCGCAGGTGGATCACCGCCAGCGGCTGCGGCAGCGTGTTCATGTCAAGGGCAGAGACGGCATCAGGCTGGCGCATGGACGACCTCGGGAGCAGTAAAAACGCCTTGCGGCGCGGGAATTTTCAGGGGCAACAGCACCTGGGCGATGAACAGCTCCAGCGTCACCCGCGGGTCCACGCCGCGGCTGATGCGCTCGACGAGGCAGCCGTCGACGACGGCCACGCACAAATCCAGCATCGGCCCCGGCGCACAAGGCCGCACGCGCCCATCGCGCACCGCGTCGGCGAGCAGCTGCACGGCAAACTGGCGGATCGGCTCGACAAGGTCGCGGGCGCGGTCCAGCACGTCCTGCGCCGCATCCGGCCGCCCGACGGCCCAGAACTGCAGCAGCAGGCCGATCAGCTGCGGGTCGGCCTCGTAAAACGCCAGCGTCGCGCGCATCCACGCCGCCAGCGCGTCGATCGGGTGGGCGTCGGCGTCCAGCTGCGCCAAAACAAACGCCTGCTGGTCGGCGAGCACGGCGGTCAGCACCGCGTCGAACAGCTCACCCAAATCCTTGAAATAATAGTACAAAGCCGGACGCTTCAGCCCCACCGCCTGGGCGATCTCGCTCATCGTCATGCCGACGACGCCGCGCTGCCGCAGCGCCGCGAAGGCCGCCAGCGCGAGCGCCGTCTTGCGGTTGGGATCGGGTTTGCGCGCCATGGCCGCTCCACGCCAGGCGATTACCTGACAGGTTGTCAGTTTACGATGTTTTGACAGGTTGTCAAGGAATGTCTGCGGCGCCGGGCAAAAGCAGCATCGCGTCACCGTAGGAATAGAAGCGGTAGCCCGCTATGACGGCGGCGGCGTAGGCGGCGAGCACGCGTTCACGGCCGGCAAAGGCGCTGACCAGCACCAGAAGGCTGGATTGCGGCAGGTGAAAGTTGGTCAGCAGGCCGTCGACGACCTGAAAGCGGTGGCCCGGCAGGATCGTCAGGTCGGCGTCAAACCGCCCAGGCTGCACCACGCCGTCGCCGCGCTGCGCCGCCGCCTCAAGCGTCCGCGTCGTCGTCGTGCCCACCGCGATCACCGGCCGGCCTTGTGCGCGCGCTTGACCGATCGCCGTGGCAGTTTGCTCACTGATTTCAGCTCGTTCTGGCAACACGCGGTGCTTGCGCAGGTCCGGATCGCGCACCGGCAGAAATGTCCCCGGCCCGACGTGCAGCGTCACGCGCGCCACCGTCACGCCCGCCGCCGCCAGCGCCGCCAGCAGCTCGGTGGACAGGTGCAGGCCGGCCGTCGGCGCCGCCACGGCACCCGGCGTCTGGGCAAAAGTCGATTGATACCGCGGCCGATCGAGGTCCGGCTGCTCCTTGCCGCCGCGGATGTACGGCGGCAGCGGCACATGGCCGCACGCCGCCAGCAGCGCCGCCAGATCGGCGAAACCGCCGAGGTCGACGCGCACGACTCCTTGACCCAGCACCGCGGTGATCGTCGCCGTCCCGCCGCCTTCCAGCGCCAGCTCCTGGCCAATGTGCAGCGCTTTGCTCGCCCGCGCCAGCGCTTCGTGCCCCTGCAAGTCCGCGCCCGGCGTGGCAAAAGGCCGCGTCAGCAGCAGCTCCACGCGCCCGCCCGAGGCTTTGTGGCCCAGCAGCCGCGCCGGCACCACGCGCGTGTCATTGACAACCAGCAGCGCCCCGGGCGGCAACAGCTGCGGCAGATCGGCGACGGTGTGGTGCGCCAGCCCGGCGCCGTCGCGCGGCAGCACGAGCAAGCGAGCGGCGTGGCGCGGCTCAATCGGCGTCTGGGCGATGGCCGCGTCCGGCAGGGCAAAATCGTAGGCGGCGAGGTCAAACGGGTCAAGATCAAGTAGTGCGAGAGGTAATTGACACTAAAACTGCCCCTTGGTATCAAGGTATGGTGCCTGGCCTTCATGTAATGCCACTGATG
>CAIPXZ010000700.1 GCA_903869075.1 uncultured Myxococcales bacterium | reverse complement strand
CTCTTCGGCATCGGCACCGCTGAACGCTAGGCCGTCGGCGTGGAGGATCGTCAGCACGCGGCGGCCGCCAAACAGCGACACGTTGCGCGTCTCGCGGACCGCCAGCGCGTGGACGCCGTCGCCATCGCGGTCACCGTCCAAGTAGTCGATAACGACGCGATCCAGCGCTGGATCGCCGCCGTGCAGCGCCACCGCCTCGATCTGCAGCGCCGCCGCGCGCAGCAAGGCCGGATCGGCGCCCGGCGGATCCTCGTCGCGGGCCAGCTGACCGGCCTCCGCGGCGGTGACGAGATACAGCGCGTGCAGCAGGCCGCCCGACAGGTGCGCCGCCAGCGCCGGCCCCGCGCCATACACGGCCCCAGCAGCGGCGGAGCGGGCAGGTTTGGCGGGTGGCGTCGTCATGGCAGCCAGTGTAGGCCGTCCGCGACCGCGCTGCCAAGCGTTGACATTTTGCGCCGTGCGAGTACCATGTTCGCGTTCGTGCGGTCGCAAGGCCGCGCGGGCACGACTCGCCGCCCCGCGCGACGGAGTCGGGGAGCGGTTGAAAGTGTCGTTTGGGTATCGATTCCGATGTAGCTCAGTTGGTAGAGCAGGTGACTGTTAATCACCGGGTCGCGTGTTCGAGTCACGCCATCGGAGCCAGAGAAAGCGTAAGCAAAGCAAGCACGTATCAAGGGGTTGGAGCGCAGGCTCTGGCCCCTTTTTCGTTTGGGGTCGGATCTGGGATCGGAATTGGCCGAGCGCTACCCTGCCCCGGCTGTAGCGGTCTGGCTCCACGACGCCGGATCGGGCCGCACAGCCAATCGCCGCCAGACGCGCCGCCGGTCTGTGCCAGCCGGCGAGCCGGCCGCCGGACAGAACGCCAGTCACAGGGCATCCTGCGAACGCGCTTTGACCGCCAACAGCGCGCAACGGCTGGCATTCATGCATGCGACACCGCTAACAGACGCCAAGGCCGCACGGCATCGCGACTGGGCTACCTCACGGGCGCGCATCGCCGCTCTGGAGCCTGTAGCCTACCTGCCCGCGGCCGCGCAGGACTGCGCCCGAACAACTTGAAATGACGCGATTCTTGGCTTTGACGGTCTTGCTCGGCTGACCAACCTGGAACGGAAGGTCCGGAACTCGATGTTCCGTCGAAGTCTAACGGATGAACGCGGGTGGCGAATGGCGGCTCGATTAGGTTGAAGGTGCACGGGATTCAAGCCAAGCTTGTCGCGACGTAGCAGCAGCCGTGCGCGCTGCGTCGCGGGGAGGTTCTTCGATGCGTAGACCCAAGTGCTGGATCGTGGCTGGATGCTTCGTCGCGTGCGCTGCCGCTGGTCCGCTCGCTGGGTGCTCTGCGGCGAGCACAGAAACCCATGAAATCAAAACACAAACTAGCCTACCGGTCTGTCCACCTAGCGCCCCGACACGTGCCGACGACGGCGACGTCATCTCCGCTGAAGGCGCAGCGCCGACGTTAGAGCAGGCCATCGAACAGGCCCGCGCCGAGCTCGTTCGCGGTTTGGAGACGCAAGTTCAGGCCCGGAACGAGGGTATCGCCGAGCTGCACGACGAGGTGGTGCACAACGAATTCACAACCCACGTGAGTAGTTGGGCGAGCAGGACTTTGTCCGCGTGCGAGACGACGCGACGGTGTCGACAGGACGGGCTAGTCCACGCGACTGTCCGCTGCGACCGCCGCACGCCGCTGGATCGGGAAGTCGGGCTGGCATCGCCCAAGCTCGCGGCAGCCCTGCCCCGGGACGCCATCATCCTGGTGGTGCCCGGGACGGACCAAGACGGATGGATCACCGCACTCGGCGAGCACGTAGCGCAACTGTTTCTCGCGCGCATGGACAACGCTGCGCTCCATGGAGCGAAATTCGCCCAACCGTCGCGCTGGGAACCCGCAAAAGTGCGCGACGTCGCACGCGAGAACAACGCAACGCATTTCTTGCGCATTCAACACCGGTCATTGGGCCCGGATCTCGTTGAGGTCCAAGCGTCGCTGCTCGACGTCGCGACCGATCTTGCCGTTCCGGGATCAAACGTGCTGCTGCAAGCGCACCTGCTGCCGGAACAAGCCGGCCTGATGGCGGTGCGGGGGCCGCTGTTTCCGCAAAAAGGAGTGCAGGACCTCGCCGGCTCCCAGCACGGCAAAGCGGAACTCGCGGTGTCCCAAGCGATCATCGCGGCAGGCAGCGAGGTCCGTGTCAAGTTCAAGCTGCAGGACGACAGCTATGTGCTGCTGCTGGACCTGTACGAAGATGGCCGTATCGCCTCGTTGGTGCCTGGTCCGCTCGCGCCAGCCCACAAGTTTGCGCGCGGCATCTGGCATCTTGGCGACCAAAAATTGATCGCGTGCCCGTTGCCCGGCCATGTCACGACGCGGGAGAACATCAAGTTGATCGCGGCGTCGGAGGCTTTTTGGGCTGGCATCGTGCCCGACACGGAGGACGGCGTTGTGCTGGAGCCCGGTCGGAGTGGCACGATCGCGGCGCTGGTCGTGGCCGCAGAAAAATGGCGCGCGTCGGGCAAGCCGATGGCCGAGGTTACGATTCCGTACACCGTGGACGGCCGACGGGAATCCAAGAACTGTCCAGCTTGGGGTCAGTAGCGGCGCCTTGTCGAACGCGGAGCGCATCAAGATGGAGCAGCAAATGGCGCGTTGGACGTTTCGTCTCTTGTTGGTGGTGTTGGCCGGTCTGATGGCGTCGTGCATTTCGGCTTATGACTTGAGCGCCGTGAACTCCCGCGCGACAATTACTCGTCGCACTCCGCGACAATTAGAATCCCTCGTCACGCGTAGT
>CAIPXZ010000699.1 GCA_903869075.1 uncultured Myxococcales bacterium | reverse complement strand
TGCGCGGGCGTAAGTGACTGGTTTTGCGGGGAACGACAACTACGCGTGACGAGGGATTCTAATTGTCGCGGAGTGCGACGAGTAATTGTCGCGCGGGATCACGATGCCCGCCGCCATCCCGCCCACGTTCTGCCGCGAAGTCGAAGCACTGCACACATCCTGCCTGTCGAACGCCGAGATCGCCGACCGCCTCGCCGCAGTACCGACAGTGGCCACCTGAAGCAGCTCGCCACGCAGTTCCACCAGCGGACGGAGCGCGATCCGCTTGAGCTTTCGCTGTCCGAGCTCAAGTACTCCTCTGGCTGGCCCGCTCAAGGCGTTGGCAGACGAGCAATCGAGTTGAACGGCGGCAGTCGCGTCGCTCAGCTGTCGTGCTCGCAGAACCTGGCGGTCGGCTACGCGCACCGAACATGGTACGCCTGACTGGTGTAGGCTCGACTTCGAAGCCTGAGACGCGCGTACTGCTAACCTGCGCTTGGGCACTGTCTCCAAGAGCCACCCGCGACACCCTCAGCTCCGGGCCATGTCGAGCCAAAGAACCGCCACCATGTCCCGATGATGTGCCCGAATCGCCTCACTTCCCCAAGTCGCCCCGCGCTTCGCCATCTCGCCCAACTTCGGGCTTTGCTCGACGATGTGCACAAACTCAGCCTTGACGTGCGGCAAACTGTTCGTGAACTTCGAGTTGTCCCTCACCGTCACGAGCGCGAGATTTCCAAACAGGTCACGGTCAACCACATCCACCAGTTGCGCGTACGCGGCCTGCAGCTCCGCGTCAGGGTGCTGCGGGTAGAAGTGTTCGATCGAGTTGCGGAATGTGAACTGGAAGTCGAGTTTTCCATCGCGGACGGCCAGCAGGTAGTCCAAGTATGTGAACACAATCCGCGGCACGTCGAAGCCGCGTGCAGTCAGTTGACCTTGCTCGTCAAGAACGGCCCGAATCTTGCCGCGCGCATACGTCTCAAGCAGGCCGACTAGTCGGTCGTGAGTCACCTTGGTCGGATGGTCCTTGTTCGCGAAACGCAGCAGGAGCGTGAGCCAGTGCATCGTGCGCGGTGACGTGAATGTCACGCGCAGGGCAGCTTGAAGCAGGCGGACCCGCTTGCTCGCCTCGCTGTCGTTGTCTCCTTCGTCCTCGGTTGCCACCGCGCCGCTCAACGGATAGGTTCCAACGTACCGGGGGGAGGGCCCTTTTGCCCCTTTTGCCGTGACGCCGCGCACCAACCGCTTGAGAGACCAGATTCCGTCGTCGCCAGTCCGAAGAGTGAACTCGCGCTTGAGCACAAACGCATCGAACAGAACGCGGCATCGCAGCAGCGCGAGCGCGAAGTCCTGAACCCGCTTTTCCGCCGAGTCCGAGTCAAGGTAGCGGGTGAACTGCTTGACCAGCCGCTTGTCGTCGAGCGAATCTTCGTCCTCTTCGTGGCTGCCGGCCTCGTGAACGACGCGCAGGACGTGGAGAAGAAACACTGGGAATTGTATCACCGAACTGAAGCGCTCCGGGTCCTCCTCTTCCTCTGCGGAACTCGTCGCTTTCGCGTAGGCGGCAATAGCGTCGTCAATCGATTCCGCGCGGCGGAGCACTGCCGCCGGTCCCATGCCTGCACCGTTCAGTCTGCAGTTGACGAGCGACGCGAACGAATCAGCCTGCGGCCACGCCCAATCCGGGCCAAACAGTTTATCACGCAGTCCTGTGTTGCCCGGTGTCAGGGACATCTGTACGTAGACGTCCATGCGCGAGCAGGCGTCCCACACCCAGGCAAACGTCGAACGAGCGTTGTCGTCGGTTAACTTCGCCATCATCCGGGCCTTGACGATGTCCTGCTGCTGCAGCTGTTCGCCGCGGGTGTTCATCACCTCGAAGTAGCGGTTGAGGTCCGTGCCGCGCGGGAGACCGACACGGACCACGAGGACCTTGTCCAGGATGAACCTGAGCACGTCGGGGGACCTCAGCGCAGGGCTCCGCTCGTACTGGCTGATGATTCGAAAGCCATTGATGACGCCCGCGTCCACATCCACTGGCGTCATCATCGAGCCAAGCAGATTGAATGCGGCCTGGGCGCGTGGTCGTGATTCGAAGCGGAGCGGATTCGCAACGGGCAAGGTCATTCCGTTGGGCGGAGATTTGCGGATGTACTCGAACATCAGGTGCAAGGTCGTGAGGCGCTGCTGCCCATCTATGATCGAAAGTAGGCTTTCGGCAGAGCCGTCCC
>CAIPXZ010000698.1 GCA_903869075.1 uncultured Myxococcales bacterium | reverse complement strand
CGCGCTCCTGCTGCTCCGCCACCTCGGACGGCAGCAGCGGCCGATCGATTTGGTGGGCGCGGTGCGCCAGCGCTGGATCCGGCGGCGGCACCAGCGGTTTCATCTGCACATCCAGATACTTGACGTCGCCGGACTTCAGCACCATCTCCTGCTGCCACGTCACGTAGCCCGGCGCGCGCAGCTCCACCAGGTGCCGGCCCGAGCTCGCCACGAACCGCACTTTGGTGGACGCCCCCAGCGGCGCGCCGCTCAGCCACACCTCGCCGTCGGGGATCATGTGGACCTGCAGCACCGGCGGCTTGGAGCTTTCCAGACTGATTTCATAGAGTTCTCGCTCACCCAGCCGCGCGCCAATCGATTGCGTCATCGTCGCGTGGTCGACCGCGATCACGTCCATGTGGTGGACGCCTTCCGGCAGCCACAACGTGTGATTACCGTTGCGAAACGGCACGAGCACGCCGTCAATGACCACGTCCGCGTTCGCCGGCGTGACGCGCAGCTGCACGGGCGCGATATGCGCGTCGTTCAATTTCCAGCGCAGTTCTCCGCGCATTTTCGTCGCCCAGTTCAGCTGTTCCAGCGTCGCGCCCGGGACCTGGCTGACGCGCTCCACCCAGTTCATCGCCTTGCCGACCTGGTCGCGCGTCAGCGCCGCGCGGGCGATCTTCTCAGCCAGCGCCGCGGTCGGTTTGTTGCGAAATTCCGTCTCATCGTCGGCCAAAGCCGGCGCTGCCAGCAGCAGGACAAGCCCCAGCACTGCCGCCCGCACGCCAGCCGCACTCACGCGCAAACCAGCGTAATTGCGCGGATTTGCTGTGCGCTGCACCGATTTCGCTGGCTGGGTCATCCCCATCGTCCACCCCGGCGTCGCCGCCTCCGTCCTGCACAGGATGCGCAGGTCCGCGGCCGCTGGCAAGCCTTGCGTGATTCGCCGTTTGGCATCGAAGGTTTGCGGCAGTTGGCAGGGCGCGGTACGCTGGGCGCGCCGGGTGGCGAGGCGCTTCGCATGCGCCGCCGTTCGAAGCGAAGGACCAGCGGAGCGCCATGGCAACCGATCCCAAAGCTCATGCCGAGACGACTGCGCAGGAGAACCCGCCTGCAGATGGGACGATGGCGTTCATTCCGCCGTTGCCGCCGAGCGCGCTGCCCGCGCCGCAGAGCTATCGCACGTCGCCGCCGCCGCTGACCGCGGTGCCGCTCAGCCACATCAGCGGAATGCCGGCGATTGGCGCAGTGACGATTTCGCCGCGCACAGCGACGTCGCAGCACCTGCGTGAGACGCGCGTGGATGACAAGGGCCGGCCCAAGTGGGCGGATCTGGAAGTGTTTCGCTCGATGAACGCCATCGCCATCGACGAGCTGCGCGCGGTCATGGAGCCGGTGCGGTTCCAGGAAGGCGAGTCGATCGTCCGCCAGGGGGAGAACGCCGACGCGATGTACCTGCTCGATCAGGGCACTGTGCGCGTGGATGTGGCGAAATCGGATACGCATTTTGAGCGGATGCTCGCCGCGCCGGCGCTGTTTGGTGAGATGGCGCTGATCACCGCGACGCCGCGCAACGCGACGGTGACCGCCGAGAGCGAGGTGCGCTGCCTGCGGGTGTCGCGCGCGGCGTTTGACGAACTCGTGCAGAAGAACCCGCACATCGCCGCGTTTCTGACGCGGGCGGTGGGCGACCGGCTGCTGGAATCGCAGTCGATCCAGCACGTTGGCAAGTACCAGGTTGTCGGTCGGCTGGGCGCCGGCGCGGTGGCGACGGTGTTCGAGGCGCTGCATCCCGGGTTGGGGCGCAACGTGGCGCTGAAGATGCTGTCGCACGCGCTTGTCTATCATCCGAAATTTGCTCGGCAATTCCAGGAAGAGGCCAAGCTCGTCGCCAAGCTCGACCACGAGAACATCGTGCGGGTGTACGACACCGAGAAAGCCTACGGCACGCACTTCATCGTGATGGAGAAGCTGTCCGGGCTGACGCTGGACGACGTCATCCGCAACAAGACCCAGCTGAACTGGGGCACGGTGCGGCGTATTTTGCGCGAGATTGCCTCGGCGCTCGCGTACTCGCACGCGCAGGGGCTGCTGCACCGGGATATCAAGCCGTCCAACGTGTTCCTGACCGCCGATGACCGCCGCGTCAAGCTGCTGGATTTTGGCATCGCGGTGTCGGCGGAGGCGTCGGCGCACGGCGGCAACACGCTGATGGGCACGCCGTACTACATGTCGCCCGAGCAAATTCTCGGCAACAAGTTGGATGGCCGGTCAGATCTCTATTCATTGGGCGTGCTTGCATATGAATTGGTAACGCATGACGTGCCGTTTGACGCTGAGACCATTGAAGAGCTGCTGGATCTGCACCTGGCGGCGCCGACGCCGGACCCGCGCGCCAAGGTCGCGGACCTGCCGGATGACCTGCGCGAATTCATCCTGCGCGCCATGGAAAAGCGGCCGCAGGACCGGTTTCCCGACTGCGCCGAGGCGGTCGCGTTCCTGCAGCTGGCGGCGGATTTGCCGGTCGTGCACCGCATCGAGCTGTCGACCGTGGCGATTTCCTACCACCCGAGCCGGCGGCAGATGGTCGCGGACGCGCTTGCGGATCTCGAAAAACGCCTGCAATTTCAGGCTGGTGTGACGCTACTGCACGCGCACCAAACGTCGAAAGAAACCAAGGAAGCCTAGCGTCCGACCTCGCCCAGCTCCGTGCGCACGTCCCAGATCTCCGGAAACAGCTGCGCGTCCAGCATGTGCCGCAAGTAGCCCACGCCGCTTGTGCCACCGGTGCCGCGCTTCATGCCGATCACCCGCTCGACGACTTTCATGTGGCGAAAGCGCCAAATCTGGAAGTGCTCGTCGATGTCGATCAGCTTTTCGCACATTTCATACGCATCCCAATGTTCCCGTGGATTCGCATAGATCAGCTTGAAAACGTCAACCAACGCTGCATTGCGCAGGTGCGGCTGCGTGAAGTCGCGGTCCAGCAATTCCGCCGGCACCGGCAGGCCGCGCCGCGCCAGGTGTCGCAGGAATTCGTCGTACAGGCTCGGCGCCGCCAGCGCTTCGGTCAGCCGCTGGTAGTCGTCCGGGCGGTGGCGGTGCACGGCGGTCATGCGCACGTCCTTGTTGCCCAACATGAATTCCACGAGCCGGTACTGCGGCGACTGGAAGCCGCTCGCTGGGCCCAGCACGTAGCGGAACTGGCAGTATTCGGTCGGCGTCAGCGTCGCCAGCACCGACCACTGCGACACGAGCTGCGCCTGGATGTGCTTGATCCGCGCGAGGATTTTGAAGGTTGGCTCGAGATCGTCGCGGCGGATGTAGTCCAGCGCCGCGGTCAGTTCATGCAGCACGAGCTTGAACCACAGCTCGGTCGTCTGGTGCTGGATGATGAACAGCAGCTCGTCGTGATGTTGCGGATCTGAAAGCGGTTTTTGCGCCGCGAGCAGCGTGTCCAGCTGCAGGTAGCCGGGGTACGACAGGCGTTCACTCAAATCCGTCACAAGGTTCTGGTCGAGAATCGGCGTGGACATCTGCGGCTTCCTCTGGTTTGCCCGGCGATGGTGGCAGGCCGATTGCTGCCGCGCAAGTCGCCTTGACGCGGCCGCCGCGCGCGCGCGAGCATGCCCGCGCGGCAGCCCATCGCCGCGCCGCTGGACCTGATGGCAGAGTTGCAACAACCCGATCCGCCGCCGCGGCCAGCGATTCCGCCCGGCAAAGTGGAAGCGCCGGTGCCGGTGCTCGTCGCGCGCTGGATGCTGCTGGGCTGCGCGGCGACGATTGCCGTGCTCGCCGTGGCGCTGCTGTTCTGGACTTTTGTCGTCATTCGCGGGGTTACGGGCTAGCACGCTTGCAACGCCGCGCAACATGCGCTCCACTCCAACTTGACCCGCCCGACCGTGGAGCCGCCCATGACCAAGCCGCCGATCCGCCCGCATGACGCCACCCAGCAGATGCCGGGGCCGCCGAACATCCCGCCGCCGCCGTCCGAACCGCCGCGCGCGAAGTCGGCGGGCTACTCGCTGACGCAGCAGTTCGAGGGCCTGGGCGACGCGCCGACCGAGCGCCACCCGACGGTGCCGGTCGAGCGCTGGCAGCGGCTGCCGCTGTTTGACGGCATGGAAGAGTCGGCGCTGGCGCGGTTCCAGGCGGCGATGGAGCCGGTGCGTTTCCAGCGCGGCCAGCAGATCCTGACGCAGGGCGAGCCGGGCGAGCACATGTTCGTGCTGGAGAGTGGCAAGGTGCGCATCGTGGTGCGCAACGCTGACAAGGTCGTCATTTTTGAGAAGATCGTCGAGGCGCCGGCGATCTTTGGCGAGATGGCGCTCATCACCAAAGAGCCGCGCACGGCGACGATCAGCGCCGAGGAGCCGGTGCAGTGCCTGCGCATCGGCAAGCCGGCGCTGACGGAGCTGTTCCTGCGCCACCCGAAGACCGGCGTGTTCCTGACGCGGTTGGTCGGCGAGCGGCTGATGGAAACCTCGGGAATTCGCAAGGTTGGCAAGTACGAGGTTGTCGGCCGGCTCGGCTCGGGCGGCGTGGCGACGGTGTTCGAGGCGCGGCATCCGTCGCTGGGCACGCCGGTGGCGCTGAAAATGCTGTCCCACGCCCTGGTTTTCGACCAGACGTTCAGCGATCATTTTGACGAGGAAGCGCGGCTCGTCGCCAGCCTGGACCACGACAACATCGTGCGGGTGCTGGACATCGAGCACGCGTACGGCACGAAATTCATCGTGATGGAGAAGCTGACGGGCGATTTGCTGGAGTCGCTCATCGACAACGGCCCGCAGCTGGAATGGCAAAATGCCCGGCGAATTCTGCGCGAGATCTGCGGCGCGCTGGCGTATTCGCACGCGCACGGGCTGATCCACCGCGACATCAAGCCGGCGAACGTGTTTTTGCTGGCGGACGGCAAGGTCAAGCTGCTGGATTTTGGTATCGCGACGCAGCCGGGCGGTACGACGGGCGGCAAGATCATTGGCACGCCGTACTACATGAGCCCGGAGCAGATCTGCAACCTGCCGGTCGATGGCCGCAGCGACCTGTATTCGTTGGGAATTTTGGCCTACGAGCTGCTGGCGCGCGAGCTGCCTTTTGACGGCGAGACGTTGCCGGAGCTGCTGGGCAAGCACATCCAGGAGCCGCTGCCGGAGATCCGCGATCTGGTGCCGACCATCCCGGACGATCTGCGGGAGTTCATTCGCCGCGCCTGCGCCAAGCGACCGGAGGACCGCTTCCAGAGCTGCAAGGAGGCGCAGGCGTACCTGAAGGCCGCGGCGGAGATGCCGGTCCTGAACAAATTCGCGATGTCCGCGCTGACGGTGACGTACCACACAGCGAAGCGGGAGCTTGTCGAGCGTGTGCTGGCCGAGGCGTCACGCCAGCTGGAAGATGCCGCCGGCGTTGCGTTTTTCCTCGCACACCGCGATGCCAGCGAGTAGCCGCGGCTACTGTGCCGTCGCGCCACCTTCCTGCCGCGGGTCGCTGACCGCCTCGTAAAAACACTTGTGCGCCTTGTCGCACGCCCGCCGGACCGCCTGGACGTTGCACCACGCCGGCGCGCGGGTGATCGTGTGGCCGCGCGCCTGGAGCGGCGCCACGAGCGCATCGCCATGGGCGCCGTCCTCCAGCCACACGCTGTCCGGCTTGGCCTGGTGGTGGACGCGTACCGCCGCCACCGCCGCCGCCAGCGGCTGGTCCAGCAGCAGG
>CAIPXZ010000697.1 GCA_903869075.1 uncultured Myxococcales bacterium | reverse complement strand
TGCAGGTCGGCGCGGTGCCGCTCCACGAGCCGTTGGCCTGGCAGGTGCGGCTGGCCGAGCCGCTGAGCGCGAAGCCGCCGCTGCACGAGTAGCTGGCGCTGGCGCCCAGCGTTGTGGTGGCGGCGCTGACGCTGCCGTTGGTGGGCGCGGTGAGGGCGCCGCAGTCGACGGGGTCGCAGGTCGGCGGCGTGGACGACCAGTTGCCGTCCGCCTGGCAGTTCAGCGTGTCGGCGCCGTTCAAGCTGTAGCCCGGGTCGCAGCTGAAGGTGACGCTGAGCGTCGTGCCGGAGCCGCTGATGGCGATCGCGGCGTGTTGCGGCGCGGAGAGCGCCGGGCAGGGCACAACCGGCACGTCAGGGGTAATGTCGTCGCTGTCCGGCGGCGGCACATCGGGGGCAATGTCGACGAGCACGTCGGGCAGGACATCGAGCTGGATGGTGTCCGTCAGCTCGTCCTTGGTCGCGCCGTCGAGGACCAGCACATCGTTGCCAACCGCATCGGGACCAGCCCCGTCGTTGACAACCGTCTCACCGACGTTGCCTGACGTGTCCACAGCGTCGTCGTTCGGGACCCCGCCCGGGCCGATGCCGGAGTCATCGCCGCAAGCCGGCACCACGACGGCCAAGAGCACGACCGCAACCAGCGGACGCAGAACGAGAGCGCGCAGACGCAGCGCGTCCAACCGAAAATTCAACATGTGCAACCCCTTTGCTGCGCAGTGCAGCCCCCGCCGTGGATCGTAGGCTAGCGCAGAGGCAAGCACAATCACCCCGGCCAAGCCGTGAACGGGTGCGGCAACGCCTGTCGTCACAAAACTGATCGATAAACTTGACGATCCTTACATTTTTGCATGGGTCAGCCAGTCCCCGGCGCCGGCGAACCGGACACTGCGCTCCGGTGCCGTCCGGCCCGGCACGGCTGGCAAAGCGGGCGGTTTCTGGCAGACTGGGCCACGGCGGCCGGACTGGCTGGGGATCGGGGCATGGAACTTCGCTTGAATGTGCGCTTGATTCGCCTCGCCGCAGCTTTCAGCTTCGCTGCGGCGTGCAGCACACCGGCGACAGCGGGCGACTCGGGGCAAGCCGACGCCGGCGACCCGGACGCCGACAACCTGGTTTTTGACGCCAAGGGCGGCAAGCCTGACGCCGCCGTCAAGGACGCCGCGAAGGCGGACGCGGCCAAAGCCGACGTGCCGGCTATCGATGTCGCCCACGCCGACGCCGCCGATGTTGCCGAGAGCCTGGACGCGGCGGACAGCGCCGACGCCGGGCCGGTCGATGTGGCGGACGTTCAGGATGCGGCGACCGATGACGACGCTGCGACCGATGAGGACGCTGCGACTGGGCTGGATGTCGCGGCCGATGCCACAGCTGCCGCTGACGCTGCCGATGCCGCCGATGCGGTCGCCGTTCCCGATGGCGGCGGCACGCCGACGCCCTACGCGCACCTGTGCGACCCGTGCACGACCACCGCCGCCTGCAACGACGACGGCACCGAGGCCAACTTGTGCATCAGCGCCGGCGCCGACGGCTCCTTCTGCGGCATCCCATGCGACCCCGCCAACAGCGCCAGCTGCCCGGACAACTACGGCTGCGCGATCGTCACCGGCGGCACCGCGCAGTGCAAGCCGCTCAACGGCATTTGCACGTGCAGCGTCAACGCCGCGCTGGCCGGCTTGAGCACGATCTGCACCGTCACCAACACAACCGGCACCTGCAGCGGCACCCGCGCGTGCGGCGTGTCCGGACTTGGCCTCTGCAACGCCCAGCCGGCGATGGACGAGATCTGCAACGGCGTCGACGACAACTGCGACGGCAAAACCGACGAAGGCTTGTGCACCGGCAACGTCTGCCTGGGCGGCCAATGCGACGCCACGACCGGCGTCTGCGCGCCCGCACCCACCGGAACCGCCTGCAACGACAACAACAACTGCACGATGACCGACGGCTGCTCATTTGGCACCTGCGTCGGCACAACCGCGGCGGACGGCAACGACGCGTCACCGGGCACTGCCATCGCCAAAAAGTCAGACTGCGACGGCACTTCCGCGCTGCAGTCGATCCTCGCGCCCGGCTCCGACGTCGACTGGTCCAACTTCAACG
>CAIPXZ010000696.1 GCA_903869075.1 uncultured Myxococcales bacterium | reverse complement strand
TGCCGCGGCGTACAACATGCGGTTTTCACGCATCGATCCGCTCAAGCTCGACGCCAAGCTGATCAGCTCGCTTGTCAGCCAGGCCTACGCGCGGCGCAACTGCCTGCTGCCGCTGGGCCGTGAAGGCCAGACGCTGATTCTGGCTGTCGACGACCCGATTTGCGCGGAAGTGCGGGCGACGATGGCGTCGCGGCCGGATCAGCCGGTCGAGCTTGTGCTGGCGCTGCGCAGCGAGATCCAGCGGCAGATCCTCGATGTCTTTCAGTTCCGCGCCAATATCCGCGGCGCCCAGGTCGATCTCGGCGTGGCGGAGACGGACCTCGGCAACCTGGAGCAGCTCGTCAAGCTGAGCTCGGGCGGCCAGGCGGTGACGGAGGACGACCGCCACGTGGTGCGCGCCGTCGATTTCCTGTTGAAATACGCGCTGGACCAGAAGGCGTCGGACATCCACATCGAGCCCAAGCGCGAGGTGTCGCACGTGCGGCTGCGCATCGACGGCGTCCTGCACACGGTCAACCAGCTGCCCAAGGTCGTGCACGCGGCCGTCACGTCGCGCATCAAGGCCATGGCGCGGCTGGACATCGCCGAAAAGCGCCGGCCGCAAGATGGCCGCATCAAGATTTCGCGCGACAGCGGCGAGGTCAAGGTCGGCGCGGCGGAGAAGCCGGGCGTCGAAGTCGAGATGCGCATCTCCGTGATGCCGACGGCTTTTGGCGAAAAGCTCGTGATGCGGATTTTTGACCCGCAGACCGTGTTCCAGGACATGGGGCAGCTCGGGCTGTTTCCCAAGCAGCTGGAGCTCGTCGACACGTTCATCAAGCGGCCGCACGGCCTGATCCTCGTCTGCGGTCCGACCGGTTCCGGCAAGACGACGACGCTGTACTCGGCGCTGCGCGCGATCGCCTCGCCGACGCTGAACATCACGACGATTGAGGATCCGATCGAGATGGTCGTCGAGACCTTCAACCAGACAGCGGTGAACCCGCGCGTCGGGCTGACCTTTGCCGCGGCGCTGCGCACGCTGCTGCGGCAGGATCCGGACGTGATCATGGTCGGCGAAATTCGCGACATCGAGACGGCGCAAAACGCGATCCAGGCGGCGATGACGGGCCACTTGGTGCTGTCGACGGTGCATACGAACGACGCGCCGTCGACGATCGCGCGGATGATCGACCTGGAGGTGCCGCCGTATCTGCTGGCGTCGACGTTGGTCGGCGTGATCAGCCAGCGGCTACTGCGCACGATTTGCTTGTCGTGCCGCAAGGAGACCGAGCTGACGCCCGCCGAAGCGCAGGCGCTGGGTATCGAGCAGCGACCGGGCGAGCGCTTCCGCGTGTTTGTCGGCGGCGGCTGCACGACCTGTCGCGACACCGGGCTCAAAGGCCGCATGGGTGTGTACGAAGTGATGCCGGTGAACGACAAGATCCGCAGGCTTGTCCTGACCAAGGCGCCTGCGGCGGAGATCGCCCGCCAAGCGGTGCAGGACGGCATGGTGACGCTCCGCGAGTCGGCGATTCGCAAGATGGCGCTGGGGCTGACGTCGTTTTCTGAAGTGCTGCGGGCGACGACCGACGGCGATTTTTGAGGCCAAGTCGCCGTCGCGCGCTACCTTGGAGCGGTGAAGCAGGCCGCGTGGCAGCCACAGCTTCAGAAGGGCTTGAAATGTAAAACGATCAACCTCCGGAAAAGCCTGACGAGCGCGACGCGCCGCCTGAAACCGCGGCGAGCAAGTACCGCCGGCGGCAGCTGGAGCGGCAGATGGGGCCGACGCAGTACCTCGATCAGCCGCCGCCGCACGGTCAGGACACGCTTTGGCGCGGGCTGGCGCGGCAGGGCGAGGCGCGGCTGCTCGTGGTGCGCGCCACGGACGCGGCGAATGAGGCGGCGAGCCGGCTGGGCGCGTCGCCGGAAGTGACAAAGCTCGTCGGCGAGTTGGTCGTGGCGTCGCTGCTCGTGCGCTCGACGCTGAACCCGGACGCGCGGATGCAGGTCTACATCCGCCACGACGGTCCGACCGGCAAGATGGTCGTGGATGCCTGGGAAGGCGGCGGCGTGCGCGTGTACGTCAAGACGCCGGAAGCGACGAGCGCGCTGGACGGCGCGCTGTTTGGCCCAGGACTGATGGAAGTGGCGCGGACGCACGCGGCGACCGGCAAGTCGTGGCGGAGCACGGTGCAGCTGCAGGGCGATCGCATCGAGGACTTCATGATGCACTACCTGCTGGAGTCCGAGCAGGTGCTGTCGCTGCTGCGCGTGGAGGTGACGGTCGCCAACGGCGTGATCGAGAACGCGCTGGGCTACCTCGTGCAGCTGATGCCGGAGGGCACGCGCGAGGACCTGCAGCGCATGACGGCGAACCTGGAGACGCTGGCGCCGCTGGCGACGGGGATGACGCCCGACGATCCGGATGGTCGCGACTGGGCGCAGGCGCTGATGGCCGGCTTTCGCTGGGACCAGTGTGCGCGCGAGATGGTCGAGTACGAGTGCCGCTGCTCGGAGGCGCGCATCGTGCACATGCTGTCGACGCTGCCGCGCGCGGACCTGGAAGAGATGGCGGCGGATCCGAACGACCTGGAAGTCATCTGCGACTTTTGCCGGACCAAGTACACCGTCAAGCCGGCGGTCGTCGCCGAGCTGCTGGAGCCGCCGTCCTAGCCGCCCCTTGTGTCGCCGCCGTTTGCCGCGCAAAATCAGCGGCGTGCGCGCCCATTTTCGAGGCACGCGGAGGCGTCCATGCTCGGCCAAATGTCCCACCAGCCGCTGTTGATTTCCTACCAGCTGCGCTTCGCTGACCGCTTTCACCACAACGTCGAGGTCATTTCCCGCACCGTGGAAGGGCCGATTGATCGCTCCAGCTGGGGGCAGATCGCCAAGCGTTCCCGCAAGTTGGCCAACGCGCTCGTGGCGCTGGGCGTCAAGCCGGGCGATCGCGTGGCGACGCTCGCCTGGAACACGCACCGCCACTTGGAGCTGTATTTCGCGGTGTCGGGGCTGGGCGCGGTGCTGCACACGGTGAACCCGCGGCTGCCGCTGGACCAGCTGCGCTACATCGTCGACCACGCCGAGGACAGCGTGCTGTTCTTCGACACGACGTTCACCAAGCTGGCGCAGTACATCGCGTCGCAGTCGCTGGAGGTGCGGCACTACGTGGCGATGACGGACGCGCCGAACCTGCCGACGGACACGCACTTGCCGGGGCTTGTCGACTACGAGTCGTTCATCGCGCCGCACAGCGCGGAGTTTGAATGGCCAGATTTCGATGAAAATACGGCGAGTTCGCTGTGCTACACCTCGGGCACGTCCGGCAATCCCAAGGGCGTTTTGTACTCGCACCGCTCGACGGTGCTGCACAGCTACGCCGCGGCGATGGTGGATTCGCTGGGGATCTGCGCCTCGGACGTGACGCTACCGGTGGTGCCGATGTTCCACGTCAACGCCTGGGGCGTGCCGTACGCGGCGGCGATGGTTGGCTCCAAGCTCGTGCTGCCGGGACCAGGGCTGGACGGCAAAAACCTGCTGGAGCTGATCGACGGCGAGCAAGTGACGAGCCTGCTGGGCGTGCCGACGGTGTGGATGGGCCTGCTGGCGCATATGAAATCCGTCGGTTACACCATGAACGGCGTGCGCAAGGTGACAATCGGCGGCGCGGCGTGTCCGCCGAGCATGATCGACGCGTTTGAGAAAATTCACGGCGCGCGCGTCATCCACGCTTGGGGCATGACCGAGACGAGCCCGATCGGCACGGTGACGACGATGCTGCCCAAGCACGCCGGGCTGGATGACGCGGCGCTGATGGCGGTGAAACGCAAGCAGGGACGGCCGCTGTACGGCGTGGACCTGCGCCTTGTCGATGACGACCACAACCTGGTGCCGCACGACGGCGAGACGTCCGGGCACCTGCAGATCCGCGGACCATGGGTGGCGAGCAGCTATTTCCGCCGCGACCGGGATGAAGCGCACGACGGCGACTGGTTCTACACCGGCGACATCGCGACAATCGACGCGGACAGCTACATGCAAATCACCGACCGCAGCAAGGACGTCATCAAGTCCGGCGGTGAGTGGATCTCGTCGATTGACCTCGAGAACGCCGCCGTCGGCTGCCCGGGCGTGGCGCAAGCGGCAGCGATTGGCGTGGCGCATCCCAAGTGGCAGGAGCGGCCGCTGCTCATCGTCGTGCGCGCGCCGGGGACGGAGGTGACCGCGGAGGAAGTGCTGGCGTACCTGACGACGAAGCTGGCGAAGTGGTGGCTGCCGGACGCGGTGGAATTCATCGATGCACTGCCGCTGGGCGCGACCGGCAAGATCCTGAAGCGGCAGCTGCGCGAGCGGTTTGCCGGCTATGTCCTGCCGACCTAGCCGCCAGGGCGGTCGCAAGCTCAGCAAGTCGCGCCCACATCCCAACGCCCCGGACTAAAGTCCGCGGCTATGGTTCAAGAAATCCCTGCGGGATTCTGGGC
>CAIPXZ010000695.1 GCA_903869075.1 uncultured Myxococcales bacterium | reverse complement strand
GGCTTTCGGGCGGTTTTGTTGGAAGTTTGGGAGATCGCGGTGGGGCTCCGGGCGGCAAGCCGGCGGGTGCTGGCGCGCGGATCGCGGCTCACCGGGCAGAATCAAGAGGTGCGGCTTGCCGGTCCTCGCCCTTGCATGGAGCTGTAGTCACGGGACGGCTGTGGGTCGGCAGCTGCGCAGCGAGGCCAGGGCCTCGCCGTGCTCGCTTGGAGGCTGCGGGTCGCGGGCGAGCGAGGACGGGGATTGGCGGGCTTGGCGTTCCGCCTCGCTCTTCAGTTGGTCGGGATTTGGCTGGCGTTGCGCGCACGCGCCTCGCTCAGCGGCAGCGGGTCTTCAGCGCCTGCACTTCTGCGCGCAGCTGCTCGATTTGTCGCTGTTGTTCCTGCAGCGTCGCTACGGACAGGCTGAGGTAGCCGTACAGGTCGACCATGTCGCGCTGGGCGTCGATGGCGGGGCTGTTGGGCTGGTCGTCGATGAGGAAGCCGAGGTGGCGCGGCGCTTCCGGGCCACCGGCGGCGTAGCGGTACGTGGCGAGGCGGGTGTCGAGGAGCTCGGCGGCGAGTTTTTGCCGCTCGGCGCTGTCCACATAGCGGATTTCCGACTTGAGGCTGGCGCGGGATTTGGGGCAGCCGACGGCCTTGGGGTCGCTGGCGGCGCACTTCAGGAACTGGCCGCAGCCGGCTTTGGCGTCGCATTGCGCGCCGTCGGTGGTGCAGGCGGCGCCGGCTTGTTCGGTTGTGCAGAGCGGCACGCCGGTGGTGGGCGTCCACGCGCCGCTGCAGACCGGGTAGCCGCAGGTGGTGAAATAGCTGAGGTTTTTCGCTGGCGCGCACTGGCAGGTGTCGCAGCCGTTGGCGTCGATGAGGATGCCGTTGGGGCACTGCGGCGCGCAGCCCAGGCCTGGGCAGCAGTGGCCTTGGGCGTTGCAAAATGCGCCCACGCCGCAGATGTCGGCGCCGATGCAGCTGGCGTCGGCGGCGGTGCTGTCGGGCGCGTCGGTGCTGCCGGTGTCGGCGACGTCGGTGCCGGGCGTGACGGCGTCGGTGCCGGCCAGCTGGCTGTCGGTGGTGGTGGTGTCGGCGACGGCGGCGCCGCTGTTGCTGGGCGAGTCGCAGGCGCTTGTGAGCGCGGCGAGGCAGGCGACGGCGGTGAGGCAGCGGAGGGAATTGCGGTGCATTTTGGACTCCTTGGGCGTCCGCGGGACGCGCGTCTGGCAGTGTGGGCGCGTGGCGCGGGGTGGTCAAGCGGGTGATGGCTGGGCGAAGCGCTTGTTGATTTCGGAACGCTCACGTACCAAGCGGCGCCGCGGGAGACAGCCGGCGGCGCGCGCCGGATGGCTCGCGGCGGGGAGTTGCGCCCTTCCGGGCGCTCTTTGCGGACCTGCGGTCCGTGGCGTGCGGACTTCCGTCCGCCCGGGCGCGGCCGGTTGCGCGCGGATTCGCCGGCAGGCTCTCCCGCGCGACGGCCCCGGTCAGGCCACCATGCGCGCCCGCAGCGCTTCGGTGTCCAGATCCACCTGGTTCGGCCAGCCGATGCAGTGGGTTTCCGGGTCCAGTGCGACCTGGGCAAAAAGCTCGGGATCCGCGAGCAACTGCGCAAAGCCACCGACTGCCGGCAGCCAGCCGCGCAGCTCCACGTCGCCTTCCATGCCATCGGCGAATGCAACATGCAGGGACGTTGGCCCCGTCGCCCGCACCACCGTCACGCGGTAAAGCTGCCACGTTCCGGGCCCGATGGCGTGAATAAGCGGTTCGGCAGTGGGGACTGGCATGGGAGCCTCGGTCAGGAGAGCGGCGCGATGGGCAGGGGTGACTCCCCGCGCTCAGCGCGCTCCCAGTTTACGAGAAGCTCTGTGCGGTGCAAGGCAATCCATTCAAGGACGAGCGCGACAGTCGACACCACGGCGCCTCCTGCTGCGACGGGGCGCTGCGCGGCGAGGTGAGGTGCGGGGCGATTGACCTGCCGGCGCCGGTTTGCCAGGCTTCACCTGCCAACCGCGGAGCCCACCATGCAGCCACTGCTCATCACCATCGATGCCTACAAACCGGAGGCGCTGTCCGCCGATCCCGACGACGTCGCCTACGTGCCGGTCGCGCCGCTGGACCCGACCGCGGCTTTCTTTTGTCTGGGGGCGCCGCTGGATCGCGAGGCGATGGCGGAGGTGGATCAAGCGGCGGCACGGGCTTTCAACACGCGCGAGTATGGCATCGACCACGACACGATCGGCGAGGCGGTGGCGGACGCGCTCCGGCGGTTTCCCGGGGTGCCGATCTTGGTGATGAACGAGGTGCTCGGGAACTACCCGACGCGGTTGGCGGAGGACCGGACGCCGCAGCGCGAGGCGGTGGGCGCGTTTTTGCGGGAGCTGGTGGCGGGGCGTGACGTGCGGGCGGCGTGGTGCATGTAGGATGGGCGGTGAACGCACTGTCGCCGAGGTCCGGTTCGACCTGTCAGCACTTGACGATGATGTAGCTAAATAGCCAGACTGATCCTAGGAAGGTGCAATCTCATGGCAGCGGGACAACGTTGGACTCGGAATGAGCTTCTCTTGGCGCTTCACCTCTATTGGCGCCTGCCATTCGGCCAACAGCATTCGCACCATCCCGCGGTTGTTGAGTTGGCGCACGTCCTCAACCGGACACCGAGTAGTGTGGCAATGAAATTGAACAACTTCACCTCGCTCGATCCAGTCGAAAAGTCGCGGGGCGTCGTTGGCTTGCAGGGCGCCAGTGCGCTGGATCGCGAAATATGGGACTGGCACCGCGCGATGGGCGTCGAAGCTGCCGCCGAGATGGAAGCGTTATGGCAGCTCCAGGTCGAGCATCAAGGGGTCACTGAAGCCCATATCGTGGAGCCGACCTGTGAGATACCAACATTTGCTGGCCTCGCGACATCGGCCCAGGCACTCGCAACAGTTCGGCGCGGTCAGGAGTTCTTTCGCCGAACGGTCTTGGCAAATTATCAAGGCAAGTGTGCGCTCACGGGTTTGGGGCATCGGGCCTTGCTCCGTGCCAGTCATATCGTGGGTTGGGCAGAAGCGCCGGAGGAACGGGTAAGCGTTCGGAACGGAATTGCCCTGAATGCCATTCACGATGCGGCGTTCGATCGGCATCTCATGACATTCGACGAGGATGGACGGATGGTCATCGGCAAGCGGCTCGCTGATGGAATCGGCAAGTCGGAACTTGTCGATGGCTTTTTGGCTTATGAAGGCAAACCACTGACGACCGCATTTCGTACCGCGCCGAACCCCGAGCTTTTCGCTCGGCATCGGAAAAGATTTCTGGAATTGGAGGCCGCCTGACGTTGGGCGACCCGCCCTGAGCCAAAAACGAAGGACAGCATATGCACCAAACCGCCCTCGACTACCTCTACCGCGACGCCGCCAACTTCAAAGCCCACGCCACGGTCCGCCTGTCCGGCACGTTGACGCCGGCGGAAATCGCCGAAGTCTTCGCCCGCTGCGACTCCGGCACCTACTTCGTCCCCGAACAGCTCCGCCTGCCCGCGCTGCAACCGGCGCTGCACGCGTTTTCCCAAGGCGCGACCGCGGCCGACCACGCGCTGCATGAGCTCGTCGCCATCCGCCCCGCCACCGCCGCCGACCGCCGCGCCAAGCTCGTCTGCTCCACGACCCTCCTCCTCGCCCGCCTCCGCGCCGTGAACTTCTGGAACCCGCTGGCATCCGCCGCGACCGCCGACCTGTAACCGTCCCGCACGCGCCCGGTCGCCCCAAACCGCCGCCCGACAAGCCTGCCGCGCGCGAATCCATGGTGCGAACGAGCGGCGGGCGTGTCCGTTCCGCGATTCACGCGCCTCCGCCGGGCTTCCCGAAAACGCCGCTGGCCACTTCACCTGCCTCCAAGCCCTTCCGCGTTTACCGCCACCCGACTTCACCTCCCTCCGCGCCCCGTCGCGTTTACCGCCAGCTCACTTCACCTCCCTCCGCGCCCTTCCGCGTTTACCGCCGCGTCACTTCACCTGCCTCCGCGCGCTTCCGCGTTTACCGCCAGCGCACTTCACCTGCCTCC
Source organism: uncultured Myxococcales bacterium (assembly GCA_903869075.1). Taxonomy (GTDB): domain Bacteria; phylum Myxococcota_A; class UBA9042; order UBA9042; family UBA9042; genus CAIYBN01. The sequence goes on along the minus strand of CAIPXZ010000695.1, from coordinate 1,271 downwards.
AGACGTCGCGGCGTTTACCAGGTCGCGTCCGCACCTGCTTCCCGCCGATTTGGCTTTTGCCAAGCGCGCCCTTGACCTGCATCAAATCCGCGCTGGCACCCCTCTTGACCACAAAAACAGCCAGTTGCAGCCTTTGCGCAGGCCCGCGGTTGGGTCTGGATGCAAGTATTCACGACCCACGTTTCCCGGAGGACCCATGCGCTATGTCACCAAGGACGATCCGATTGCCGTCATCTTCGGCTGCTGCCGCTTCTCGGGCTCGGCGGTCAAGGCGGACCCGGATGTCGCCAGCTTCGCGCCGGTGCTGACCAAGCCGGTCGCCGCGTTCAAGGTCGCCATCGCCGCGCGGCAGGAGGCGGACGACACCGTCGCCGATGCCCAGGGCGTCGTCGCCTACCGCGAGCGGCTGCTGCACGACTGCGTGATGGCGGTGAGTCGCAAGGCGTTCGCGCACTTCGCCTCGCGCACGGCGCCGGCGTACCTCAAGATCCTGCCCAAGGCGGCGACGGACATCGTGAAGATGCCGCAGGCGGACCGCCGCAAGGTGCTGCTGGGCGTCATCGCCGCGCTGGCGGAAAAGGGGCTGCCGGCGGAGCTTGCGCAGCTGAGCGCGGATCTGGATGTGGCGCTGAAGAACCGGGAAGCCGCGGATGCCGACGTGCTTGCGGCGGAACTGGCGTTCGGCAAGGCGCGGACGGCGGAGGGCGACGCCAAGGACGCGGTTGTCGTCGGCTACCGCAGCCTGCACGCGCAGCTGACGCTGAAGTTCGAGCAGGACAAGCCGCGGGTCGAGAGCTACTTCCGCTCGCCGTCGAAGAAGGGGAAGACGCCGGCGCCGGCGGCGGGGTGATAGACGAAAGGAACGCGATCCACTCGTGAGTTGGCGCCGCGCCGCGACACCTGTAAGCTGGCACCCGCCCTTTCAGGAGAACGCCGATGCTTTCCGCACCGTCTGGCGCCAACACTTCAGCCATTGAAGTCCAAGCCGTCTCGCCGCGCGGTCTCTGGCTGTTCGTGCGGGACCGCGAGTACTTCCTGCCGGCCGAGCAGTTCCCGTGGTTCGTCGCTGCGGCGGTGCGGGATGTCTACGACGTTGAGCTGCAGCATGGGCACATCGTCCACTGGCCGGCGCTGGATATCGACCTGGAGCTGCAGAGCCTCGCGACGCCCGAGGACTGGCCGCTGGTTTGGCGTGAGCGGTAGGCGACCGACCCGGCCACTCTCCAAGGCGGTCGCAAGCTCGACCTCGTGCACCCGGGACTGAAGTCCCG
>CAIPXZ010000694.1 GCA_903869075.1 uncultured Myxococcales bacterium | reverse complement strand
TGTTGCCTGTGATCAAACACGTACCCGGCCACGGTCGCGGCCTCGCCGACAGTCATCACGAACTTCCGATTGTGGACTGCAGCGTCGCGGAGCTTGAGTCCCGTGATCTCCTGCCTTTCCGCGCCCTTTCGGACATGCCCATGGCCATGACTGCACATGTGCTCTTTACCGCGGTGGATCGACAACGGCCGGCGACGACATCGAGGCGCGTGGTCAAACGTCTCATCCGCGGGGCCGCCGGTTTTTCTGGTCTATTGCTGACCGACGATCTCTCCATGAACGCCCTCGCCGGTAGTCTGTCCGAAAGGGTCGGCGGCGCCCTTTCCGCTGGGTGCGACATCGCCCTGCACTGCAATGGCGTCTTCGATGAAATGGTCGCTGTCGCTGCGGCGGCGGGCGCTCTCGTCGGGGAATCGAAGCGGCGCGCCGTTGCGGCGCGTCGGCGGGTCCCAAAGCAAAGCGAACCGTTCGACGTTGCCGCAGCCTTGCACACTTTCGACGCGGCATTCCCCAGGAGGCTCGCAGCGTGAACGTCCAGATTCAACCTACGCTGGACTTCGAAGCCGCTATGGTCGCCGCTGTCGAGGGCGAGGGCCTGATCGTCGATCTCGACGGATACGAAGGGCCGCTACATGTGCTTCTCGACCTTGCGCGGAGCCAGAAGGTCGACCTGCTGAAGCTGTCGGTTACGCGCCTCGCCGATCAGTATCTCGCGTTCGTCCGCGAAGCGCGTCGTCTGCACTTCTCCCTCGCGGCGGACTACCTTGTCATGGCGGCCTGGCTGGCGTTCCTCAAGTCACGGCTGCTCCTGCCGAAGGCCGAGCGGCCAACTCAGGAAGCGGAGGCGCCTGAAGTCGCCGCGTCCCAACTCGCCTTCCGGCTCGCCAAACTGGACGCGATGCGCCGCGCCGCTGAGGCTCTGTTCGGCGGGAGCGTGCTGCGTCGGGATGTCTTTCCGCGCGGCGACCCGGAGAGTGTGACTGTCGTGTCGCTCACGCGCATTCGCGGTGACGTCCGCGAGCTCATGGCCGCCTATGTGCAACCAAGGCTTCGTGGCACTGACCACTCCTATCGACCCAAGCCGATCGAATCCTACCGACTTGATGATGCGCGCGAGCACTTGAAAGCGCTGATACCCGGGTTGACTGAATGGACGCCGCTCAGCGTCGTGGCGCCGGCCAGGAGGGCCAGCGGGCCCACACGAGCCTCCTATGTGGCATCCACTCTTTCGGCCAGCCTGGAGATGGTTCGGGAAGGGGGCCTCGAGCTTCGTCAGTTCGCCCCGCTTTCTGAAGTCTACCTTCGTGCCGCCGGGGTGGCATGACGGCGATGAACGACGCCGCGCGAATGATCGAAGCCTTGCTGTTCGCGGCGGCCGAACCGCTTTCGCAGCGTGACCTGTCCGACCGGCTTCCCGATGGCGTGGATGTCGACGCCGAACTGCGGGCGCTCGTGGCCCACTACGACGGGCGCGGCGTTCAACTTGTCGAGGTCGCGGAGCGCTGGCGTTTTGTGACGGCCGCTGATCTCGCGTTCCTGATGACCCGCGAGCGGGTCGAGCCCAAGCGCCTGTCCCGCGC
>CAIPXZ010000693.1 GCA_903869075.1 uncultured Myxococcales bacterium | reverse complement strand
GGCGATCGCCGGGCCGCGGCTGCTGCACGAGCGGCCGCGCCGCGCGCAGGTTGTGCACGTGATTGACCGGTCGGCGTCGGTGCCCGATGCGCTGCTGGTGGCGGCCGCGCGCGGCGTGCAGGCGAGTGAGCTGGCGGCGCGCCGTGGCCCGCAAGACGCCGCCGCGGACGCGCTGGACGCCAGCGATCGGCAAGTGCCGCCGGTGCAGGTGATCGCGTTTGACCGCGAGGCGCTGGCGCTGCCGTGGCCGCCGACGGCGACGCTGGATACCGTGGCCGCGCCGCAGATTGAGCGGCGGCCGGATGCCGAGCGCGAGACCGATCTCGCCGGCGCGCTGAACCTCGCGCTGGGGCTGCTGGACGGCCACAGTGTGCCGCACGTCGTCGTCTGGTCCGATGGCCTGGAGACCCAGGGCGACGCGCTGCAGCTCGTCGACGCCCTGCGCGCCGCTGGCGTGCGGGTGCACGTGCCGGCGCTGCCGGAGCTGCCGGCGGCGGGGGAAGTGGTGTTGGAGCAGTTTGAGCTGCCGGCGAAAGTGCGCGCCAACGTGCCGTTTCCGGTGGCGATTGCCGTGCAGTCGTCGGGGCCGGCCAAGCTGCGCTGCACGCTGACGCTGCAGAATCAGCCGCCGCTGCAGCTGGAGCAGGCGGTGCCGGCGGGGACGACGCGGCTTGATTTTGGCCTCGTGCGGCTCAAGGAAGCCGGCACGCACGACCTGGACACGACCTGCGCGGTGCTGGCGGGCGCCGACCGCTTCGCCTTGAACAACCACCTGCGCGGCCGCGTGGCGGTGCTGGTGCGGCCACGGCTGCTGTACGTCGAGGGCGCCAAGGGCCAGAGCCAGTACCTGAGCCGCGCGCTGACCGATGACTTCGAGGTCGAAACCGCCGACGCCGACGGCCTGCCGCGGTCGCTGGCGGGGCTGAAGCCGTTCCAGGCGATCGTGTTGAGCGACGTGCCGCGCGTGTCGGCGACCGGCGTGCCGATGCTGACCGACGGCGACATGCGCAACCTGGAGGCGTACGTCAAAGGCGGCGGCGGGCTGCTTGTACTGGGCGGCGAAAATAGTTTGGGATCGGGTGGTTATCAGGACACGTATCTGGACAAGCATGTGCTCCCGGTGCGGATGGACGTCGAGGCGTCGATGGAGACGCCGACGATCGCGCTGATGCTGGCGGTCGACCGGTCGGGCTCGATGCAGGGCCCGAAGATGGAGCTGGCGAAGGAGGCGGCGCGCGCGACGGCGGAGTCGCTGGCGGCGGAAGATTTGATCGGCGTTGTGGCCTTTGACGCCGAGTCGCGCCTCGCCGTGCGGCTGCAGCGCGCCGGCAATCGCTACCGAATCTCCACCGATATCAGCAAGTTGACGGCCAGCGGCGGCACGGCGATCTACCCGGCGCTGGACCTTGCCTACCAGTCGCTGCTGACGGCGCCGGCGAAGATCAAGCACGTGATCCTGCTGACCGACGGCATCGCACCGCGGCAGGGCATCGACGCGCTTGTGCGGCAGATGAAGCGCTC
>CAIPXZ010000692.1 GCA_903869075.1 uncultured Myxococcales bacterium | reverse complement strand
TGTTGGTGGAGCGTGAGCGCGAAATCGAGGGCGTGAAGCTGGCGCTCAAGGAGCGCGAGGCGCTGCTGGCGACTGAGCTGGCGGCGGCGAAAGAGCGCGAGGCAGCGGCGGCCAAGGCAGGCCGGCAGGCGGAAGCGCAGCAGGCGGCGCACGAGCGCGCGGACCTGGAAAAGCGCCAGTCGACGCTGGCCGGTGAGCTGGCCGTGCGCGAGAAGGAGCTCGTGCAGGCGCGCCATGACGCCGCGGACAACCAGCAGGCGCGGGCGCAGGCCGAGCAGGAAGCCGAGCGGCTGCGCGCCGAGCTGGCCAACCGCGAGCAGGCGCTGCGGACGCTGCAGCAGGGCAAGTCGGCGGCCGATCAGGCAAAGCTGGCGCAGGCGGAGGCACAGGTGACGGCCGCGCGCACGCAGCTGCAGACCCAGCTGGCGGAGCGCGACCAGAAGATGGCGGCGCTGCAAAAGCAGGTGACCGGTGAGCTGGCGCAGATGCACACCCAGCTGGAAGGCCTGCGCGGCGAGCTGGTGGCGGCCAAGCAGGAGACGCGCGCGGTGCGCGAGACGGCGGAAAAGCGCGAGCTGGAGCTGCAAGCGGCCAAGGAAAAGGCCGACAACCGCGCGGCGCAGGTGGCGCGGCTGTTGGATGAGCGCGAGCAGCAGATCGGCGCGATGCGCACGGACCTGCAGGCGCGCGAGGCGGCGCTGACGGCGGAGCTGGCGCAGGCCAAGGCGCGGGAAGCGGCGGCGCAAAAGGCCGGCGTCAAAGCGGAAATGGACGCGGCGGCGAAGGCGCGGACGGCGCTGGAGCGCGAGCAGTCGGCGCTGCGCAAGGACCTGGCGACGCGCGAGCGCGAGCTGGCGAGCGCGCGGCTGGAAGCGGACAAGAACGCCAAGGCGCGCAAGCAGGCGGAGAGCGAGGCGGAGACGCTGCGGCAAGAGCTGGCGCAGCGCGAGACCGAGCTGGCGGGGCTGCGGACGGCGGGCGACGCGGCGGCGCAGAAGAAGCTGAGCGACGCCGAGGCGCGCGTTGCGGCGACGCGCAAGCAGCTGCAGGCGCAGCTGGCGGAGCGCGACGCGCAGCTGGCGGCGGCGGAGCTGCGGCTGCAGGCGCAAATGGACCAGGTCAAGGCGGAGCTGACGCGCGCCAAGGCGGAGTCGGCGCGCAAGGACCGCGAGCTGACGACGGCGCGCGAGCAGGAAGCGCGGCAGAAGAAGCTGGCGGACCAGGTTTCGTCGCAACTGCGTGAACGGGAAGAGGAAATCGCCGGGCTGCGCAAGTCGGTGCAAGCGCGTGAGGCCAAGCTGCAGGCGGCGATGACGTCGGCGCGGGAGGCGGAGCACAAGGCGCAGAAGGAAGGCCGGGCGCAGGACGCGGCGAAGGCCAAGGCGGAGCGGGCGCGGCTGGAACAACAGCAGGCGGGGATGCGCAAGGAGCTGGCGGCGCAGCAGGCGAGCCTGGCGGACGCGCGGCAGGAAGCGGCGCGGCAGGCGGATGCGCGGCAGAAGGCGGAGGCAGACGCGCGGCGGCTGCAGTCGGCGCTGGCGGATCGCGAGCAGGCGCTGGCGGCGCTGCAGAGCACGTCGGCGTCGGCGGCGGAGCTGGAGCGGGCGCAGAAGTCGGTGGCAGAAGCGCGGGCGCGGCTGACCGAGCAGGAAGCGGCGCAGGCGAGCAAGCTCGCTGAAATGCAGGCGCAATTTGACGGTCGGCTGGCCAAGATGCAGGCGGAGCTGCAGGCGGCGCATGCCCGAGAGCTGGCGGACCTGCGGGCGGATCGGGAAGCGCGCGAGAAGGCGTCGCAGGAGCGCGCGGCGCGCGTGGAAGGGCTGCTGAAGGACCGCGAGACCGAGCTGAAGCAGCTGCAGGACGAGGTCAAGGTCCGCGAGCTGGCGCTGGCGGCGCAGCTGGAAGATGCCAAGGCGCGCGAGGAAGAGGCGTCGGCGAAGGGCCAGGAGGCGGAGGCCAAAAAAGCCGCTGTCGATCGGCAAAAGCTGGAGGCCGCGATGGCGCGGCTGCAGGACGACGTGAAGGCGCACGAGCTGGCGCTGGCCTCGGCGCAGCAGGACGCCAAGGCCCAGGCGGACGCGCGCGCGCAGGCGGAACAGCAGGTGCAGGCGCTGACCGTGGCGCTGCACGATCGCGAACAGGCGCTGGCGCAGGCGCGCACGGCGGGCGGCGCGACTTCGGTTGTGGCGCAGGCGCAGGCCGATCTGGACAAGGCGCAGCAGCAGCACACCGCGGCGCTGGCGGCGCGCGATGCGCAGATCCAGAAGCTGGAACAGGACGTGGAGGCGCGCATCGCCCAGGTGCGGCAGGAGCTGGCGGCGGAGCACAAGAAGCGCGAGGCAGCGCTGGCCCAGCAGATGGAAAAGCAGAGCGAGCAGTACGAAGCGCGCATTGCCGTGACCGAGGCGCAGGCGCAAAAAGCCAGCGAGCATGAGCAGAAGCTGACGACGCTGCTGACCCAGCGCGAGCGCGAGATGAAGGCGCTGCAGGAGCAGGTCAGCGAGCGCTTGAAGAGCTTGGACGCCGAGACGGCGGACGCCAAGGCGCGGGAAGTCGCGGCGCAGAAGTCCGGCCAGACGCAGGTGGCGGCGGCGGCAGTGCGCGACCAGAAGCGGCTGCAGCGCGAGCTCGGTGAGGCGCAAAGGCAGATGCGCGAGCGCGAAGTGGCGATCAACACGGCGCGGACCGAGGCCATCAGCCAGCAGAAAGCGCGCGAGGAGACGGACAAGCGGGCGCGGGCGCTGGCGGCGACGCTCGAGGCGCGGGCGATGGAGCTGGCGGAGCTGCAGCGCGATTCCAAGGCGGATCGGGCGCGCGTGGCGGCGGCGGAGAAGGCCGTGACCGAGGCCAAGACCCGGCTGGAAGCGACCGAGAAAGCGCGGGCGGAGGCGGATCGGGCGACGCAGAAGCGGCTGGAGCAGGAAATCGCCAGCGTGCGCAAGCAGATGGCGGCGGAAGCGGCGGCGCGCGAGAAGGCGCTGGCCGAGCAATACGCGGCGCGCGAGCGGGAGCTGCAGTCGCAGCTGTCGCAGTCGGAGACGCGGCGCAAGCAGGCGGAGTCGTCAGCGGCCAAAACCGGGCCGATGGACGATTACCTGAAGCGGCAGCAGGCGCGGATCGCGGTGTTGGAGTCGCGGGCGGATCGGGAGCGGGAGTCGCGGGCGGAAGTGGATCGGCTGGCGCAGGAAGAGCGCAAGCGCGCCGATGACCTGAAGCAGCAGCTGGCGGAAGAGCGCGCCGAGAAAGCGCGCAAGGAACTGGAGCTGGAGACGCTGCGCAAGCAGGCGGCCCAGGCGGACGCGGCGGCGAAGAAAGCCCAGCAGCGCGACGCCGACAAGCAGGCGCTGGCGGCGGTGGAGAAGCAGAAGACGCTGGCGGCGCAGGCCAAGGGCAAGGAAGAGGACGCGCTGCGGCGCGACGCCGAGGCTGAGCGGCAGCGCGCGCGGCAGGGCCGGCCGGGCGAGGCGCAAGGCACGCTCATCCAGGACGTGGCGATCACTGCGGAGGGCCACGAGCGCGGCCACCTGGTGCTGCCGCTGAACGGCGCGATCAAGGCGAGCCAGGTCACGGTGCTGAGCCGCGATGCCCAGCGGCTGGTGCTGCGGGTGACCGGCGCGCGGGTGCCGGCGGCGCTGCAAAAGACCTACGATACCGCGGGTTTGCAAGGTCCGATGGACCGGGTGACGGTGTTCTCGCCGGAAGGCCAGAAAGAGGAAGTGCGCGTTGTCGTGGACCTGAACGAGGGCGTCAACGATCGGCTGCGGGTGGACGGCGACCGGGTGCTGTGGGACTTCGAGCGCATCGCCGCGCGGGCGCCGACGGTCAAGCCGGCGTTTGCGCAAAAAGGCGCTGTGGCGGTCAAGACGGGTGGCGAAGCGTTGGCGCAAGCCCCGCAGCCGGCGCGCGCGGCGGAGGATCCGGGTGCGGGCGGTGGCGGCGGCAACGGCGGTGGCGCGACATCCGGCGGCGTCGGCAACGGCTCGGCGGCGGAAGCGCAAGGCGTCAATGCCGACCCGATCCGGGCACCGTGGCGCAAAGCGCGGCGCTACACCGGCAAGCGCATCAACTTGACCATCAAAGACGCGGACATCCAGCACGTGCTGACGTTCCTGGCCAAGGAAGGCAAGGTCAACATCATCGCTGGCCCGGAAGTCAGCGGTAAGGTCACGTTCCACTTGGAGAATATCCCGTGGGATCTGGCCTTGGACGTGATCCTGCGGGCGCGCAACTTGGACTACGTGCGCCAGTCCGGCGTCATCCGCGTCAGCACGCGTGAGGCCCTGGAGAAAGAATTCCAGTCGGAGGTAGAAAGGCGACAGAAGCTCGAAGACGTCAAGCAGCTCGTCGTCCGGATTATCCCCGTCAACTACAGCCAAGCCGTTGAACTTGCCAAGCAAGCCAAGGAACTGAACTCCAAGAAGGGCACGTCCACGGTCGATCTGCGCACCAACGCCATCATCGTCAAGGACACCGAAGAGCACGTCGCGGCGATTGAGGAGATGATCCGCAAGCTGGACACGCAGACGCCGCAAGTGCTGATTGAAGCGCGGGTTGTGGAGGCGCAGAGCTCGTTCACCCGCGACGTTGGCGTGCAGTGGGGCGGCAATTTCGCGGCGTCGAGCTTGTACGGCAATGAGACCGGCCTTTCGTTCCCGTCCGCGCTGGGCGTCGCCGGCGGCGCCGATTCCGGCTCAGGCACCAACGGCTTGGGCACGTCGGTGCCGATCCTCACGCCGAATTACGCTGTCAACCTGCCCGCCGCCGTCGGTAGCGGCTCAGGTGGCGCGATTGGCTTGTCGCTCGGCTCGCTGGGCGGCGCCGCCAACTTGAACTTGCGGCTGTCGGCTGCGGAAACCGAAGGTACCGTCAAGATCGTCTCGAGTCCCAAGGTGCTGACGCTGGACAACACGACGGCGACAATCAGCCAAGGCGTGCAGATCCCGATCTCGGTGGTCAGCGCCCAGGGCGTGCAGACCCGCTTCTTTGACGCCCGCTTGCTGCTGCAGGCGACGCCGCACATCACGCAAGACGGCAATATCGCGATGAAAGTCCGCATCACCAAAAATGAGCCGGACTTCTCGAACCGCGCGGCGGACGGCAACCCATCGATCAACACCCGTGAAGCGCAGACGGACCTGCTGCTTGGCGACGGCGAGACCACCGTCATCGGCGGCATCTACACGCGCTCGACCTCGACGGCGATCAAAAAAGTGCCGATTCTCGGCGACTTGCCGTTCATCGGCGTCTTGTTCCGCAGCCATTCCGACCAGGACAAGCGCACGGAACTGCTGATCTTCATCACGCCGCGCATCGTCAACCGCTCGACCGCCATCTCGGTAGGCAAATAGCCCATGGCCAACGTCGTGCTGGTCGGCATGCCCGCGTCGGGCAAAACGTCCGTAGGCGAGAGCGTCGCTGCCTCGCTGGGGCTGACGTTTGTCGATCTGGACGCGTTCGTTGCCCAGACGACCGGCGTCAGCGTGGCGGATCTGCTGCGGCGCGAGGGCGAGACGAATTTTCGCCTGCGCGAGGCGGAAGCGCTGGACCGCGCGCTGGAAGGCGGCCCCAAGCTGTTGGCCAGCGGCGGAGGCGCGCCGTGCTTTCATGACGGCATGAACCGGATGCGCACGGCGGCGCAGGTGATTTGGCTGGACGCGCCGGTGGACGCGCTTGTGCAACGGACGCTGCAGGACGGCGATCGGCCGCTGCTTGGCCACACCCGGCTGGAGCAGACCGTGGCGCTGCGCGACCTGGCGGAGCGGCGCACGGCCACCTACGCGCGGGCGCATCGGCGCGTGGACGCGACCCAGCCGCTGCCGTCGGTCGTGCGGCAAGTGCAGGCGGCGCTGCGGCCGCCGGTGGCGACGACGATCGCTTTTGAAGGCGCGACGCACCCGCTGATCCTCGACGATGGCCACCTGACCGACGCCGCCGACGCGCTGGCGGCGCTTGTGCCGACGGGCAAAATCGCGCTGATCGTCGACCGCAAAGTGCGCCCGCAGGCGGAGCCGCTGGTGACGATGCTGCTGGCGCGCGGCGTGACGACGGTGCTGCTGGAAGTGCCGGGCGGCGAGAAATCCAAGGATCTGCGCACAGTTGCCAAGCTGTGGCAGGATCTGGCGCAGGCGCAGTTTGACCGCAGCGACCTGCTTGTCGGCATCGGCGGCGGGGCGACGACGGATGTCGCCGGGTTTGTCGCCGCGACGTGGCTGCGCGGTGTGCGGTATGTCGCGATGCCGACGACGGTTTTGGCGATGGCGGACGCGAGCGTCGGCGGCAAGACGGCGATTGACCTGAACGTGGGCAAGAACCTCGTCGGCGCGTTCCATCCGCCCGCGCTGGTCTGGCTGGCGCTTGGCGCGCTGGAGACGCTGCCGGGCGTGGAGTGGCGCAGCGGTCTGGCGGAGATCGCCAAAATTTTCGTGGCCTTGGACGCGGATGCCTGGAACGCGCTGCTGCGCGACGCCAAGTCGCTGCGGCGGCGGTCGGTGGCGGCGCTCAAGCCACACCTGCAGCGCGCTGTGGAGCTGAAGGCCGAAGTCGTCGCCCGCGATCCGCGCGAGCAAGGCGACCGCGCGCTGCTGAACCTCGGGCACACGCTGGGCCACGCGCTGGAGGTCGACTCCGGCTACACGCTGCGCCATGGCGACGCTGTGGCGCTGGGGCTGATCGCCGCGGCGGACGTGTCCGTGGCGCATGGCACCGCCGAGCCGGAGCTGGCGCGGTCGCTGCGCGCGGGTTTTGCCGCGCTGGACTTGCCGACGCAGTGGGAAGCGGTGGCGACGCCGGCGGTGCTGGCGCGTCTGGCGCACGACAAGAAAGTCCGCGGCGCGCAGCTGCGGTTCGTCGAACTGGCGGCAATCGGACGCGCGGTTGTGCATCCTTGCCGCGTCGCGGATCTTGCAGGCATGCTGACGGCGCTGGCCGCGCACGCGCAGAGGCCGCCGGTTGCATCAGCCGGTGGGATGAGGAGGTAGCAATGAAAGCTTGGCAAATCGCAGGGTTGACGTGTGCCCTGGCGGCGGGACTGCTGTCCTGCGCGCATAGCGGCGATTCGCAGGTGCTGCAGTACCGCGGCGCGGTCGAGCCGTTGCGCACCGGCAATACCTGCCAGGCGTCGGACGTCACGCGGCTGCTCCCGGAAGGGACGCTGGATCTGGCGATGGCCAAGAGTTACCGGTTCTTCCCGGCGCTCGTCAGCTTGATGCCGGCGCTGAACGGTATTTCCGGCTCGAATCCCAACCTGTTGGACGCCAACACAATCACGCTGAACTCGATGCAGGTCACCGTTGTCTCGGGCATGCTCGCCAAAACCCCGTTCGCGCAACCCAGCCAGGCGCCGAACAAGAGCACAAACGCCGCGCAGAGCTGGACCGTGCCGATGACCGGCACCATCCCGTCGAACTCGCAGCTGATCGCCGCAGCAGACCTCGTGCCGGAAAAAGTGCTCGTCGGCGGCAAGTTCATCCCGATCGGCGAGGACTGGCGCAGCCGCTTCTTTACCGCCGCCAGCGCCAAGGACTTCAGCAAGATCGACCTCGTGCTCAGCTTCCAGTTCGTCGGCACCACGCTGACCGGTGACAACGTCATCTCCGACCCGATGACCTTGCCGCTGCACGTCTGCTACGGCTGCCTCCTGACACCGGCGACCGTCTCATCCGACCCGACCGCCTACTTCGCCGGCTGTTCCACTGGCGTTCTGCCCGACGCTTTCATCCCGCCGTGCGTGCCCGGCCAGGAAGACCAGGTCGACTGCCGCTACTATTGCCACGAATGCCAGCGCGGCGCGGTGCTCGAAAAATCGCTGTCTTACGAGGGCTGCAACACCACGCTCTGCCCGCCGTGATCGCGCCTGAAGCCCTGCAGCGCCAGGCGAACATGTTCGGCAACCGCGTGCGCAAGACCTTTCGCCACCTGCGCAAGACGATGGCGCGCGACGGCATCGAGGCGTTTCGCCTGTACGATCGCGACATTCCCGAGCTGCGCCTTGTCGTGGACTGGTATGCCGGCCATGCCGTGCTGGGCGAATACGTGCGCGATCAAACCGACATCCCGGAATTCCTGCCGGCGATGGCGCAGGCGCTGGCGACGGCGCTGGAGGTTCCGCTCAGCCATGTCCACGTCAAGCAGCGGCGCACCGGCGCGCGCGGCCACCGCTACGAGCGCCTGGAGCGCAAGGGCGAGCGCTTGGACGTAGGCGAGGGCGACCTGACTTTTCTCTGCAATCTCGATGACTTCATCGACACCGGGCTGTACGCCGACCACCGCGTGACGCGCCAATTGGTGCGTGGCGAGGCCGCCGGCAAGGACTTCCTCAATCTTTACGCCTACACCGGCGCATTCACCGTCGCCGCGGCCAAGGGCGGCGCGCGCAGCACGCTCAGCGTCGATGCCTCGCAGCAATACCTGGACTGGGCGCGCGATAACCTCGCCCGCAACGACCTGGACGGTCCGCAGCACACCTTTGCCGCCATCGACGCGCTGCAGTGGCTGGACTGGGCGGAACGCGCCGGCCAGCGTTTTGACCTGGCGTGGGTCGATCCGCCGAGCTTTTCAGCCAACCGCGCGCAAGGCCGCGAGTTCGACGTGCTGCGCGATCACCCGGCGCTGCTGCGCGCGGTGCTGGCGGTGCTGCGGCCGGGCGGCATCGCCTTTTTCTCGACAAATCACCAGCGGTTCATCGCCGATTTCACCGACCTGGACGCGGCGATCACCGACATCTCCGCGCAGACGCTGCCGATCGATTACCGCAACCAGCACGTCCACCGCTGCTGGCGGCTGGTGCGCGCCTGACCGCGCGATTTGGTGTTCTCGCCGCCAAAACGCTACAGTCCGCACACGGAGGTTCTGCCATGCGCCGTCTTGTGCTCGCCGCGATCGTCTCTGCCCTGCTCCTGCCCGCCGCGGCTTTTGCCTGCGGCGGCTGCTTCATCCCCGCGGGGACCAGCAGCACGCCGGTCTTGCAAAACGCCGAGCGCATCCTGTTCGCCCACGACACGGTCAGCAAAAAGTCCTACGTCTGGGTGGAAATTCGCTACGCCGGGCCGCCGGGGGACTTTTCCTGGGTCCTGCCCCTGCCCAAGGTGCCGGACGTCTCCGTCGGTGATTCCTGGCTGTTTGACCGGCTGGATCTGGCGACGGCGCAGCGCTTCGCCCTCACCTACGACACCAGCGAAAACTGCAGCTACGCGTCCAGCCAATCGAGCGGCTTTGGCGGCTGCGGCGCGTCGTCGACGAATTCCGCTGGCTTGGCCGACCTCGCGGTACCCGGCAATGGCCAGAACACGGTGACCGGCGGCGATGGCGTGACGGTGTTGAAGCATGCGCAGGTCGACAAGTTCGACTACGTGCTTGTGCAGGCGACCGACAAGACCGAAGGTTCTGCCAAAATGATCAAGTGGTTGCAGGACAACAACTACGCGATCCCGACCAAGGCCAAGCCGATCCTCGACGACCACGTGGCGCGCGGCGACGTCTTCATCGCCGTGCACCTGATCGCCGGCGCTTCCACCAAGGAAATCCGGCCGATCGCGCTGACCATGGACGATGCCGAGGCGTGCGTGCCGCTGCGGCTGACCTCGATCGCCGCGGTGGACGACATGGACGTCGTCGTGACGCTGGCCGGCGAGGGCCGGGCGATCCCCAAAAATCACATGCACGTGGTGGTCAATCCGGCGCGCATCGACTGGTTTGGCGGCGCGGCGAACTATCCGCAGGTGCTGGCGTCGGCGATCGACCAGGCCGCCGGTCGGGCGTTCGCCACTGAATTCGCCGGCGCGCTGCCGACGTCAATCACAACCGTGGCCAACATGAACCAGGTGACGGTGCCGACTTTTGACCTGACAGCGCTGAACACGGCGATTCTGGCGACGACGACGACGCGCGGCAGCGCCTGGCAGCAGGTGGTGGCGCAGAAGCTGCCGATCACGCAAGCCGTGGCGGAAGTGCTTGAAAAATATCTGCAAATGGCCGGAAACGCCGACCTCGTGACGTTCTACCAGGCGCAAGCGGCGTCCAGCGCGGCGATCATCGACCCGCTGTTCCACGTCGACGGCGTGGCCCTGGCTGCGGATTTGGAGACGGCGTTTTGCGCCCCGGTGCGCGACATGGCGCAGCGCCTCGGCAGCGCGCCGAAGGTGACGCGGCTGGTGATGCGGATTTCGCCGTCGGAGATGACCAAGGACCCGGTGTTCGCGTTTTCGCCGACGTTGCCGGACGTCAGCAACGTCAACACCGCGATCGCCCACGGCATTTGCCGCGCGGGCGACTACAACCAGGACGCCGAGCGGCTGACGATCGCTGACCTCGGTTCGTGGGTTTTTGACCTCAACGGCGGCAGCTACACAGCGCTCAAGACAGCGACGGACCCGCGGTTCGCCACGGCGCCAGCGGCGCTGCGCGTGGAAGTGCTGGATGAGACTGGCAATCCGTTCGAGATCAAGGACTCTGACGTGGCGCAAGTGGATGCGGCGATCGCCAGCGCCCACGCCGGTACGCCCTCGCTGAACCTGCAGCTGCAGCCCGCCGGCGACCGCTGGACGCCGCCGGCGACCGATGCGCTGTTCGGCACCAGCGCCAGTTCCGGCAACACCTCGTGCCAGCAGGGCCGTTCGCCGGCTGTGCCCGCGGGCTTGCTGCTGCTGGTTGGCGGCGTCATCCTCGCGATTCGCCGCCGCCGCGCGGAATAGCCAACGCTGCTGGCGGTTTGACGCCATCGGTGCCGCGCCTTACCCTCGCCACCCCTGTCCCGACGGACCCGGAGAACGCCTGTGCTGCCCAAGACGCCCGCCCCCCGCCACGCCGCCCTGCCCCTGCGCGCGCTGCTGCTGCTGACCCTGTTGTTGAGCCTCGCCGCCTGCGGTCCGGGCTATCTGGACGCCGCGCAAAAAGTGCCGGCGACGCCGCCGAACAAGGAAATCTTTGAGGTCCTGAAGGCCTACCATCAAGCCGTCGAGGAGCGCGACATCGAGGCGATCAAGCCGCTGATTTCACTGCAATTTGCTGAGAATGGCGGCACCACGGACGACCAGACGGACGACTTCGGCTACGACAAGCTGATGCAAAAGCTGACGATGCTGCGCGACAACGTCAAGAAGG
>CAIPXZ010000691.1 GCA_903869075.1 uncultured Myxococcales bacterium | reverse complement strand
CGCTGACCAACGAGCCGCTGCAAGCCACGAGCTGGGTCGACGAGTTTACGGTGACGGGGCCGTAATCAGGCGCGCTCAAAGGGAAAAGCCAGGACCGCCTCGATGTCGCTCAGCCCCAGCAGCAGCATCAGCAGGCGATCGACACCCACCGCCACGCCGGCGCTTTGCGGCACGCCATCGGCCAGCGCGCGCAGGAACCGCTCGTCGATCGGGTACAGCGGCCGGCCGAGCTGCGCCCGGGCGTCGAGATCGGCGGCAAAACGTCGGCGCTGCTCGTCCGGATCCACAAGCTCCCCAAAACCATTGGCGATTTCGATGCCAGCCAGATAGATCTCGAACCGCTCAGCCAGCCACGGCCGCCGCGGGTTTGGCCGCGCCAGGGACGCCATGCACAGCGGCCAGTCCGCCATCACCACCACCGGCAGCTGCGCCAGCGCCGGCTCCACGCGCTCCGCCAGCGCGCGCACAAGCACGTCCGCCACAGCGTCCTGCGCGTCCACCTGCAGCCCCGCCGCGCGCGCCCGCCGCCGCACGAGCGCGAGGTCATCGCCGCGGCCTGGATCGAAGCCGGCGTAGCGGCGGATCGCCTGGCGAACCGACAGCACCGGCCACCGCCCGCGCAGGTCCAGAGTCGCCGCGTTGCCGCCCAGCGCCTTCTGGCAAGCCCGCGCCAGGCCTTGAAAATCGCGGACGATCTGCTGCCACGAGCCACCGGCGCGGTACCACTCCAGCATCGCGAATTCCGGGTTGTGCCACTGCCCGCGCTCGCCGGAGCGAAAGACGTGGCCGAGGCTGTAGATCTGCTCCAGCCCAGCCGACAGCAGCCGTTTGCAGTGAAATTCCGGACTTGTGACAAGATGCCGCGTCACCGGCGCACCGCCCATGCCCTGCCGCAGCGTTACCGCCACTGCGTCCAGGTGCAGCTCCAGGCCGGGCGACAGCGCCAGCACCGGCGGGTCGACCTCCAAAAAACCGCGGCGATCGAAGAACTTGCGCGTCGTTGCCAGCAGCTTGGCGCGCTGCCGCAGCGCGGTCAGGCGCTGGCCGTTGTCGGCGTTCAGGCGGGCGAAATCGCCGTCCGGATGCGGAAAATCGCCGCGCGTGCTGTGTCCCAGCGGCTGCCAATCGGCGCTGAACAGGTCGCCCGGCTGCGCCGCGAGCGCCGCGGGGAGCGTCGCGTGCCGCGTCTCGCCGTGGCGCCAGAGCACGACCGTCTGGCCTTCGACCGCGAGCACCCGCCAGACCTGCATCGGCTACTCGGCGACGAAGCGGCTGGTGCGGTCCAGCGCCTGGTGATCAACCGCCGAGCGGGCAAATTCCCACACCGACGGCGTCTTGGCGATGAACCGCCCCTCGACTTCCTTGCCCGCCAGGACCTTGACCAGCGCGATGTCCGCGTCCGTGCCGCCGCCCGGGCTCTTGTCCGGCTTGCCGACGACGCGGATGTCATTGTAACCCGGGCGCAATTCCTGGGTCAGGTCGACCGTGAACGCGCCTTCATTGAGGTCGATCTTCTTGAAAATCCGGCCGTTGATGTACACGTCAAACTGCACGGTCACCTTGACGTTGGGCTGGTAGACGAGCACGTAGCGGTTCTTCGTCGTGCCCTTGCCGTCGCTGGGCACCGGGTTGCCGACCAGATCGGACATGCCGGACAGCTTGGGATTGCCGTCTTTGTCCGGCACGATGTTGTAGCCCGGCGAGAGAATGTGGATGTTGCCGTCGCCGTCGAATTTCACCGTGCAATTCAGCAGTTCCGCGAGCTTG
>CAIPXZ010000690.1 GCA_903869075.1 uncultured Myxococcales bacterium | reverse complement strand
CGGCGTCACCGCTGTTGGTCCGTTCAAGGCAGTGCACGTCGACGCGCTGACGTACCGCTACCGCCGGCGCGCGGCGTCGCTGAGCCTGAGCTCCATGCGCGACAACGAATGGGAGACGCGGCTGGCGATGGTCGCGCGGCATCCCAGTGTTTTCAGGCAGTTCGGTGGCGCGCGCGCGTTCGTGTGGGCGGGCGTGTGGAAGACTGTTCGGGCGCGGCTGCGCGCGGGCGACGTGCGCGGCGCGTGGCAGCACTGGCACGGGGCGTGGCGCGGCACCCGCGGGCGCATCCCATGAAGCTGGCTTTCCTGGTGCTGGCGCACAAGCTGCCGCAACAGCTCCACACGCTGCTGACGCTGCTGCAAGATCCTGATTGTGAAGTATTTTTGCACGTGGATGCCGCGTCGACGGCGATCACGGCGGCGGAACTCGCGCAGCTCGCGGCGCTGCCGCAGGTGCACTGCCTGACGGAACGGCGCGCCGTGCAGTGGGGCAATTTCCAACAAATTCAGGCGACGCTGGACCTGCTGCGCGCCGCGCACGCCCACGGGCCGTTTGACCGCTACCTGCTGCTGAGCGGCCAGGACCTGCCGCTGCGGCCGCCGGCGGCGATGCGGGCGTTCTTCGGGGCGCATCCCGACCAGCAATTTTTGGAGTGTTTTCAGCTGCCTGCCCCCGATCGCTGGAGCGGCGCCGGTGGGTTGGAGCGGCTGGAGCTCTACTGGCTCGACGCGCCCTGGCACGGCCTGAATCGCGCGCTGCACGGCACGCAGCGGCTGCTCCGCTGGCGGCGCCGGCTGGACGGCGGCACTTTCCACGGCGGCGCCAACTGGTTCAACCTGACCGGGCCGTGCGTGGCCTGGCTGCTGACGTATCTGGCTGATAACCCTGGTTTTTTGCCAATGTTTCACCACTCGCGCTGCGCGGACGAGATCCTCGTGCAGACGCTGGTAATGCGCTCGCCGTTTGCCGCGCAGCTTGTGGCCGAGCCGCTGCGGTTTGTGAACTGGCGCGATGGCCCGGAATTCCCGCGGACCCTGCGGCTTGTCGACCTGCCGGCGCTGCTGGCGGACGGTCGCGCGCTGTTTGCCCGCAAGTTTGACCCGGACGTGGACGCCGAAGTGGGCGCGGCGCTTGTGGCGGCCGTGTGGCAACGATCGGCAGCGGTTCCGCCGCGTTGACTCCGCCCGGTGAACCTGCGACACAGGCGGCGCGGGCCTGAATCGCCGGGCACGACTGCGCGTTCTAGCTCGCGTACGCCCTTGCGCGCCGGAGAAAAGCCCCAACATGTCCCACGATTCCAACCAACCGCCGGTCTCGGACCGCCTGGCCCGCAGCTACGCCCGCTGGACCGGTGCGCGGCCATTCCTGTCGCTGGCCATCTTGCTGACGATTGCCGGGCTCGCCGGCTGGTACGGTTCCGGCATCCAAATCCGCAGCCAAATGGAGGACTTGTTCCCGGACTCGACGCCCGCGGTCGTGATCGCCAAGGAAGCACGCGCGACGCTCAAATCGCCGTCGCAGATGCAGATGATCTTTGGCAGCACGAACGCCGAGGCGAACCGGCGGCTGGCGACGGATTTCTGCGCGCGGGTCAGCGAATGGCCAGACGTGGCGGCGGTTGAATGCCACCGCGACGTCGAGTTCTTCAAGAAAAACGCAGCGCTGTTTCTCAGCCCCAAGGAGCTGCAGGACATCGAGCAGGACGTGCGTTCGCTCATCAAGGACGCGACGGAGAAGGAATTCACCGGCGATGACCTGACCGCGGGGCTGGACGACGCGGTGACGCCGACCGGGGCAGCGGCAGCGGCGACACCGACGGAGCTCGCGGCGGACCCGTCGCTGGCAGCAGCGGGCGGCAAGCCGCCGGCGGGCGCAGGCACGGCGCGCAAGGCGCACTTGCCGAGCGAGGACGACCTCAAAAAGCACTTTGGCGACGCCGACATCCGCGAGTGGGTCGAGTCGCCCGAAGGCAACGCCCTGGGCATCAAGATCTTTCCCACGTTTTCACCGTCGGACATGGAGCACGGTGCGGAATTCCTCAAGCGCGTCGAGACGCTGCTCAAGGAGCTGAACGAACAGAAGTACGCGCCGGACATGGTTCATGTGATCTCTGGCGATTACGCGGAGTTGCGTCAGGAGGTTGACCGCATCCAAGGCGACCTCGTGTTCACCTCGCTGGCCGCGCTGCTCGTCATCGCGCTGATTCACGTCAGCCACTTCCGCCGCTTCCGGTCGCTGATCCTGATGTCAGTGCCGCTGCTGGTGGGCACCGCGCTGACGCTGGCTTTCGCCCGCGGCGCCGTCGGCTACATGAACATGGTCACCGCGTTCATTTTCTCGATGATGTTCGGAATGGGCAATGATTTCAACGTCTACACGCTCAGCCGCTACCTCGAGGAGCGCGCTGCGGGCCACGAACCGCAAGAGGCTGTCGAGCGGACGATGGCCGGCCTGTGGGGCGCGCTGGGCCAAGCAGCGGCGACGACGACGGTGGCGTTCTTTGCGCTGATTGTCCTTGAATTCCGAGGTTTTTCACAGTTTGGCCTGATCGCCGGCGTCGGCGTCGGCCTGTCGCTGTTTGCCACGCTGGGGCTGTTCCCGCCGCTCATCATGGCGCTGCACCGCATTTGGCCGGATCCGCCGCCCAAGGCGGAGCACGTCGCGGGCGCCAAATGGCTGGGCTGGTTCGCGCAGCCGCGCAGCGCCAAGATCACGCTGATCGGCCTGGGCATCGTGACCGTGCTGTCGCTGTACAACGCCTCGGGCTTCGAGTTTGAGACCGACATGCGCAAGCTGCGCACGCAGCGGCGGCCCAGCGCGGAAAAACACGTCGACACGCCTCAGGAAATGGCGTTCTACCGCTACCGCACTTACGCCGAGCGCGGCACGGACACGCCGATCCTCGCGGTCACGGACTCGCTGGAAGACGCCGGCGTTGTCCACGACCAGCTGCAAGCGATGATGGACAAGGCCAAAGCCGAGAACAAGCCCTCGCGGATCCAGCGGATTTTGTCGGTCCACACGTTTGTGCCCAAGGACCAGGCAGCGAAGATGGCGGTCGTGCAGCGCATCCGCACGCTCATCGACCAAAAGATCGAGCTGCTGCACGGCGACGACCGCGCCGAGGCCGAACGCGCGCTCAAGTGGCTGAAAGCCGAGCCGTTTACCGCCGATCAGCTGCCGGATTTCGTGCGCAAGCGCTTCCTGGACCAAAAGGACAAGCTCGGCCGATTCGTGGTGATCTGGGCGAGTGGCAACCTCGCCGAGGCCAAGTCCGTGCAGGAAGTCATTGATCAGATTGGCACTTTTCACGTCGGCAATAAGGTCTACCACAGCACCGCGTCGTTCTTCATCCTCGCCGAGGCCGACAGCATCGTGCGCAAGGAGGGACCGATCGCCGTCGTGCTGGCGACGATCGCGACTTTTGCCGTTGTGTTCTGGTACTTCCGCTCGCTGTGGCTGCTCGTGTACTCGTTCATCGCGCTCACCGCGTCGTTCATCATCTTCCTCGGCGTCGCCCGCGGCTTGGGTCTGGAGCTGAACCTGTTCTCGGTGACGACGCTGCCGGGCATCGTCGGCATCGGCATCGACGGCGTGACGCACATTTTGCACCGCTGGGACGAGGAGGGCGAAAACGCCAGTGTCCAGAAGATCTTGCAGCAGGTGGGTGGCGCGGCGTGGGTGGCGCTGCTTGTCACGATGGCCGGCTTTGCCGCGCTGCTGTTCCAGCCCAACCGCGGCCTGCAAACGATGGCGTGGATGGCGACGATCGGCCTGTTGGTATCCTGCCTGGTGTCCAATATCCTGACGGGCGCGATGCTGACGATCATGCCGCCAAAACGCAAAAAATAGAACCAGTTACGGCGCGTTCACCGCAGCTTGCACCGCCGCCTCGACCTGCACCAGCGCGCGGCGCAGCGCCGCGTCCGAGCCATCGCCCAGCACCGTCGCCGGCAGCGGCGGGCCGATCACCAGCCGCACCGTCCAAGGCAGCCACGGCAAAAACACGAGCGGTGAACCCAGCCACAGCCACGCCAGCGCGATGCGCATCGGCCAGCCCGCCGGCACCCACGCCAGCAGCGCCAGCGCGCCCGCGAGGCCCAGCGCCGACAGCCCCCAGCGCTTGACCGCCATCAGCCGCGGCTGCACGAGCACATTCGCCAGCCACGTCGAGCGCAGCAGCACCGGCGCCGTAAAGTGGCCGCCGCGGATGCCCAGCGGCACGATCGGCACACCGGCGGCGTGGGCGATGCGCAAAAAGCCGAGGCGACCGCCAAAATCGACGCGGTTGGCATGCCAGATCGGCTTGACGCTTTCGTAGTCGCCGCCGGGAAACACGAGGATCGGCACGCCCTTGGCCAGCGTCGCCGCCGCCGCCTTGTAGCTGGACGGGATGGTCCCCAGCTGCCGGTGCAGCGCCGACAGCGGCCAGACCTGGAAGCCCAGCGGCAGCGCAAAGCCAGCGAGCGGCCGCTGCGGCCCGACCTGATGCAGGTACAGCGCCACAAAGCTGTGGATTTCAGCAAAACCGATGCCGGCGGAATGGTTGGCGACAAGCAGGTACGGCCCGGCGGGCAGGTGCGCCGTGCCGGTCAGCGTCGGCCGCCACAGCACGCGCACGACCGGCAACAGGTAGCGGCGGATCAGCGCGACGAAGCGCGGCGACACCTGGCCCGGGTTGGCAACCGCGACGTCCGCCCAGCGCTCCTGACCCACGGCGCGCTCCTACGGCAGCTTGGCGACGATTTGCTCGGAGACTTCCCACAGCTTGCGCGCCAGCGCCGGGTCATCGGCGTCCTTGCGCGAAGGCGCGACGTTGCAATCCGCGAAATACTTGCCGGAAATGCCGGTGACGGCGGGATGCACCGCGACATAGACCTCGGTGGCCGCGCCCTGCGGCACGGACTTCAGCGCGATCTTGTCGCTCAGGCCAAAAATGAACTGCATCACCGGGTTCATGTACCGGCCGAGGTTGGTCTGGATCACGCCGGGATGCACCGCGTTGGCGGTCTGCTGCGTGCCGGCGAAGCGCCGCGCCAGCTCCTTGGCAAACAGCAGGTTGGCCATCTTGGACTGGCCGTACTGCACCCAGTCGCGGTAGCCCTTTTCACCGCTCAGGTTGGCAAAATCGATGCCGCCCTTGGGCGCCAAGCCGTGGCCGGCGCTGGAGAGCATCACCACGCGGCCCGTCGGCGTCAACTGCCCGAGCAAGCCGGTGACGAGGATGAAGTGGCCGATATGGTTGGTAAAAAACTGCAGCTCGTAGCCAAACGCCTGCTGCAGCTTGGGCAGCGCCATGATGCCGGCATTGCAGAGGATCACGTCCAGCTGCAGGCCAGCCGCCTGCACCGCCGCCACGCACGCGCGCACGCTCGTCGGGTCAGCCAGCTCGCACGCCAGCGGCACGGTGTCACCGGTCACGCTCGCGCACGCCGCCTTGGCCTTCTCCAGCGTCCGCGCCGTGCCCACGACCTTGGCGCCGCGCAGCGCCAGCACCCGCAGCGCTTCGTGGCCCAAGCCGGAGTTACAGCCGGTGACGAGGATCGTCTTGCCGGTCAAGTCCAGGCCAGCGGTGACGTCTTCCGCCGTGGAACCATAGCCAAAACCGCTCGGACCTTTACCGGCGAACAGTGCGTAGAGGGACATGTGAGCTCCGAAAGTGCGCCACGCGGGCGGCGGCCCACTGTGCGGCAGGCTATGACCGCCGTCAACCGCGTTTCGTGCTACGCTGGCCGCCAGCGGTGGCACATGGCCAGCCGCGGCTGCGGAGGAACCTGACAATGACGATGCCACCCCCGGCGCTGCGGCCCGCGGACCTGCCAGCGCCCGGCCTGACGGCGGCGTCGCTGCGCGTGCTGCAGGAGCTGGGTTTTGCCACGCTGACGCCGATCCAGGCGCAGGCGTTGCCGATCCTGCTGGGCGGTGGCGACCTTGTCGGGCAATCGGCGACGGGCAGCGGCAAGACCGTGGCGTTCGCGCTACCGCTGCTGGAACGGCTGGACCTGGCGACGCGGCAGCTGCAGGCGCTGGTGCTATGCCCGACGCGCGAGCTGGCGACGCAAGTGGCGGCGGCGCTGCGCACGCTGGGTCGGCACCGCCCGGGGCTGCGGGTGCTCGTGCTGGCCGGCGGCACGCCTTCGGCGCCGCAGCGCAAGGCGCTGGCGGATGGCGTACACGTGGCGGTCGGCACGCCGGGGCGGCTGCAGGACCTGCTGGATCGCGGGCTGGACGTCAGCGCGGTGCGGACCGTGGTGCTGGACGAGGCGGACCGGATGCTGGACATGGGCTTTCAGGAAGCGGTGGAGCTGCTGCTGCGGCGGATGCCCAAGCCCCGGCAAACGCTGTTCTTTTCCGCGACGTTCCCGCCGACCATTGCGGCGATGAGCCGCGCCTGGCAGGACCAGCCGGTGCACATCACCGTCGGCGCGACGGCGGCGGAGCGGCCGGCCATCCAGCAGATCGCCCACCTGGTGGCGCCCGACGCGCGGCTGGCGGCGCTGACGGCGGTGCTGCGCGCCCACCCGCCGGGCGCGACGCTGGTGTTTTGCAACTTGAAGGCGACCGTGCACGACGTGGCGGCGGCGCTCCAGGATGCCGGTTTTGCCGCCGACGCGCTGCACGGCGATCTGGAACAGCGCGATCGCGACCGGGTCATGGCGAAGTTCCGCAATGGTTCAACGCAGTTGCTGGTGGCGACCGACGTCGCGGCGCGCGGCCTGGACATCGCCGGGCTGGCGGCGGTCATCAACGCTGAGCTGCCGACGACGCCGGAGACGTACGTGCATCGCATCGGCCGGACGGGGCGTGCCGGGGCGCCGGGGCTGGCGATCTCGCTTGTGACGACGGGCGATCGCGCGCGGCTGGAGGCGTGCGCGCTGGCGAGCGGCGGCACGATCGCCCAGCTGCCGCTGCCGACGCACGCGGCGCCGGTTCAGGCTGCGGCCCCGGCGGCAGCGCTGGCGACGCTGTTTATCGGCGGTGGCCGCAAGGACAAGCTGCGGGCGGGCGACATTCTCGGCGCGCTGACGGGTGACGCGCAGGTGGCCGCGGCGGACATCGGCCGCATCGAGATCGCCGAGCGCTTCAGCTACGTGGCGCTACCGCCGCCGGTGCTCGGCCGTTTGCTCAAGCTTGTCGGTGGGTTGCGTATCAAGGGCCGCCAGTTTCGCCTGGACCGGGTGCAGTAGATGCCGCCGTCCGCCGCCGACCTGTTCCTCGGCCTGACGCCGGACGCCGTGTTGGCGGCGGTGGAGGCTGCCGGGCTGCGCTGCACGTCCGTGTGTTGGCCGCTGAATTCCTACGAGAATCGCGTGATGGAGCTGGAGCTGGCTGATGCCGCGCGCACCCGCCTGGTAGCCAAGTTCTACCGCCCGCAGCGCTGGAGCGAAGCGCAACTCTTGGAAGAGCATGGTTTTTTGGCCGAGCTGGCAGCCGCCGAGGTGCCGGTGGTGCCGGCGCTGCCGTTCCCAGACGGAACCACGCTGCGGCGCGTGGCGGTGGCGGGCGGCGCGGATGTCGTGTGGTTCTGCCTATTTCCGCGCTTTGGCGGCCGCGCGCCGGAAGAGGTCGACGATGCGTTGGCGGCTCGGCTCGGCGCCTTGTGCGCGCGGATCCACGTGGTCGGCGCGCGCCAGCCTTTCACCGCGCGCGAGCGGCTGGACGGCGCGACCTACGGAGGCAAGGCGTTGACTTTGCTGGAGGATTCCGGGCGGATCCCGACCAAGCTGCGGCGGCGCTTTCACCTCGCGGCGCGGGGGCTGGTCGCGCTGACCGACGACTGGCTGCGAGGCGCGGCGATGCAGCGCATCCACGGCGACTTTCACTTGGGCAACCTGATCGAGCGCGACAACCTGTTGTTCGCGCTGGATTTTGACGATGCGCGCACCGGCCCGCCGGTGCAGGATTTGTGGCTGCTGCTGCCCGGCCGCGACGCCGACACGCTGCGCCATCGCGCGATTTTCCTGCAGAGTTACGAGCAGTTTCGGCCGTTTGACCACAGCACGCTGCGGTTGATCGAGCCGCTGCGCGGCCTGCGGCTCGTGCACTTTTGCGGCTGGCTGGCGGCGCGCTGGCACGACCCGATTTTTGCCCAGACCTGGCCGCAGTTCGCCACTGACGCCTTCTGGCACGAGACGACCGACGCGCTGGAAGAGGCGCTGGAGCTGGCGTGGATGCCGGTCGACGCGGTCCCTGCGCCGCCACCGGTGCCTGAAAATGAGCCGACGAACGCTGATTTCTTTTGGGATTGGCCAAAGTGAGGCGTTGCGTCCAGAGGCGCGGCGCCGACCGCCGGTGCCAACGCTCCCGAGCCGTGGAAGACGGCCATGGCGCGTTGCTCGCCCAAGCTGCGTGTGCCCGCATCCCAGCCGCCAGCGCAGCGGGCAGAACGTCCCGGACCCATGTGCGTGCGCGGCCAGTGGCCCACAGCACTCGCTGAAAGATCGGCCTTCAGAATGTCTCGCAACTTATCGATTTCAGACATTAAACCGATGTTTCGGCGTCTTGTGATTTCAGCGGGTTGAGGGCGGAATCCCCGTTTTGTCCCCGTTGCGGTCGGTCACGCCGCCGGCCGTTCCCACATCGCCTCGACCCGCTTCAGCACCGACGGCTGCTGGTGGATCAACGCCAAAATCGCCACCAACGGCTCGCTCGGGATCTTCCGCCCCGTCCGCAAACGCGACAGATAGCCGCGTGACAAGCCGAGATCGCGTTCGATACGATCGGCATCCTTCGGGTCCGGCAGCACGGCCCGCACCCTCGCCAGCAGTTCTTGTCGGTACACAACCTCCAGCGCTGCGTCGATCCGCTTGGCGTCGGCGGGCGAAATCCACTGCTCACCGCAGTGATTGCACGTCGGGATGACCAGGTCATCCGGGACCGGCAAGTTCTGGATGGCTTTGTGGCGGCTCCGTCGCCCCGCCGCTGTTGTCGGCACAACCTCACCTTCAAAACATGCATAGCACTTCATGGCTTCACCATTCCCGTGTTCGTCTTCAGCGGCCTCTCAAGCGGATGCAGGGAGATCACGATGAGTCCTTCCGGCGGCTGCGGGTCGATCGTCAGCTTGAGGTACCAGCCGGCACCGGCAATGTGCACGCCATACACGTCGCACTTGGCCGGCTGAAGCAGCGTCTCAGCGAACCGGTCGGCCGACAGCCCGGCGATGACGTCCTTGGCGGTCGCGACGGCAGTTTCGTCGGCTTCAAAGAAGTTCAGGGCCCGCGTCCGCGACAAGACCAGACGGTCGTTCGCCGCGAGACCCTTGACCCGCTCCAGATCCCAGTACGGCTTCTTGGCCTTCATCCGGCCTCCTGACGCTCAAGATACGTGTACTGGGTTCACGCGTCAACCAGATTTGACAGCGAACCGGCGGCTCGGGACGGAATTGGGCAACGCTGGGCAACCTTGGGCAATCAGCTGACATTAAACCGATGTTTCAACGGCTCGTGATTTCAAGTGGTTGCGGGCGGAATCCGCGTTTTGTCCCCGGTGCGGTCGGCTACGCCGCCGGCAATGGCGAACACTAAAGACGAGGTTTGCGCATGAAACCGAACCAGAACGTCACGGCAAACAAGACGGCGTGAACGATCGAACGCACGCCGTGCACCGTCGGTGGCACAATGAACCCCGCCACAGGCACCGACACATCCATAAAGTAGAGGTAAAAGAGCACGCCCGCGCTAACAAAGAACGCGCCAGACAGAAACTTTGAGATTTCTCTCCACTGGACGCGCGCGAGCATGAGTCACCTCAATCACAGATCCTTGGCAGGTTCGAGCGGCCGCCTTTTCCGCAGTGTGCCCATTGTTCCGCCCGCGCCGCGCTGACGCAACCGTTCCCTGCGCACGGCGCTTGACATGTACGGCAATTCGCCGTACGATGGCACACGGAGGCGCCGATGTCACTCGCCAAGCGAATCATGCCAGAAGAGCTTCGATCTGAACGTCTGGAAGCACGGCTGCCCAGTGAGTTGAAAGAACTTTTCAGCAGGGCTGCAGCATTCCGTGGCCAAACGTTGACCGATTTCGTCGTCTCGACCGTCGCTGAAACTGCCAGGCAGGTCATTCGCGATCACGACGCCATCCAACTCACTGAACGCGATCAACACGCTTTTGCCGCAGCACTGTTGCAGCCACCGCCAGCTTCAGATCGATTGAAGGCAGCGGCGGATTGGTATCGCGAACAACAAGCCCGCGATGCCTGATCTGCCGCCGAAATTTCGCGTGGAGCCGTTCGCCGACAGCCACGACCGTACCCAGTTTGCGTGCAGCGTGGAAGCGCTCGACCGCTATTTGCGAACGCAAGCAGGCCAAGACGCGCGCCGCAATTTCGCCACTGTCTTTGTCGTACTTGAGCCGGGGCAGACCGCGATCGTCGGCTACTACACGCTCTCCATGGCGGCTGTCGCGCTTGGATCACTTCCGCCGGAAACGCAGCGGCGGATACCGCGTTATCCGATGGTTCCGGCGGTGCGGCTGGGGCGTTTGGCGGTGGCGACACGTGTGCGCGGGCTCGGCGTGGGCCGGCTGCTCTTGCTGGACGCGATGTTCAGGATTGTCCGCAACGACATCGCGTGGTCAGCGCTGATTTTCGATGCGAAAGACGAGACCGCGCGGACTTTTTACCAGCACTACGGGTTCCTGTCGCTGATGGACGATCCATTCCATTTGTACTTGCCGCGGGGTACCGTTGAGAACGCGTTGAACCGTGATCTCGTATTGTAACTGTTTGAAATCAAATATTAAACCGATGTTTCAGCGGCTTGTGATTTCAACGGGTTGTGGGCGGAATCCCCGTTTTGTCCCCGGTGCGGTT
This sequence comes from uncultured Myxococcales bacterium, assembly GCA_903869075.1. Classification (GTDB taxonomy): domain Bacteria; phylum Myxococcota_A; class UBA9042; order UBA9042; family UBA9042; genus CAIYBN01. The sequence continues at coordinate 12,974 of CAIPXZ010000690.1, read as the reverse complement.
GGTCACGCTGCCGCCCGCTTCAGCACGTGCACTTCGCCCAGAATCCGCGCCTCCGCCTCGTCGCGCTGCCGTTCCAGGTCGTACCGCGACTGCAGGTTCATCCACAGCTCTGCCGACGTGCCGAAGTACCGCGCCAGCCGCAACGCCGTGTCCGCGCTGATGCCGCGAAGCCCATGGACGATCTCGTTGACCCGCCGCGGCGGCACGGCAATGTCCTTGGCCAACCGGTACTGGGACACGCCAAGCGGCAGCAGAAAGTCTTCCAGCAGCACTTCGCCGGGGTGAATCGGGGGCAGTTTCTCGCTCATGGTCGACTCCTTCAATGATAGTCCACGATCTCAACCGCTTCGGCACCGCCGGCCGTCCAGGCAAAGCAGACCCGCCACTGGTCGTTGATCCGGATGCTGTGTTGGCCGACGCGATTCCCGCTCAATGCTTCCAAGCGGTTGCCCGGCGGCACTCGCAGGTCGTCCAGCGTGAGCACCGCGTCCAGTTGCACCAGCTTGCGCAGCGCTGTTCGCTGAATGTCCAGCGGTAGTTTGCGCACCCGCTCGCGGCGGAAGAGCTTCTCGGTCTCGGTGTCGGCGAAGGACCGGATCATGAGGACATGATAACGGGGTCCGGTAGTAACGGCAAGCGTTATGATCGCGCCGCTCGATCGACAACCGGATGGGGTCGCGTTAGCCTCGTCGCACACAGAGTCTGGAGCAGCATGGCCCGCCATCTCTACCTCGCCGCGTTGCCGCAGTTCCTCAACGACGCCAGCGACCCAGCCTTCGCCGATCGGTTGTCCAGCCGCCTCGCTGAGGTCGATTCACGTGCCGCTGGCGATGGCGAGCGCACTGCTTGGCTCCGCTCTCTGCCCGCGCTCGCGGACGTGCTCAGGCGTCCGGAATTTGCGGCGTCGCAAGTCTTTGTCGAGCTCTTCATGCCGCTCAGTAGCCAACGCTGCGACGTGCTGCTCACCGGCCATACGCCCAGTGGGCCATCCGCGGTCGTCGTCGAACTGAAGCAGTGGACTTTCTTCAAGCCAAGCGTGTTGGAAGAACATGTAAGCGTGGGCGGCGAACCGCGCCTGCATCCATGCATCCAGGTGCGCGACTACGTTGACACGCTCAAGAGCTACCACAGTGCGTTTACGGGCGCGGGCGAGTCGATCCGCTTGTCGGGTGTCGCGTACCTGCACGACATGGATCCGGTCAAGGGCCAGGAGTTGCGCGCGCCACGCTTTGGCGGCGTACACATGGACTTCCCTTTGTATTTTCGGCATGAGCAAGCAGCGTTTGCCCACTGGCTGAGCGAGAAGCTGGTGCCAGGCCCTGGCGACGCGGTCGCAGAGCGAATCCGATCTGGCCGCCCTGCGCCAAGCACGAAACTGCTGGATCTCGTCGTCGAGACCGTCAAAGGGACGCACCAATGGAAGTTGCTGGACCAGCAGAAGACCGCGCACTTCGCGATCCGGCATGCGGTGCAGATGGCCAAGGACGGCGGCCAGCAGAAGGTCATCATCGTCCGCGGCGGTCCGGGGACGGGCAAGAGCGTCATTGCGTTGCAGCTGCTGGCCGACGCTGCGCGGCAGCACTGGGCCGTGGCGCACGCGACGGGCTCCAAGGCGTTCCAGACCGTGCTGCAAGGCATTACGATGCAATTCGCCGAGGACAAGCTCAAGCAAATCCATAACGTCCGGACCAAGAAGGCGCTGCCGGTGAAGCACCTGTTCACCACGTTCTCCGAGATCGCCCGGGTGGGCGCGGCGACGCCTGAGCTGCTCGATCTGACCGTCTGCGACGAGGCCCATCGGCTGTGGCTGTTCCGCCAAAGCAAGTACGGCACCAAGATTATCCTGCTCAGCGACCGCTCGATGGTGCAAGAGGTGATCGCCGCAAGTCGTGTGACCGCCTTCTTCCTGGATGACAACCAGTCGGTCCGGTCGGGCGAGATTGGTCACTCCGACCTGATTGAGCAGCATGCCGAATTCATGGGCGTGCCGTGGGAACGCTTCGAGCTCGACGCGCAATTCCGCTGTGCCGGCTCAGACAGCTACATCCGCTGGGTCGAGGGCGTGCTGGGCCTCCGCAATGGCCTGGACCTCGGCTGGCGCGACAACGACATCTACACAGTCCGCGTTTGGGACGACATGGCGGGGATGGACGGCTACCTGCGCGCGCTCCAGGCGAACGGCCAGCGCTGTCGACTCGTCGCTGGATTCTGCTGGCGCTGGAACAAGCCGGATGGCTTGGGCAAGTTGCCGGTCGACCTACGGGACAAGCGCTTTGGCCATTGGGCCGGCAGCTGGATCGAAAAAGGCGAGCAAGACGCCGCGCCACGCGAACACCGCTACTATCGGTGGGCGACGATGGACGAACTCTACAACGAGGTCGGCAGCATCTACTCGGTGCAAGGCTTTGAGTTCGACGCGATCGGTATCATCTGGGGCGAGGATCTGGTCTGGCGCGACGGGCACTGGGTGGCGCAACTGGAGCACAACAAAGACGGCACGTTCAAACAGGAATTGCGCACGAGCGGCGAAGATCCGGTTGCCAAGCTGCTGAATGTGTATCGCGTTTTGCTAACACGCGGCATGCGCGAGACACACCTGTTCGTGCTGGACGACGAGACCCGGGCGCACGTGCAAGCCTGCCTCTCGTACGTGATACCAATGGCGGCGGTCGCTGGCGTGCGACCCATCCGCGAAAGTCTTGGCCCGCAAGGCGGCTCGGCAAAAATCCTGAACTTTCCGGAGCTCAGCCGGTTCACGCCGCGGCCTTCCACGCGCGGGTTTCCTGTGCTCGACCTGCGGGCTGCTGCCGGCGCTTTCGGCCCAGAGCAAGTCGACCTCGACGATATCGATCACGCGGACGATCGCATCACTTGGGACGGCGCGCCCGACGTTCGCCCCGGTCACTTCGTTGCGCGCGTGACCGGGCGCTCAATGTTGCCGCTGATTGACGACGGCGCTTGGTGCCTGTTCCGCGCCGCGTCGCTTGACGAAGCCGGTACGCGTCCGATGTTGGTCCGGCTGGCTGGGCAAGCGGAAGCGACGAGCCGGTTCACGGTCAAGGACGTGCGCGTTGAGTGGCGCACGGACGAGGACGAGTCGCAGATTTGCTCAGCTTTGGTGCTCAAGCCGCGCAATCAGGCTTATCCAGTGATGCGGGTCGAGGGCGAACAACTGGCTGACGTACGCGTCGTGGCGGAGTTGGTCGAAGTGCTCGGGGCGTAGAAGCGCCGCGTGGCTCTTGCGCGGAAGTTTGTCCCCGCTGCGGGACATGCCGGGCAGTGCGGGGCACTGATCTGGCCGGTCTTGTGTGTCGTAAGTAGTTGAAATTACAAGATCTACTACACATTAAACCGAAAATTCACCACATCCCCATCCCGCATCACGTACTCCTTGCCCTCCATCCGCTTCTTGCCCGCGCTCGCCACCGCGCCCTCGCTGCCCAGCCCGAACAGGTCCTCGCAGCCGTAGATTTCCGCTTTGATGAAGCCGCGTTCAAAGTCCGTGTGAATGACGCCAGCGGCTTGCGGCGCCGTCCAGCCTTTGTGAATCGTCCACGCCCGCGCCTCTTTCACGCCAGCGGTGAAGTACGTCTGCAGGCCCAGCAGCTGGAACGCCGCGCGCGCCAGGCGGTCCAGCCCCGATTCCTCGAGGCCCAGCGCCGCCAGGAATTCCTTGCGCTCTTCCAGGTCGTCCAGCTCGGCGATCTCGGCTTCCGTGCGGCAGGACAGCTCGACAACCGCCGCGTTCTCGGCCTTCGCCAGCGCCTTGACCTGCTCCACAAACGGATTCGCCAAGCCCGGCGTCGGGTCCGCCGTGTTCGCAACGTAGAGCATCGGCTTGCGCGTCATCAGCTGCAGCGCGCGCACCAACGGCTCCTCTTCCTTGGTCACTTCCACCGTCCGCGCCGCCTTGCCCTGGTTCAGCGCAGCGAAGATCCGCTCGAGCGCGCCGACCTCGATCACCGCCTCCTTGTCGCCGCCCTTCGCCAGCTTTTCCTGTTTCTTCAAGCGCCGTTCCACCGCATCGAGATCCGCCAGCGCCAGCTCGGTATTGATGATTTCCGCATCGCGCACCGGGTTGACGCTGCCCTCGACGTGCACCACGTCGCCGTCCTCAAAACAGCGCAAAACGTGGCAGATCGCGTCGGTTTCGCGGATGTTGGCGAGGAATTTGTTGCCCAAGCCCTCGCCCTTGCTCGCGCCTTTGACCAAGCCGGCGATGTCGACGAACTCCATTGTCGCGTAAATGATCGTCGGCGTGCCGACAATCTTGGCGATCCGGTCCAGCCGCGCGTCGCGCACGGGAACCACGCCGACGTTCGGGTCGATGGTGCAGAACGGATAGTTCGCCGCCTGCGCGCCGGCGTTGGTCAGGGCATTGAAAAGCGTTGATTTTCCGACATTTGGCAGACCGACGATGCCGCAAGCGAGACCCATTGTGAACTCCTGTTTTCGTGCTGGCCCGCGAACGGGCGCGGCGCGGATAACACGACGCGGGCTGGACGACAAGCGCCGCGCAGTGCCAGACTCGCGCCATGCGCCCACGCCCGCACGCCCTGGACCTGCCGCTGACAGCGAAACCGCGCTGCGGCGAGGCCGACGATCACTGCCGCGCGCTGGGTCTGTGGCCGCTGCTGGGCACTGACGAGGTCGGCCGCGGGCCGCTGGCCGGGCCGGTTGTGACGGCCGCGGTGATCCTGCGGGACGACGCGGCACTGCCGGGTCTGAACGACTCCAAGGCGCTGAGCCACGCCCAGCGCGCCGCCTTGGGACCGCTGATCGAGCAACAAGCGCTTGCTTTCGCTGTTGTTTTTGGCGATGTGGCGGAGATCGACGCGCGCAACATCCTCGGCGCCTCGCTGTGGGCGATGGGTACGGCGGTGGCGCAGGTGCAGGCGCAGCTGCGCGCGCGCGGGCTGGCGGACCCGGCGCTGGTGCTCGTCGATGGTCACATGCCGATTCCCGGGCTGGCGCTGCCGCAAAAAACCGTCGTCAAGGGCGACAGCCGGTCGCGGGCGATCGCGGCGGCGTCGATCCTCGCCAAGCTGGCGCGCGACGCGTACATGGACGAGCTGGCAACCCGCTATCCCGGCTACGGTTTTGCGATCCACAAAGGCTATCCGGTGCCGGCGCACCTGGCGGCGCTTCAGGCGTTGGGGCCGTGTCCGGAGCACCGCCGCAGTTTTGCGCCGGTCGCCGCGCTGCTGGCCAAAACTCCGGCGCAGGGGTCGCTGTTTTGACCGCCAGCAACCAGCAGGCGGGCCAGGCGGGCGAGCTGATCGCGCTGAAGCTGGCGCAGCGGCTCGGCTGGGAGCCGTGGCGGACCAACGTGCCGATCGCCGGCGGTGAGGCCGACGTGGTGTGTTTGCGGACGCACGGCGGCAAGCGCGAGGCGCTGATCCTCGAGGTCAAGACGCGCCAGGGCGCGCTGCCGGAAGCCGAGCGGGTCAGCCCGGCGCAGCTGCGGCGCTTGCGCAAAATGGCCAAGCATTTCGCTGAGGAACACGAGCTGGACGGCATTGAAATGGCGGTTGTGCTCGTCAGCCTGGAGGGCCGCGCCCAGACGACGCGCTGGCTGGACGTGCCGGCGTTTTGACAAAAATGCGTGCCGGACCTTTTTTGTCCGGAATAGAATCTGCAGGCGCTGCGTTGCAGACAAGGTGCGGGCTTCGTAGCCTGACACTCCGGAGGACGCATGATCAGTTTGTTTTCCAGCCAAAAACGCCAACGCGATGCCTTTGAGCGCGAAGCGCTTCCGCATCTGGAAGCCCTGCACGCCTATGCGCTGCACCTGTGCCGCGATGGCTCGGATGCCGATGATTTGGTTCAGGAAACCTACATCAAGGCGCTCAGCAACTTCGCGTCCTACCAGGCCGGCACCAACTGCCGGGCGTGGCTGTTTCGCATCCTGACCAACACGTTTTTCAACCTGCGCCGCAGCCGCAAGCGCCACAATCCGATCGATTCCGAGATGCCCGAGCTGGAGCTCGCCATGGCGGAAAGTGCGCAGGATCGCGGCATTTACCGGCCGATCGACATGCAGCTGCTGGACGGCGTCGTCTCCAAGCATGTGACCGATGCGCTGGACGCGCTGCCGCCGGAATTCCGCACCGTGCTGCTGCTCGCTGATTTGCATGACTTTTCCTACAAGGAGATCGCCGAAGTCGTCGATTGTCCGGTCGGCACGGTGATGAGCCGGCTGTTCCGGGCGCGCAAGGCGATGCAAAAGCGCCTGCTGACGCACGCGATCCAGGAAGGCATCGTGACCAAGCCGCCGCAGGAAGAAGACGGCGTGGCCGATCTGGACGCGTTCCGGATGCGGGCCAAAAAAGTCGGATAAATCAGGCGGTTTCAGGGGAAGGTCAGGGGTTTTGGGGAGACTGCGGGGCGTGCGATGAACTGTCAGGATGTACAGAAATTCGCCTACACGTATCTGGACGCGGAGTTCGACGGCCGTGAGCGCGGCGAGTTCGAGACCCACCTGCGGCTGTGCGTGCCGTGCCGGGAAACCGTCGAGCGCGACGCGCTGTTTCGCGACATGGTGCGCGCCAAGCTGGGCGCGGCGGTGGCGCCGTGCGGCGATCTCAAGCTGCGGCTGCAGGCGCGGCTGGACTGTGCGGAGCAGCGGCGCTCGGTGACGACGTTCGCCGTGCCCGTGGCGCTGGCGGCGACAGTGACGGTGGCGATCGTCGGCTGGCAGTGGCGCGTGGTGACGGTTGTGCACGCCGCGCCGCAGGTCGCAAGCGCCGCGCCGGTGCGGATCGCCCAGCCGCCGGTTGTGCAGCCGCAGCCGGTGCCGCAACAGCTGGCCGCCGCCACGACGGTGCGCAAGCTGCCGCTCAACGCCGGTACGCCGATGGTGACGCTGCCGACGGCGCCCAAGCCGCACGCCAACGCGCCAGGCAACGGCCTGCAGCTGGTGTCCGCCAGCGCCAATGAGCCGGGGGAAGTGCTGCGCGGCGGCATCGCGCCGTCGTCGCTTGTCGATCGCAGCCCGTTTGGCGCTGTGCGCTCGGATGCCAGCCTGCGGGCGATGGCACGCGTGCACGCGGCGCAGCTGCCGCCTGAAGTGGGCGGTCCGGCGACAAAGGTCCAGCGCTATCTGGCGCAGCGGATGCCGGGCGCCAATGGCGCGCTGGGTGGCGCTGTGCCGCCGCTGCCGCTGTCCGAAGGCGCGGGCGTAGAGCTGCTGGGCGCGCGGCTGGCGGTGCTCGGTCCGCAGCTCGTGGTGATTTACAGCTACCGCGCCTACGGCACGCCCGTCACTGTGTTCAGCCGCGCCAAGGCCGCGGATATCGACGACCCCGAGGTCGAAGCGACAGCGCCGGGCAGCCACGATTCCGGTGTGCTGCTGGACCAGCGCGCCGGCCTGCACCTGCTGCACGTCGTGTCGCGTGACCGGGTGCTGACGCTTGTCAGCGAGCTGTCGGCCTCGGCGCTGCTGCCGCTGGTGCCCAAGGCGACCTGGCTGTAACCACGCTCACTTGCAGCCCGGCACCGGCGTGCCCAGACACTTGCCGCCGCTGCAGTGCGTGTCGGTGGTGCACGGGTCCAGATCGTCGCAGCCGGTGGTATCGGCGAGGTTGGTGACGGCGCATTGGCCGTTCTGGCAGCTGTCGATTGTGCACGGGTTGCCGTCGTCGCACGCGGTCGGATAGACGCAGCCCTTTGTCGGGTCGCACTTGTCGAGCGTGCAGACGCTGTTGTCGTTGCAGTCCTTGGCCGCGCCAGCGCACTTGCCGGCGGCGCAGGCGTCGCTGACGGTGCAGAAATCGCCGTCGTCGCAGGTGCTGCCGGTGAGCGCTGTGTGGTCGCAGCCGCTGGCGGCGCACAGCTCTTGCGTGCAGGCGTTGCCATCGGCGCAGACGGGCGTGCTGGCGTCGACCAAGCAGCTGCCGCCAGCGTCGCAAAACCCGTTGCATTGTGCGCCTTTGCACGGCGCACCGGCGGCCAACGGCGCGGCGATGCAGTCGCTGCCGGCGCTGCACGCTGTCGGCGCGCACGGTCCCGTGCCGGTGCAGGTGTCGGTGCCGCTGCAGCTGCCGGCCTTGCAGGTGTCGTTGGTTGTGCAGCTGAGGCCGTCGTCACACGCCGTCCCGGGGCTCTTGCCCTGGCACTGCGCCGGATCGGGCGGGCTCTTCAGCGTCACAGTCAGCGGGTTGCTGGCCTTGCCGTCGGCGGTCGTCAGCACGATCTCGCCCTGCGCTGCCGCCAGGATCGGCACCTTGATCTGCACCGCCCCCGGCTGCCACGCGACCACGTCCACCGGCGTGCCGTTGATCGTCGCCGTGCCCGCCGCGGTGCCAAAGAACGCGCCCCAGACGGTGACGACCTCGCCGATCTTGGTCACCGGCTTGTCCACCGTCACCGCGATCAGCCCTTGCGCCGGCGCCAGCGCCGACAGCCCGGTCACGGCCATCTGCGCCACAAGCACGGTCGGCTCCAGAACCAGCGCTTGCTCCGGCTGACCACATCCAGGCGGATTGCCTTGCAAATTCGAGGCCTTGTCTGGCGCATGCAGCAGCATCGCCACCTGGCCGACCGGCACGGCATCGAGGCGGAATTCAAACTGCGGGTGCGCCAGCGCCTGCTTGGCCGACGCCGCGAAGCCGTACGCCGCCTGGTGCTTGCCGGTCCACGCCGCGCCGTTTTGCGTCGTCGCATTGTGACCGTCGGCAAAAACCTGCAGCTGCCAGTGCTGTTTGCCGTTGCCGGTGGAAAAGCGCGCGCGGGCGAACATCGCCGGGCAGAGCGCGCCGTCGGTGCGCCACGTCCAGTCGGCGAGGAATTGCAGCGCGGCGGTCGCTGGGCTGGCGGCAAAATAGCTGCCGTTCATGCCGTTGACGCTGCCGGCTTTCGCGTATTCGTCGCAGCCGGCGGCGTTCTGCCAGCCGCCGTCCTGGCCGTCGACCTGGAAGCCGGGGTTGCAGGGCAGCACGGCGACGTCGCTGCCGCCGTCGGCGCTGCTGTCGGGGGCGCTGCTGCTGTCGGCGCTGGCGCTGTCGGCAGTGTCGTCGCCGCTGCTGACGCTGTCCGTGCCGCCGCTGCCGCCCGCGTCGCCAAGGACCGGCTGCGTCGTGCTGCCGCAGCCGAGGACGCACAGGCACAGGCCGATCCACAACCGCGTCAGTCGCATGAAACCTCCGAATTCAGGACGTTTTTTGCTCGCGCAGCTCCGCCAAAATGCCGCGCAGGAACGGCAGCGCCACCACAAGCCGCACCCCGACGAAGCCGACAATCATCGCCGTCGAAAACGCGTCGATCACCGGCGCGGCGTCGCGGCCATCGGCGACGAACGGCGCGTACAGCACGCGCATCAGCACCTGCGTGGTGCCAATGCCGCTGACCGAGATCGGCACCGTCCCCACCACCGTCAGGATCGGCAGCACCACCAACATGCGCCCCCAGGTCGGCTGCATGCCAAAGCACGCCATCAGCTGCATGTTGATCGCCGCGTACGCCATCACCAGCCCGGTCCGCAGCACGATGCCGACCACCATCGCGCCGGGCGACAGCGCCGCCAGCGGCCGCAGCACCGGCAGCGCGCGCAGCTTGACCAGCAGCGGCAACTTCCACCCGGACTGCAGCAGCAGCACGCTCGCCACCGCGCCGACAAAGATCGCCACCGTCACGCCCTGCAGCCACGCCTGCAGGCCCGGCTGCGCCGCGACGACGTCTGGCGCCAGCATCAGCCCCGCGGCGACCATCCCCGCCACCGCCACCAGATCGAGGTAGGAAAGCAGCGCCAGCGCGCCGGTCGCCTCCAGAAACGACACCTGCTTGCGCTTGCCGACGAGCCACGCCATCGCCAGCGTCGCGGCGTGGTAGTTGATCGCGTTGATCGCGTAACTAGCCGCTTTAACTGGCAAAAGCGTCTTCCACGGCAAAGCCCGACCGCGGTCGCGCAGCGTCTGGCCGATGAGCCAGGTCACGCACGCCGTGTCGTACAGCCAGACGATCACGGAGGTGATCGACACGGTCAAGCCATAGCGCAGCAGGTCGGCTGTGCGCAGCGCGGCCGAAAATTTCGCCAAGTCGGTGGTGCGCAGGATCAGGCCAAACAACAGCACCGTGCCGACGAGCGGCACGATCTGGCGCAGGCGATCGCGGGTGGAAGTGGCCATGGACTCGCCCGGTTGGGGTGGAACAGCGACCGCGGCTGCGCGGCCCGGCCAGCGTAGCACACCCGCCGGCGCGGCCAAACCGGCGGCGGCAGTCGACGCGGCAACTATTTTGCGATCCGCCCGCGGCAAAAATCGCCAGCGTCCGAACATCAGCTACCGGGCCCGTTTTTCGCCCGGATTCGGGAGGCTGGGATGCGCGCGGACACACAAGGGCTGGAACAACTGGAACAGGCGGCGGCGCAGGGTGCGTCGCTGGCGGCGCTGGAGGCGGTGACGGGCAAGTCGGCGGCGGCGGTGCTGGCGGCGTTGCTGCGCTGGCTACGGCGCAGCGGGCAGACGGACGTGACGCCGTGGGTGGTGCCGGCGGACGTCGCGGCGATCACGGCAGCGCTGGCGCAACCGCAGCCGCCGTCGCTGACGCAACTGGCGGCGACGCTGCAGGTGCCGCTTGGGGCGCTGCGGCTCGTGGCGGCGGCGCGCTGGAATGCGTCGCACCCCGTGCCGCCGTTGCCGCCGGTGCCGCGGGACGAGGCGGGTCAGGTGCTGCTGCCGGCGCTGCTGGCGGCGCGCTGGTCGCTGCCGCTGCTGGTGCGGGCGACGGGGCTGCATCCGGCGACGCTGGAGGCGCGGATCGCCGCGTATCTGGCGGCGCAGCCGGAGCCGGACGCGGCGCCGTGGCTGGCGGACGACGAGGTGGCGGCGATCGCCGCGCTGCTGGATGGTCCGAGTCCGTGGCACGCGCTGCGGCGGGCGATGGCGCGCGGGGAGACGACGCGCGGCAAGGTGGCGATCGTGCTGGCGCTGCGCGGGCAGTGGCGGCCGCCGCCGACGGGCAAGCAGCCGCCACGCAGCGTGAACCACGGCAAGGCGTGGTCGCGGGCGGCGGACATCGTGGTGCGCGCGGGCCACGACAACGGCACGCCGCTGGCGGCGCTGGCGCAGACGCTGGGGCGCTCGAGCGAGGCCGTGCTGGCGCGGGCGCAGCACCTGGGCGTGTTGGCACCGACAGCGGTCTGGGGCATCAGCGGCTGATGCCGGGACGCCGCCGGGTTTGACGGAATGCCGCGCGCCGCCGACCATGCGCCCGCCCCAGCCACCGGGGCGACGCGCAGGCGAACGCACGATGTCAGAACGGCCCAACCACCATGCCGATCCGCGGCAGCGGGCAGCGCAAGCGCTCGTGCTGATTGAACAGGACGGCCAGGGCAGCCAGGCGGCGCTGCGCCAAGTGCTGGACACGGCGCCGGCGCTGGCCGGGCCGGATCGCGGGCTGTGCACAGAGCTCGTCTACGGCGTGCTGCGCCGGCGGCGGCCGCTGGATCGCTGGCTGGAGCTGTCCTGCCGCCAAGGGCTGTACGACCTGGAGGAGCCGACGCTGGCGATCCTGCGGCTGGGCGCGCTGCAGCTGGCTGACCTGCGGATCCCGCCGCACGCGGCGGTGCACGCCACGGTCGAGACGGCGAAGCGGCTGCTGCCGCACAAGCAGATTCCGTTTGTCCACGCGGTGTTGCGATCGCTGGCGCAGCGGCTGCTGGATGGCGATCGCCCCGACGATCGCGACCTACCGGACTGGCTGGCGCGACGCGCGCAGGCGTGGGCGACGCGCGCGCACGTGGATGGCGCGGCGTTGGAACGGGCGTTGTCGCAGCCCGCGCCGCTTTTTGTCCATGCGCTGGACGGCGACGGCCCGCGGCTGATCGCCGAGCTGGCCGTGGAAGGCGTCGTTTTGGCGCCGCTGGACGGCGCGCAAGTGCCGGGCGTGGGCCGCGTGGCGGACGGCAAGTTCTTGCAATCGCAGGTTTTTTCTGCGCGACGCGCGCTCGCGCAGGACGCCGCGAGTGCCGCAGTGGTGGAGTGGCTGGCGGACTGGCTGGCGACGCAGCCGCCCAGCCGCGTCGCGGACATCGCCGCCGGCCACGGGGTGAAGTCCGCGCGGCTCGTGCATACCGGCGCAGCGGTGACGGCGATCGACAAGAACGGCGACAAGCTGCTGCACGCGGTGCAGCTGTGCGACCAAATCGGCCATCCGCTGGCGGCGACGATCACAGGCGATGCGTGCAAGGACCTCGGGATCCCGCTGGGCAGCTTTGACGCGATCTTGCTGGACGCGCCGTGCACCGCGCTGGGCACGCTGCGGCGCCGGCCAGAGCTGCGCCATCGCCGTATGGCGTCCGATATTTTGCGCATGGCCGAGCTGCAGGCGCGGCTGCTGCGGCAAGCGGCGCGCTGGCTGCGACCGGGCGGCGTGCTGCTGTACGCCGTCTGTTCGTTCACCGAGGAGGAAGGACCGCAGCAAATCGCGCAATTCCTCCATGAAAATACAGACTTCCAGCGCTTTCCGGGCCAAAGCCCGTGGCTGGCGGACTGGCTGGATGATCACGGCGATCTGGTGTCAGCGCCGGTGCGCGGCGGCGTCGACGGCTTTTTTGCGGCGCGGCTGCAAAAAAGCGCCTGACGATCGCCGGAGCGCCGCGGCAAAAACCGCCAGCGCGCGAATACCCATGGGGGCGACAATCGCCCGCATGGAGCCGTCATGAGCCAGAGTCGCACTGTTGTGCCGTCCGCCGTGTTGCGCCGCGGCCACCTCGCCTCGCCCCTGTATTGGCTGGGCACGGACCTGCCGGAACAGCGGCTGCGGGTCGCCGTGGTTGGCAGCCGCACCGCGACGGCGCAGCAGCTGGAATACGCGCACGCATTTGGCCAGGAGCTGGCAGCGCTGGGCGTCGTCGTTGTCAGCGGCGGAGCGCTGGGGGTCGACACCGCGGCGCTGCAGGGCGCGCTGGTCGACGCGGAAGTGAGCGCCGAGTTCGACGCGCGCACCGACACGCACATCCTGCGCATCAGCCGCCG